>VBEN01000029.1 GCA_005881175.1 Chloroflexota bacterium
ACCTTCCCGCTCGAGCGCGATGCCTCAGTCAGCGCCAACGCCCATGTGCTCGAGGTGCTTCAGGTTGTGCCGCCCTTTCCCCGCCAGCATCTGATCCAGCAGAAAGTCATCAAGTACCTGCGTGATGCGCGCGTAGACGGCGACCACTGGGTCGACAAGTGGCATGGTTCCCCCTTCTATGCCACCGCCCACGCCGTCTTCGCGCTCACCGCGTCGGCACCGGACCTTTGCCGGCCGGCCTTCACCTGGTTGAAGAACAGCCAGCGGGAAGACGGTTCCTGGGGCTGGTTCGGAAAGGGTACCCCGGAAGAGACGGCGTACGCCGTCCAGGCGCTGATGAACGCCCCCGCCGAGACGCTCGCAGCGATGACCGAGCCGTTGGCCCGGGCTGCTGCCTACCTGAATGAAACCGAGGCCGAGCCCGTCATTCCTCTGTGGGTGGGCAAGACCCTGTACGGCCCGACCCAGGTGGTTCGATCGGCGGTCCTCTCGGCTCAGATCCTGTTGGCGAGGAGCGAACATGCAAGATCGGCGGATTAACCGGCTAAAAGAACGGCTGCTGCTCCAGACGGATGAGGTGCCGGTCATCCGCCACCTGGTCGAGGACAACCCCCGGGGGGACGACATGCTGGGCGAGGTCTGTCGGGCCGCGGTCCTGCTTCACCCGAGCGCGAGCTTCGAGCAGTCCCTGACCCTGGCCCGCACCATGGCCTACATCGTCTATATCGATGACTACCTGGAGGAAGACCATCCAGAGCTCGACCTGGCCGACTATCGCCGGGTCTGTCAGAACTTCCTGCTCTGGCACAATCGCGACCTCAGCCAGATGCCGCTGGTGCACGCCACCGTGGCCAGGAAGATCGAGGACCAGTTCCGCGAGGACGAGGTCCCCGAGGAATGGACGGCGATGCGCCGGCTGGTGTGGGAGAAGTCCATCTGGACCATGCTCCAGGAGAACCACTGGCTGAAGCACCAGGAGCGGGTCACGCTCGACGCCTACCTGGCGAACGGGATGTACAGCAGCTCCTTCCCGATCGTCCAGGTGAGCATCCTCGCCTTTTCCTACCAGGACGTTTCCCAGGAGCTGAAAAACCGGATCTTCGGCCACATCTGCCAGGCGGCGCGTGTGGTGCGCCTGGCCAATGACCTGCGCACGCATGAGCGGGAAGCGGCGCAGGGCCGCTTCAACTCCGTCGACCTGATCGTGAGCGGCCCCAGCGACCGGACGCTGGAGAGCGCGCGCGAGGCCGTCCATCACCTGATGGAGGAAGAGTTCGAGCAGCTGAAGAAGGCCATCGCGCGAGAGCGTCGCACCGGCATCACCCAGCCGTTCTTGAGTCACCTGATCGACAGCACCCAGGTCCTGCTCGACTTCTACGAGGTTCCGCGCACGCGGCAGGGCCGTCCCGACCGCCTGTTGAAGGCGGGCTAGCCGAGCACCATGAGCAGCTCCATCAACCTGAAGCTCGGCGCGCGCAAGCCCGCCGCCGCGGGACAGCCCGATGCTTCAGCGATCGAGATGGAGCGGCGCATCATCTGGATCCGCTGGCTGGCAATTCTCGTTTCCCTTGGCGCCCTCCCCTTCCTGGCGTCGAGCCTCAACCGCCAGTCGCTCGTCACGCTGCTGGCGCTGATCGGCCTTGGTGCGATCTACAACCTGACACTGCTCGTCGTGATCCTGCCGCGCCGGCCGGCGTGGCTCACCAGCGGCTACATCTCGGCCATCGGCGACGTCCTGCTGGTGACCGGCGGCGTTGCCGTCACCGGCGGCCTGGCGTCACCCTTCTTCCTCGCCTACTTCGTGGTGACCGTCACCACCGCCGTCCGGTTCGGCGGTCTGGCGGCGATCGTCGCCGTCCTCACGATCGCGCTCAGCTATACCGCGGTCGTCTACTACGGCAACGCCGTCCAGGGCACGGCGCTCACGGCCAACAATCTCACCGACCTGGCGATGCGCACCGGCTTCGTCGCCCTCACCGGCATCTTCGTCGGCTTCGTCGGCGACCGCGCTCGGCGGGCGGAGCGAGCTCTGCAGGAGGAGCTCGAGCGGGCACACGCCTCGCTGTCCGAGGTCACCGTCGAGCTGAACCGTGACCTGGAGTTCGAGCAGACCTGCCAGCTCGCCGCCGAGAAAGGCCGCCTGCTGCTCAACGCGGACGCCTTCCTCCTCCAGGTCCAGATGCCACCGTTGATCGGTCAGGACGAGTCGGCGCCAGCGGCCTCGACGCTGTACGTCGACTGGAATCCGGAGCTCAAAGCGCAGCACGCGGGCGTCGACATGACCGCGGCACGCCTGTCATTGACCCCAGCGATGGGCGAGCAGGTGATCCCCATAAGCGACCCGAATATCGTGCTGCCCGACAACCATAAGCCGCTGCCCGCCGGGCTCTGGTACCGCGTCCCGGTGTTCCACGGCGCACGCGCGATCGCGGACATGATCATCGGCTTTCAGAGTCGCGTCGAACCGCTACGTCAGACCGAGCAGGAGCTGATGCTGACCTTCGCGGAGCGCGCCGGCATTGCGATGCGCAACGCCCACGCCCTGGACCAGGCGCAAAAGCTCTCGGTGACGGACTCCGTCACCGGTCTTCCCAACCACCGCTACTTCCACACGAGGTTCGACGAAGAGCTGGAGAAGACGAAGGATACCGGTGGTTCGATCACCGTGATGATGATCGATCTCGACCGCTTCAAGGTCTACAACGACAGCTTCGGCCACGCCGCCGGTGACGTGGCGCTCAAAGCCGCGGCGCGCACCATCTCGTCGACGATGCGGCGCGAGGATACCGTGACCCGCTACGGCGGTGAGGAGTTTGTGGCCATCTTGCCGGGCGTCGACATCCAGACGGCGCCCATCCGGGCGCAGGAGATCTGCGACACCCTGGCCAAGGTCTTCATGTACAACCCGAAAACGATCTTCGCGCCGCTGACCGCGTCGGTGGGCTGGGCCACCTACCCGGTGGACGCGAAGAATCGCGACGAGCTGCTGAATCGGGCCGACCTCGCCATGTACATGGCGAAAAAGCGCGGCCGCAACTGCATCTGCGGCGCCTGCGAGCTGGAAAGCGTGGCGGCCCTCGACTCGGTGCTCAGCGAGGTCGTCGCCCAGCTGGCCAGCGCCGACACGGTGGGTCCGGGCATGGTGGCAACCCTGGAGAAGCGGCTGGGCCAGATCGCCAACTCGAGCCATCTGGAAGAGCTCGCCGAGGGCATGCTGTCGCCGAACAGCGAGGCGACCCTCGAGGCGCTCAACGCGCTGGCGGCCTCGATCGACGCCAAGGACCCCTACACCAGCGGCCATTCACAGTCCGTCGCCAAGCTGGCGGAAGACCTGGGCGACATGCTGCAACTCTCGGCGGCGCACAAGAACCAGCTGCGTCTCGCTGCCATCCTCCACGACGTGGGCAAGATCGGGGTGGTCGACAAGGTGCTGCTCAAGGAGGGGAAACTCGACGAGGACGAGAAGTTGATCATGCGCATGCACCCGATCCTGGGGGCGCGCATTCTACAGCCGATCAAGGCGTTCCGTCAGATTCTCAACGTCGTCCTCCACCATCACGAGTGGTACGACGGCAGCGGCTACCCGGATGGACTGGCGGGACAGAACATCCCGCTCCATGCCCGCATCGTCTCGGTCTGCGACGCCTATCACGCGATGACCTCGACCCGGCCCTACCGGCAGCGCCGCACACCCGATTTCGCCCTCGCCCAGCTCGAGGCCGGTAAGGGGACGCAGTTCGACCCGATCATCGTCGACTACTTCATCCAGATGATGCGCAAGCGGCAGGCGGAAAATCCGGAGGCTCTGGAAGCCGACGTGCACGACGACCACCCGGCTACGCCGGAGGCCGAAGCGGCGGCGGGCTGATGGCGCTCGACGCCAACGGTCATCCCCTCTCCCGGATCGCCCAACGCAAGCTCGAGCACCTGCGGCTGTCACTCGAAGCCTCCGTCCAGTCCACCCGCAGCGCCGGCTTCGAACGTTTTGCCTTCACCCACCAGGCGCTTCCCGAACTCGACCTGGACTCCATCGATCCGTCGACCAGCTTTCTGAAGAAGCCACTCAAGCTGCCCTTCCTCATCTCCAGCATGACGGGTGGTGCCCATGCCGCCGGTGACATCAACCGCCGGCTGGCCCTGGTCGCGCAGAGTGTCGGGATCGCCTTCGGGGTCGGCTCCCAGCGAGCGGGGCTGACGCACAAGGATCTACGGGGGACCTACCAGGTCCGCGGCGTGGCCCCCGACGTCCTGCTCTTTGCCAACCTCGGCGCGGTGCAGCTGAACTACGGCATGCGCAAGGAACAGTGCCTGGAAGCGATCGAGATGATCGGGGCCGATGCGCTGGTGTTACACCTCAACCCGCTGCAGGAGGCGCTCCAACCCGAAGGTGATCACAACTTCCGCGGACTGATCGAGAAGATCGCCATGCTCTGCAAGGAGATGCCGGTGCCGGTGATCGTCAAAGAGGTCGGTTGCGGCATCTCCGGGCAGGTGGCGGCGCAGCTGGCGCAAGCCGGGGTGGCCGGCATCGACGTCGCCGGCCTGGGCGGCACCAGCTTTGCGAGGGTGGAAGCCTTCCGCCGGGAGCGGCCCGAGGAAGTCGAGCTGGCCCTCGCCTTCTCCGAATGGGGCATCCCGACTGCCGAAGCGCTCGTCGCCACCCATCGGGCAGCGCCTCAGCTGCCGCTGATTGCCAGCGGCGGCCTGCGACACGGCCTCGATGCCGCCAAGGCGATCGGGCTGGGAGCCGACCTCACCGGCTTTGCCCACGCCGTCCTGGTGGCGGCATCCGAAAGCGAGGAAGCGGTGCGGCGTCTGCTCGACGGCTTTGCCTGGCAGCTTCGGGTCGCCATGTTCTGCGCCGGTGCGCCCACGATCGCCGCGCTCAAGATCAGCCCGCCTGCCGAAGTCCGATGATGGCAAAGACCAAGCCCTTCGCCAGCCGCACGGACCGGCTGCATTCAATGAACGCAGCCCTCGACCGCGAGCTGGGTCGGCTCTCTCAGCAAGTTGGCTCCAGTCAGAGTGCCCTCCTCACCGAGATGGTCCAGTACCACCTCGGCCTGCGCAAATCTGGCGACCGGCCGGGCAAGCGGCTTCGGGCCAACCTGGCGTTGCTCACCTGTGAGGCATTCGGCCGTCGCTACGCCGATGCGGTATGGGCGGCGGTCGCCGTCGAGCTGGTGCACAATTTCTCGCTCGTTTTCGACGACGTGCAGGACCACGATGAGTTGCGACGCGGGCGGCCTTCTGTCTGGAAGGTCTGGGGTACCGGCCAGGCGATCAATGCCGGGGCAGCCCTCGAAGCGCTCGTCACCCGGGCTGTGGTGGAGCTCCTGCCGGCCCGCTACACGGATCGAACCAGACCTGCGTTATCGCTGCTTGCGGAGACCATGCTCGGGCTCTGCCGCGGCCAGGTGCTTGACCTCCAGTTCGAGCAGCGCGTCGATGTCGGCGTCGAAGAGTACATGGAAATGATCGGTCTCAAGACTGCCGCGTTGTTCGAATGCGCCGCGCGGCTGGGCGGCATCGCTGCCGGCGTCGGCGATGCATCACTCGAGAAAGCCGGTCGGTTCGGCCACCATCTGGGGCTGGCCTTCCAGGTGATCGACGACATCCTCGGGGTGTGGGGCTCAGCCACCCAAACCGGTAAACCGCTCGGCAGTGACCTGAAGAATGGCAAGAAGACACTGCCGACGCTGGTGGCGCTCAAAAGCGGCGCCGCCGGAAACCGCCGGGTGCTGCGATCTCTGCTCACCCGCGCCAGGTTCAGCGCGGCGGAGATGGAGACGGCGCGCGCGATCATCACCCAGTCGAGCGCGCTGGCGATCTGCCGGCGGCAGGCGACCGAACATCTAGCCGAGGCCCGCTTACAGCTCTTTGGCATGTCCGACCGTCCAAACTGGGCCGTCCGGGCCCTCGCCGAGATGGTCACCACCCTGGAGTCAGGACTGGTCTAGCGCGTGGCTTGCGTTCGCGGGGGCAGCCGCAGCGGCAGGGCTGGCAGAATAGACGCAGGAGGATGGGGTCAACGGCGATACCGCTGCGCGCCCCGCGGGTCGTGACATATCTGATTTGGATTTTGCTGGTGGTCCTCTCGGTCGGGCAGCCGGCGGCGAAAGGTCCGGCGATGGCGCCGAGCGAGGTCCTCGGCGTGCACGCGAACGCCGACCACGCCAGGCTGCAGGGCAAGGTCTATGTCGCCCTGGGCGACAGCATCAGTGCCGGCCGCTACGCGACCGCGCAGGACGATACCTTCCCGGTGCTGGTCGCGGAGAAGCTGGGGATGAACCTCAACCTGGTGGCGCGCAGTGGGGCCAGGGCCGGCTGGGGCATCCAACAATTGAGTGTTGTCCAGGCGGCGCAGCCCGCCCTGGTCACGATCGAGCTCGGCACCAACGACGTCGGCTTCTACACGCCGCCCGCAACCTTCGCGGCCCAGTACGAGACGATCGTCAACGCCGTCACCGGACCGCACACCCAGGTCCTTTGCGTCGGCAGCTGGCTGCCATCGACCAGCATCGACGCCATCATCGCGGATACCTGCCAGCGGCATGGCGCGACCTTCGTCAGCCTCACCGGGTTTTATGGCGTGAACGACTTTCACGCCGCCGACGGTGGATCCAGCTACCTGGGCCACAGTGACTGGTTCCATCCCGGCGACCAGGGACACGCCGCCATCGCCGCGGCCATCCTCTCGGTGTTAGGCGCCGGCCCGGCGCCTGTGGTCGGCCCGCTGCCCTCGGCGTCGAGCTTTCCAGACGTCATCCGGACGCATCCGAAGTAAGGGCCTACACCTCGAGCACGTCACCGATCTTGAGGGCCAGGTGCAGCCCGAGTCGCACCTCGGCGTCGCGCAAGTCGACCTGCAGCAGGTCCTCGAGCCGGCCAAGCCGGTAGAGCACGGTGTTGCGATGCAGGTGGAGGCGATCGGCCGCGTCGGTCGGGCTTCCGTTGGTCGCGAGGTAGGCGCCCAGCGTCTGCAGCAACACACCGCCACGATCCTTCCCGTGCAGCCTGGCCAGCGCCTGGTCCCTGAAGTCGCGCAGTTCCGGTAGGGGCTGCAGGGCGTACAACAAGCGGTAGAGGCCCAGGTCGGAAAAGGCCGTCGCGCTGTCCGGGCCAAACAGGCGGCGGCCCATCGTCAGCGCTTGCTCCGCTTCGCGGGCGGCCGACGCCACCCCGGTCGCGCCCGAGCGGACGGCGCCGTATCCCACAGCCACCGCAGCCGCGGTGGCCGCACGCGCTGCCCGATGCAGTTGATCGACCAGTGCCTTCGGTTCCGGCGCCCTGCGTCCGGTCAGACTGATCAGCGCAATGGTGGTGGCGCCGCGATCCCGAACCAGCGCGCTGCTCCGCATCACGGCCAGCTGGCGCTCCCACGCGCCTCGGATCCTGGCGGCCTTTCCGGAGGCGGCCGCATCGGCAGTCACGACGAGGTAGGGGGCGTCCACATCGAATCCTTTGCGCTTCGCCCGTTCGCGGGCCGCCTCATGCGAGCCGGGCCGGCCGGCCGTCAAGGCATCGAGCAATTCTTCCTCGGCCTCATCGCGGGCGTCGCGCGCGGCCCGGGCCCGCACCAGCTCGATGGCGCAGGCGTGCGCCGCCCGTCCCACCGCCAGCCGGTGCAGTTCGCCCAGCTCACCATCTGTCCCGAGCAAGGAGAGGAATCCGGCTATGCTCCCCTGGACGAGGATTGGGGCAATCAACCGGGCCCGGCCGCTGACCAGGGATCGCAGCGCCACCGGTGGATCGAAAGCGCTGAGCGGCACCTCGCGCAACCACTCGTCGAGGGCCGGCCGCTCGGCCGCGATCGCAGCGGCTAGGTCCTCCGGCAGCCGCTCGCCCGCACCGACGTAGTCGACCCTGGAATCGTGCTCGAGCACCACCGGGATTCCGGTCAGCTCATGCAGCCGGGCCAGCAGCGCGGGGAGGCCCCGCCCGGCCAGGGCCAGCTCGCTGAGCTGGCGGTGCAGATCCTGCGCGCGCTCGTGGAGTTCGGCGCGCCGGTCGACGACATAGCGCAGGACCTGCTGCTCGACCTGGTCGAGGGCAAGGCCAACCGGCAGGGCGAATAATGGCAGACCGTGGGCGTCGGCGACCCGGCGGGCTTCCACCGAGACGCGACCAGAGACCGCGGCGCCGGCGACACCCTGGCCGGCGAGCGATTCCAGCAAGCGCGCCAGCGTGAGGCGGCCGTCGACGGCGCTCAGCACGTGAGGGTTGATCAGCAGCAGCTCGCCACCGCGAAGCGGCGTGAAGGCCGGCGGCCGGGCGCGCAGCGCGGTGCACCAGACGACCTCCCGCCGCATCCCGGCCGCCCCGGCGACCATTTGGGTCTCTTTGGGTAGGGCGCCGTGCCACACGTCGTCGACGGTGACGTGGGGATGGGGCGGGGCAACCGGTGTTTTGGAGCCCATGGTTCGTGCGCCGCGCCCTAATGGAACGCGACTGTCGACATTATCCTACAGGCTCAGGAGGCGGCTTCAGACGCCGCGCACAAGCCCCTTAGGCGGAACGGATGCGCCGTCGTGTCGGTCCCGCCGGTTTTTTGGCAGGCCGGGGCCGTTCTTTAGCAGGCTGCTTCGAGCCATTCCCGGCCGCAGCATCGGCTTTTGCCGGACTCTTCCAGAGCGACTCCAGGTCGTAGTACGAGCGCTCGCCGGGGAGGAAGATGTGCACGATGACGCTCGCATAGTCGAGCACGACCCACGATCCCTCTCCGTACCCGGCGATGCGCAGGGGCCGAACCCCTTTGCCTTTTCCTGCTTCGATGATCGAGTCGGTGATGGCGCGCACCTGCCGATCGGTGTCTCCTTCGCATATCACGAAGTAATCGGCGATCGACGTTTTCTGCCGAATGTCCAACCGGACGATCCCCCGCGCCTTCTTGTCCGCAGCCGCATTCGAAATGAGCCGGCTGAGCTGAAGGGGGGTCACCGCTCTCATTATCCCAGTTGGCCAGGATGAGCCGTCAGGCCTGGTAGAGCCGGTGCGCCTGGATGTACTCGGCCACTGGGGGCGGCACCAGGTCATCGATGGGGGCGCCACGCCGCAGTCGGTCGCGGACCTGGTGGGCGGCGATGGCGGGCGTGTCGAGGTGCACCAGCCGGGTCCGTGCCGGGCTGAAACCGAGCTCATAGAGCGTGGAAAGGGCGATGCTGGTGTCCGGTCGATTGAAGATGGTAAAGCTCCCCTCTTTGAGCAGCGCGTCGGCTTCGTGCCATGCCCGGATTTGGAGCGCGACGTCGGATCCGAGCAACAACTCGAACCGTCGTCCGGGAAGCGTTCGGGCCAGCTCTCGGGCGGTGTCGATCGTGTACGAGATTCCGCCCCGATCGACTTCGATCCGCGACGCGACCAATCCTGGTTGATCGCTGACCGCCAGCTCTACCATGCGCATCCGGTCCTCGGCACTGGCCACCGGAGCGGCACTCCGGTGGGGTGGATACGCGTTCGGGACCAACCAGACCTGCTCGAGGGCGGCCTCGTCTCGCAACTGGCGGGCGGCGGCGAGGTGGCCGTTGTGAACCGGGTCGTAGGTCCCACCCATGATGCCAATGCTGCCGCCTCCGGCATCTCCCTCGCCCCTTGGGGGAGAGGGTCGGGGTAGGGGCACGAGGTCTCCCTCCCCCCTTGCGGGGGAGGGTCGGGGTGGGGGGTCAGCGCTCGGGGTCGTAAAGAAACTCCGCGTCCGAAATCCGCACCATCTCACCGCCGCGGGCTCCGTGGCGGGCCAGCGCATCGTTCAACCCCCAACGATCGAGCATCCGCTGGAAGTGCGCCAGTCCCTCGGGATTGGTGATGTCCGTCATCGCCAGCAACCGCTCGAGCTGATTTCCCGAGACCCGAAAGCCGCCATCGATCGGTTCGATGGTGAAGGGCTCGGCCGAGCTCGGTCCCCGGTAGACCTTGAGCGCGGGCACCGGCTCGGGAGCCTCGCGCTTGCGCCGCTCGAGCATCCGCCAGGTCGCCCAGAGTAGATCCGGCACACCCTCACCGGTTGCGGCGGAGATGGGAAACGACCGGCGGCGCAGCCTGACCAGCCGCTGCCGGAAGGCCAGTACCTCGGAGGGCTCGCTGACGGCGTCCATTTTATTCAGTGCGATCAGCTGGGGACGGCGCGCCAGCGAGGCACTGTACTTCTTCAATTCCGCCCGCACCTGCTCGTAATCATTCCAGAGCTTGTGCTGGTCCCCCGCCGCGGCATCGATGACATGGATCAGCACTCGGGTTCGGTCCACGTGGCGGAGGAATTCCAGCCCCAGCCCGGCCCCGGCATGGGCGCCCTCGATCAGCCCAGGAAGGTCCGCCATGACGAACGTCGCATCCTCCGCCAGCTCGACGACGCCCAGCACCGGCTCCAGGGTGGTGAAGGGATAATCGCCAATCTTGGGCCGGGCAGCGCTGGCGGCCGACAAGAGCGTCGATTTACCGGCATTGGGAAGGCCGATGAGGCCGGCATCCGCGATCAGCTTCAGCTCCAGCCACAGCCAGCGAGACTCCCCCGGCTCACCCAGCTCGGCGAAGCGTGGCGTCTGCCGGGTCGCGGACTTGAAGCTGGCATTACCTCGACCGCCCCGTCCCCCGCGTCCGACCACCAGCCGCTGATTCGCACCAACCAGGTCCGCGATCGTCTTGCCCTCCTCATCCTTGACGAGCGTGCCCGGTGGGACCTGCAAGATGAGGTCGGAGGCGTCTTTCCCGTGGCGCCGGCTACCGCCGCCACGCCCACCCCGGCCCGCGGCGAAGTGATGCTTGAAGCGGTAATCCTGGAGCGAATTGAGCTGCCGGGAAACCTCGAGGATCACGTTGCCGCCGCGGCCACCGTTGCCGCCGTCGGGGCCGCCGCGCGGCACGTATTTCTCGCGCCGGAAACTCAATGCGCCGGCGCCACCGTCTCCCGCCTTGATGAAGATCTTGGCCCGGTCGATAAACATCAGCGGTGCCCCATCAGCGTGGCCCTCGCCGCATCATGGACTCGCCCCGGCATGACCGGAGCGCCTGGCGCGCTAGACCGCTTCGGCGAGCACGGACACCTTCTTGCGTCCGTGGCCGGTCCGCTCGAAGCGGACGACGCCGTCGATGAGGGCGAACAGAGTGTGGTCGCGCCCCATGCCGACGTTGGTCCCGGGAAAGATCGCCGTTCCGCGCTGGCGAAGCAGGATGGTGCCGGCATTGACCGCCTGTCCGGCGCCCGTCTTCATTCCAAGCCGCTGGCCGACGCTGTCGCGTCCGTTGCGTGAGCTGCCTGCGCCTTTCTTGTGTGCCATGTCTTACTCCTGCGTTGTTGTTGGCGCGTCCGCCGCAACTTTGCGCCGGCCCCGACGGGCCCCGGCCACGGATCGCTCGCCGGCTCTGGGCCGCGCGGCCGGCGCCGGCCGCTCCCCGGCCGCCGGTCGTGATGCGCTCGTGCCGTCGGGCGCCTGGACGGCGCCGATGCGCAACTCGGAAAGCTGCTGACGGTGCCCGGTCTTGCGCCGGTGACGCTTTCTCGCCTCGAACTTGAAGACGATGATCTTGTCGCCGGACCGGTGCGCGACCACCGTCGCCTCCACCGCCGCTCCGGCGACGAAGGGGGTGCCGATCATCGGCTTGTTGTCGCCGCCCACCATGAGCACCGAATCGAGGCGCACGGTCTCTCCCACGTTCGCTGGCACCCGGTCGACCAGGATGCGGTCGCCCTCCGACACCTTGAACTGCTTTCCGCTGGTGGCAACAATGGCAAACATGGCAAAAGCGCCCGCGGGCGCAACACCGTAGTTTATCACGCGATCGCTTCCGGTCCTTTGTCGACGTGATTTTCGTAGAAGCGCGTGATCTCGTTCTGGTCGTAGGCGTCGAGGAAGTCGACGAAGTGCCAGGCCACGAGGGCGATCTTCTTCTGCATGCCCTTCGAGTACGGCGTCATCACGAGCTTGACCTTGCCGAATTGCGGCTCCGCCGGAGCCAGGTTTTTCACGTAGTTCTCCAGCTGGGTCTTGAGCGCGGTGCAGTCATCGCCGCTCGGGCAGTTGTAAAGGATCGCGATCCCTCCGTGCTCCAGGTTGTGCACGAACTGGCCTTCCACCAGGTCGCCGATCGTTTGCCAGGGCACCGGCGCTTGGCCCTGCAGCGAATAGTGCGGCCCCGAGGTGGGCGGATAGAACTTATACGTCGGGGTGGTCGACGGGTCGACGTGCGTGGCCGGCCCCTCATCGGGGATCTCCTGCCCGATGGTGCCGGTCACCGTCTGAAAGGAAAGGCGGTTGTCAGTCAACTGCTGCTCCTGGTGGCGCAGGGCAAGCGCGACCACCAGAATGACGATCGCCGCCGTGCCGAGGATGCCCCCGATGATGAACAGGTTGCGCCGATCGCGGGCGCGCTGGCGGGCCGCCGCATCCTCGCGCTGCTGCTGGCGCATCGCCTTCAGTTCTCGTTGTGTTCTCGACATCGCGTCCTACATTCTCTCAATTCACTCGAGCGTGAAGGCTGCCCTAGGTGGCCGTGATGGTCACGGGCGATTGGTCGGATCCACCGGTGATCTGCGCGTTGCTGCTATTTCCCGAAACCACGTTGGGGTGTGGCCCCAGGCTGGCACCGTTGACGTTTGCGGTGAATGTGATCACCAGCGTCGCCCCATTGAATCCTCCCGCCGGGATGATGAACGGGCCCCACTGGGGCGTCGCCGAACCGGCGGTGGGCTGGAGCCGCGACCCGGCATTCTTCCCATTGATGACGATGCCATTGGTCGACTTGAAGCTAAAGCCCTGCGGCAGCGTGTCGGTCACCGTCACCGCCTGGGCCGCGTCGGTGCTGTCGTTCTCAACCGTGATCACGTAGGTCACCGTTCCGTTCTGTGGAGCATAGGGCGCCGTCGGGGCGACAGTCATCGTGATTGGCACCCTGGTGCTCTTGCCGACGGCCACCGGCGCGGTATTGCCGATGGTTTGCGCCGGAACATCTTTGCTGCTGGTGACCGCTGCCGTGAGGTTGTAAACACCCGGCGCCACCGCCGGCAAGACGCGCGCGGCAAACGTCAATCGCAACAGCCCCGGGCCCCCGTTGACGGCGCCGGGGACATCCCATGATGACCACAGGGGGAGCAGGCTGTTCGCCGGCGGATCGATCGAACTCACCCGGATGCTGTTGCCCTCGTATGCGGTGGTGCTGCTGTAGAGGAAACCCGGGGCCAGGCTCACCGAAATCGCCACACTCTTCGCCACCGCGGAGCCGACATTGCTCACCGAGATCACGTAGGTTGCCAGGCTGCCGGTTGTCACCTGCCCGGTCGCGGCCGCCACCGCCAGGACGAGCGATGGGCGCGGCTCGACCACCAGCCCCGCCCCGTTGCCCTGGTCGATGTCCGACGGGGTCGAGGTCGTCAGCTTGACCTGGTTGACATAATCGCCGGGCTTGACCGCGGCCTGCACTCTGAAGCTGATAACCAGAGCGCTCACGATGTTGCCGTTGCCGGCCGGAATGGTCCAGGTTCCCCAGGCGGGATTGCCTTGGGCGGCCGGCTCGCTGGTGGCGGTGCGGATCGCATTGCCACCCAGGGTAGTCAGCTCGTAGTAATGGAAGCCGGCGGGTAGCAGATCCTCGACCGTCAGCCCGCGGGCAGGCCCGGCACCGGTGTTGCGGATGGAGAGCGTGATGCCGGTAAACGATCCGGGCGAGAGGTGGCCCTTGTGGTCGGACCCGCTGGGGGCGTCGGTGCTCTGCGAAATGACCAGGCGGGAGTTCGCGCTCGGACCGCAGGCGCCCAGCGCCAGTGTGCTGAGCATCATCAACACGAGGAGGCTAGTCAGACGCGAGCGGGGTAAGTTCGGGCCCATCCGGATTCTTCACCAGAAGTGGGATCCCGCATTCGCCCAGCAACCGTGTCAACAGGCGCATCGGCATCCCAACGACGTTGTCGTAGGGTCCCCGGATCGAGGTGACCAGGCGGCGACCTTCGCCCTGTATAGCGTAGGCGCCGGCCTTATCCTGCGCCTCACCCGAGCGCACGTAGGCCGAGATCGCTGCGTCCGAAAGTTCACGCATTGTGACGTACGTCCGCGAAATCCCCTGGGCGCGGCATCCAGAACTCCCGTCGATGATCTGGACGGCGGTATAGACGAGGTGCGTCCGCCCGGATAGGGCGCGAAGAAAATCGGCAGCCTGGCGGCGATCCGTGGGCTTGCCGAAGATTCGTCGGTCGAGCACCACCTCGGTGTCGGCCGCCACCACGACGGCACCCTGGACGCGGCTGGCGACCGCCTCGGCCTTCGCCTCGGCCGCCCACAAAACGAAGCGGACCGGACCGAGCGGGCGGGGCGGCCGTTCATCGATTCCAGGGATCATCGTGCGGAACCGCACACCGGCCAACTTGAGGATGTCCACGCGACGAGCGGATGACGAAGCCAAAACGAGCGTGGGTGTGATGGTCACGGGTTCAGAGCCGCAGCATCCGGAGCACCAGGGCCGGGGCAATGCCGCAGGCGATGGAAACGACGGGGCCGATCCAGCGAAGCGACGAGCGAGGGCGCTCCGGTCCCGGGGCCAGGGCGTGCCGGTCGAGCAAGGGTGCCAGCTGCAGGGCGGCGAGCATGATCGCCGCCAGCAGACCCAGCACAAGCGAGGCCTGCAGGGCGCCAATCACGGCCAGCGTCGCTCCCGCGAAGGTCGCCGATGGTGGCCAGTTCGATCGCGCCAGGAAGACCATCCGCGCGACCCGGTCCGATGCCGCTGGGAGATGGTCGATCCGGACGATCGCCAGGTCGACCAGCAGCAGGACTACCGCAAGCTCACCGAGCCCCAGAGAATCGCGCGCGCCGATCGCGAGCAGCAGGAGGCCGAAGAGCAACCGGTCGCGGATGACCTCGCGGCGACTTCCGCCGATCAGCATGGTGAGCAGCGGCTGGGCGATCAGCAGCGCTGCACCGAAGGCGGCAATCCATTGGAACCGAACGAGGTTGCTCGTGCTGAGCGAGCTCAATGCCAGCATCACCGAGAGGGTGATGGCGGGCAATACCAGCACCCGGCGCATCCCTGTGGTGGCGGCGAGCAGCGTCAGGACCAGTCCGACGGCCAGGGCCACCGCCTGGACTCGCGCACTCCAGGACGGCGAGGCCAGCGCCTGGAGGACGGGCACCGCACTCAGCACCCCGACGGCGAGCCAGGCGGGTCGCTCCGCACTTCGCTCCAATCCGGTGGCGACGGCGACCAGCGCCGCCAGTGCCGACCAGCGCAGGCCGGGTGCTGACGCGATCAGCGCCAGGACGGCGACCAGCGCGGCCCATTCGGCGCCGACCGCGCTGACCGCAGACCCGGCAACAAGCACGATGGCGGTGGCCAGCAGCACCGGCCCGCCGACGTCGAACGAGAGGTCGTCCATGCTGAACGGCCTGATGGCGGGACCAACGACCGCCAGCGCCGCCGCGGCGCCGGCGGCCAGCAACAGGACGCCGCTGAAGGCCGGACGAAGCCGTCCCGGTATCCGCCCTCGCTCACCGGCGATCGGCATCAGGGCCATCGCTCCGGCAACGCCTGTCGTCAGCGGGCCCGTCGGCACCGCGATGAGGATCAGGACCGCGACGGCGGCGATCATCAGGGCCTGCCCCTGCAGGCGCTCTGGTTCGTCGATCGGGCTCACAAACCAGGCCGTCCCGAGCGCGCCCAGGAGCCAGGGCACCGCGCTGAGCAGGATCGGGTTCTCCCCGATCGGCAACCGGGTCGCGAGAAAAAGCGCCACCAGCACGGCCACGGCCAGCGTGACGACGCGCCGGGTCAGCCCCTCAAAATTGGACTGGGCACGCTGGCCGGCGCGCGGCAACAGTAGCGTTGCCACGACCGGACCGATGGCCCACGTGCCCGACCCGGGATCCACCAGCAGCACGAGCGACCAGCCGCTGGCGGCCACAGTGGCAATGGTCGCCGCCTGGCGCCGGAGCCCGGTGCTGCCGTACGCGACGAGCGTGCCAGCCGCGAAGAGAAGGAAGGGGAAATAGACGATCACGGTCGTACCATCGCCAGGACGACCGCAACCAGGAACGCGCCGCCGAGCAGGAAGCGACTCCAGGTAGGGACGGCGGGCGGCCGAACCGGCCACCGTGCCCAACCGGTCGGCCAGCGGACGATGCGGCCGCGAGCACGGCGCAGGGGTAACCGATCGCCGAGCCGCCAGCCGGCAATGCCCAGCAGCGCCGCGACCGCGACGGAGACCAGCAAGGCCGGCCAGGCGCCAAAACTCGTCCCGATCCCCAACGGACTTGCCGAGATGGTACCGCGGGGGACGAGGCGGACGGTCGCTGCGGCGGGCAGCACGATGGGGTTCATGGCGACGATGGGGAAGGCGGCCACAAGCAGCAGCACGCTCGCCCAGATGCTGGCAGGGTCGACGTGGATGGAGCGGATGACCGCGGCTCGGCTCAGCGCCGCGGCCGCCAGAAGGATCACGGCGAGTACGAGCGGAATCATGCCGAAGAGGAGACCAGTGGCGGCCAGCGCCAGGCCTCCGAGCCAGAAGCCCAGGAATCCGATCGCGCCCGGAATCATGGCCAGGTTCAATAGCGTCAGCGTCTCCGCGAGGGATCCAGCGACGACGCGAACACTGACCAGTCCGGCGAGCGGGATGAGGAGCAGCCACAACCAGGTGCTGGCCGCGGTCATGAGCGGCACGCTACCCGCCGATAGCGCTACGGCGATCGCCGCCTGCGCGGCCAGCAACGGCGCCGCAAGGCGCAGCCCGGCCGGCCGGCCGAGGGCGAGCGTCGCGAACCCGATCGCGAGCAGGACGCCGCCGCCGAACAAGGCAACCGCCGTCGCGCGATCCGGCAACCGGCCGCCCATCAGCGCGAGCAGCCGCAGCAGGAGGTAACCGGCCGGCGCGACCCAGGCGATGGACGGCTCGAAGGTCACTGCCGCCTGCGGTCCACTGGAAACCCAGGCGAGGGCGGCCACCCGCACCACCACCGGCAGGA
This sequence comes from Chloroflexota bacterium, assembly GCA_005881175.1. Classification (GTDB taxonomy): domain Bacteria; phylum Chloroflexota; class Dormibacteria; order CF-121; family CF-121; genus CF-13. The sequence goes on from VBEN01000029.1 coordinate 16,944, forward strand.
GCACGAGGAGGAACGTCGCCAGACCGAAGGTGTCCGATGGCACTCCGGAAAACGCGCTGGTGCCCACCGATTGGATCGCGCTGGCAGCGGCCAGCAGCAGCCCGATATCCGCGATCTGGACACTGAGACGAAGCCCACGGCGACGCCGCGCCGTCTCATCCAGCGCTCCACTCCAGGCAAGGGTCAGCAGTTGCAGGGCGATGAAGACCAGCAGCAGGTTGTCGGCGAGGATGACGGCACACGCCGCGGCACTGGTGAGGAGCCACCCGAACCATGGATCGCGCCGGTCACCCCGCACCTGCTGTCGGGTCAGCATGAGCGCGGCCGCGGTGATCAGGGTGGTAGCGGCGAAGGCCAGCGAGAGCCCATCGAGCCGGACCGCAAGGTCAGCGTAGGGGAAGGTGGTGAGATAGGGAACGTCGACGTGCTCCCCCGGGGCGAGTCGCAGCAGCTCGACGAGCGCGATGATCCCGGCGATGCCTGTCGCGCCGGACGCGATCCAGCCGTTGACCCTCCGGCGCGGACGCCACCGCACGAAGCCCGCCGCGGCCAGCAGCGCCGCCAAAGGCAGAAGGGCCTGCGCCGCCAGTGGCATTACTTCGTTAGCAGGTCAGCGGCCTTCAGGCCGCCGCGCTTTCGCGCGCAAAGCGCCGGCGCCGCATGCCGCGCGTGCGAGCACACGAGCGCACGTTCTTAAGCGCGAGTGCGCCGCGCGCGGCTGGACGGCGCATCGGCGCGGTTAAGTCTCTGAGCTAACTGTGTTAGCGGGCGATGCGCGGCGTGGGGACTGAGCCCTGGAGCGGAACTTCTTCGGCGCAGTACGGGCACACGCTCCATCCCAGTTTGAGCTGTTTGTTGCACCGTGGGCAGAGTTTACTGAACTGAGTTTTGCAGTGCGGACAGAGGACGTACTGCGAGTCGATCGGTTCGCCGCAGCTGGGACAGGGCCGCAGTTCACGCGCCGGCCCACCCGGCTCGGCCAGTGCCTGGGTCTCGAGTTCGAGGGCGCGTCGCTCGGCCATCGTGAGCGGCGGCCGGATGATCATGTAGATGAAGAGGCCGAAAATCGGCAGGACCAGGGAGAGCCCGGTGGCAAAGACATGGAACAGCACGCTGTTCGAGCGCTCGCGGGCATCGCGGAAGGCCCAGTACGACAGGCTGAGCCAGAAGGCCAGCAGATAGAAAACGACGATTGCGAGCAGCGGCTTCAGCGACGTTAGGTTCGGCAACGCGCCTCCTCACCAATCAGGGATTTTGTCTCCGCTACCTTACCCTAATTCGGCATTTCTGCCCAACAGTCCGCGCAACCGTTTGGCGGCCTCCTGGGCATGGGCGAGGCGGGCCCGCTCCCGGTCGACGACCGCGGTCGGCGCCTTGGCGGTGAACTTCGGGTTGCTTAGTTTCGCCTCGATCAGGTCGATCTCTCGCTGTCGCTTTTGCAACTCACCACGAAGCCGCTCGGCCTCGGCGCCGCCATCCGTGGGGAGGCCCAGGCGCACCGTGGTCGGGCCGACGACCACCACCGCCTGTGGCATTCCTTCCGGAAGATCGCCGTTGAGCTCGAGCTGAGCAAGCGTGGCCAGGTAGCGCCGGCCCACCGGCTCAGCCAGCAGTTCCCGCTGCGACGTCACCTGGGCGGGCTGGCGCCGCGCTCGCGGATCCGACGTGTGGCGCAGGTTACGCACCTCGCGCACCACGTCGAGCAGGTGTCCCATCTCCTCCATCAGGTGACTGTCTTCGATCGTCTCATCGGGCAAGGGCCAGGGCGCATACATGATGGATTCCCCCTCATGCGGGAGACGCTGCCAGAGTTCCTCGGTGACAAACGGCATGATGGGATGCAGCAAGCGCAGGGTCGTCTCCAGAACGTCGATCGCCACTGCCTGGGCTGTCGCGGTCGAGGCATCACCGGCCTGCAGTCGAGGTTTGATCAGCTCGAGATAGTCATCGGCGTACTCGTGCCAGGCAAACTCATACAGAGCGTCGATCGCCGGCCCGAACTCGAACCGCTTGAACGATTCCGTGACGAGACGCGTCACCGCGCTTAGCCGACCGAGGATCCAGGTATCCGCCGGCTCGAGCATGGATTCATCGATGGGCATCGGCGGGCCGCCTTCGGGGAGCTTCGATGCCAGCAACCGGGTCGCATTCCAGAGCTTATTGGCGAACAACTGGTAGGACTTGATCTTCTCTTCGGAGAAGCGAATGTCCTGCCCGCTCGTGCCGAAGTAGGCACACCAGGCGCGGGTAGCGTCGGCCCCGTAACGGCCGATCATGTCCAGCGGATCGACGCCGGTACCGAGCGACTTGCTCATCCGTCGCCCATCGGCGGCCAGCACGGTTCCATGGATGAGCACGTCCGAGAATGGGACCGCGTTGAGGAAGTGCAGGCTGGTAAAGACCATCCGCGCCACCCACAGATAAAGGATCTCTCGGGCGGTGTCGAGCACCTGGGTGGGATAGAACCGGCGCAGCTCATCGGTGTCCTCCGGCCAGCCAAGCGTCGCGTAGGGCCAGAGCGCGGAAGAAAACCAGGTGTCGAGAACATCCGGGTCCTGGGTCAGCTGCCGGTTGCCGCACTGTTCGCACTCCTGCGGGTCTTTGAGGTAGGCAACGGCGTGACCGTTGGCGCAGGTCCAGACCGGGATTCGGTGGCCGAGCCAGAGCTGGCGCGAAATGCACCAGTCCCGAATGTTGCGCATCCATCGGAGATATTGCTCGCGCCAGCGGTCGGGATGGAATCGAAGGTCATCGTTTTCCGCCACCGCGATCGCCGGCCCTGCCAGCGGTTTCATCTTGACCCACCACTGCGCCGACACCATGGGTTCGATCACAGCGCCGCAGCGATCGCAATGGCCGACCGAATGGTGGTAGGGTTCGACCTTTTGCAACGCGCCCTCCGCGCGCAACAGCTCGACGATCTTGGGCCGCGCTTTTGCCACGGGCAGGCCGTTCAGTTGCGGCACCTCGGGGATGTTCATCCGGCCATCCAGATGGAGGATTGTCAAGATCGGAAGATGATGTCGCTCGCCGATGTCGTAATCGGTGACATCATGGCCCGGGGTCACCTTGACCGCCCCGGTCCCAAACTCGCGATCGACGGCCTCATCGGCCACGATCGGCACGATGCGATGGACCACCGGCAGCGTCACAGACTTGCCGATCAGGTCCCTGTAACGCCAGTCGTCGGGGTGGACCGCGACACCGGTGTCACCGACCATGGTCTCCGGACGAGCCGTCGCGACCGAGACGAGGCCGCCGCCTTCGACCGGGTAGTCGAGGTAGTAGAGCTCATCGTCCGCCTCTTCGTATTGAACTTCCAGGTCCGAGATGGCGCTCTGGTCCCGCGGGCACCAGTTGACGATCCGCGGACCCCGGTAGATGAGGCCCTCTCGCCAGAGCTGGACGAAGGCGTACCGGATCGCATCCACGTAGGTCGGGTCCATGGTGAACCGGATGCGCGACCAATCCGCCGAGAAACCAAGCCGGCGCATCTGCTGGAGGATGGTGTGCCCGGTGGTCTCGTACCAGTCCTTCACCAGTCGATCCCAGGCGTCCCGGCCGATCGCTTCTTTCGTCGAGCCTTTCTTGGCCAGCTGCTTCTCGAGGACATTCTGGGTGGCGATCGCGGCGTGGTCCGTCCCGGGCACCCAGAGCGCCGCATCGCCCAGCATGCGGTGCCAGCGGATGAGCACGTCCTCCAGGGTGTACATGGCGTGACCCATATGCAGATCGCCGGTGATGTTGGGCGGCGGCATGGATATGGTGAAGGTCTTACCGGTCAGACTCTCGCGCGGCTTGAAATAACCGCGCTGCTCCCAGTCGTCATACCAGCGTTGCTCGACGGCTTTCGGGTCATAGCGGGTCTCCATCGTGGCCACCTAGTTTACGGGCTTAGCGGCGCGGTCTAGTTCCCGTCGGCCGCCGCCGGCTCCTGGATCGCCGCGGGCTCCGTGAGCTCGGCACTGACGGCTGCCTCGGACTTCGGCAGCAGCGCTTCGGCGATAACCTCGTCCATGGTGGTCACGTACTTAAAGGTGAGCCGTTTGCGGATATCGATTGGAATGTCGACAACGTCCGATTGATTGTCCGCCGGTAACACGATGGTCTGGATTCCGATCCGGTGCGCCGCCAGCGCCTTCTCCTTTAATCCGCCGATGGGCAGCACCCGGCCGCGCAGTGTGATCTCGCCGGTCAGGGCGACGTCGGAGCGGATCGGCCGCTGCGCCAGCGCCGACACGATCGCCAGCGCCATCGAGATGCCGGCCGACGGACCGTCCTTGGGGATGGCGCCCTTGGGAATGTGGATATGCAGGTCGAGCTTGTCGCGAAAATCAACCGGGATACCGAGCGCCTCGGCGTTCGAGCGCGCGTAGGACAGTGCTGCTCGGGCGGACTCCTGCATCACGTCGCCCAGCTGGCCCGTCAGATTGAGGTTGCCTTTGCCCGGCATCGTGATCACCTCGATCGTCAGCAGTACCCCACCCACCTCGGTCCAGGCGAGTCCGTTCGCCACCCCGATCAGGGACTCCTTGTGCCCCTCGTCGGGCTTGAATTTCGGCGGGCCAAGAAGATCATCGAGCCGATGGGGAGCGATCGTCATCCGTCGCGTTCTCCCAGAGACCACCTCGCGAGCGACCTTGCGGCAGAGCCCCGCGATCGATCGTTCCAGGTTTCGAACGCCGGCCTCGCTCGTGTAGCGGTTGATCATGGTGGAAATCGCTGGCCTGGTGATCTCGATGTTCTTTTCCGTGAGCCCATGGTCCGTGAGCTGCTTGGGAATCAGGAACTCCCGGGCGATCACCAGCTTTTCTTCGGTCGTGTACCCGGGGAGCGTGATCACCTCCATGCGGTCCAGCAGCGCCCGGGGCATCGAGTAATAGACATTGGCGGTCGTGATGAAGAGCACCTCCGAAAGGTCGAAGGGGATCTCCAGGTAGTGATCCGAGAAGTGCTTGTTCTGCTCCGGATCGAGCACCTCGAGCATCGCCGAGGCGGGATCACCGCGGAAGTCTGAGGACATCTTGTCGACCTCGTCCAGCAGGAACACCGGGTTGCGGGTACCGGCCTCGCGCAGGCCCTTGATGATCCGGCCGGGCATGGAGCCGACGTAGGTTCGCCGGTGACCACGGATCTCCGCCTCGTCCGAGACACCGCCGAGCGAGGCCCGAACGAACTTCCGGCCCAGAGCCCGCGCGATCGACCGCCCCAGGCTGGTCTTGCCAACACCGGGCGGTCCGATGAAGCAGAGGATCGGCCCTTTGGGCGACTTCGTCAGCTGCCGAACCGCCAGAAACTCGAGGATGCGCTCCTTCACCTTTTTTAGCCCGTGGTGGTCTTCGTCCAGGACCTTCTCCGCGGCGCGCAGGTCGGTTACGTCCTCGCTGCGGTCGTGCCAGGGGAGGGAGACGACCAAACAGCTTCTCGCGGAGCTCGTCGAGCTCGCTGAGCTGGGCCTCCTCCCCACCGAGCTCTTCCTGGATGACGCGCATCTGCTCTTTGAGATAGAACTCCTTCTGCCGCCGATCGATTTGCTGGCGCACCCGTTGACGGATGCTGCGATCCATGTCGAGGATCTCGATCTCGCGTTGCAGCACCGTTGACAGCTTCTCCAGCCGGGCGTCCATCTGGAACGTCTCGAGCACGTCCTGCTTGTCGGTGACGCCGATATGCAAGTTGGAGGCGACGATATCCGCCATCCGCCCCGCATCCTCGACGCCGCGAACCGTCAGATTCACCTCGGGCGGGACTTTCTTGTCGAGCTCCACGTAGCGGTCGAACAGATCGACGACTCCCCGCATCAAGGCTTCCAGCTCCGATGAGGGCTGGACGTCTTCGTCGAGCAGGGCCACCTCGACCTTGAGATGGGGTTCGACCTCGAGGAAGCGCTCGATCAGGGCCCGGGAAGAGCCCTCGATCAAGACCTTGATGGTGTTGTCTGGCAGCTTCAGCATCTGGACGACCTCGCCGAGCACACCGACCCGGTAGAGATCGGCCTCCTGGGGATCCTCGCAGTCAGCGCGTCGTTGGGTGCAGAGAAAGACCTGCTTGCCGTGCAGCATCGCGTCCTCGAGAGCCCCGATCGAGCGCTCGCGGCCGACGTAGAGCGGCACGATCATGTGGGGGAATAGAACGACGTTCTTTAACGGAAGAAGGGGTAGTTGGAGGTTGGTGGCCGCGGCCCCGGTCACGGTCCCCAAAGATGTCCTAGGCAGTCTGCTCGGGCGCGATCTCCTCGAGCTCTTCTTCCGAGTACATCTCGGGCTCGTTGCTGAAGTTGACCGACTTCTCCGTGATGACGCATCGCTTGACCTCCGGGCGTGACGGAACTTCGAACATGGAGTTCAGCAAGATGTCTTCGATGATGCTCTTCAATCCGCGTGCCCCGGTTCCCCGCTGCAGGGCCTTCTTCGCGATGGCTGTCAGGGCCGGCGGTTCAAACACGAGCTGGACATCGTCCAGGGCGAAAAACTTCTGGTATTGCTTGACGAATGCGTTCTTCGGTTCGGTAAGGATCCGGATGATGTCCGACTCGTCAAGGTAATCGAGGGTGACGGCGATCGGCAAGCGGCCGACGAATTCGGGGATCAGCCCGTACTTCAGGAGATCCATCGGCTGGAGCTGCTTGAGGATCTTCGTCGTCTCCTTACTGCGGTTCGCGTGGACTTCCGAGCCAAAGCCGATCTGCTTGTGGCCGATGCGATGCTCGATCAGCCGCTCGAGGCCGTCGAACGCACCGCCGCAGATGAACAGGATGTTGGTGGTGTTGATCTGGATGAAGTCCTGGTGCGGGTGTTTGCGGCCGCCCTGGGGCGGGACGTTCGCGATGGTGCCCTCCAGAATCTTGAGCAGCGCCTGCTGCACGCCTTCTCCGGAGACGTCGCGGGTAATGGAGGGGTTATCCGACTTACGGGCGATCTTGTCGATCTCGTCGATATAGATGATGCCGCGCTCCGCCCGTGCGATGTCGAAGTCCGCCGCCTGGATCAGCCGCAACAGGATGTTCTCCACATCCTCACCGACATAGCCGGCCTCGGTGAGTGAGGTGGCGTCGGCGATGGAGAACGGCACGTCGATGATCTTCGCCAGCGTCTGGGCCAGAAGCGTTTTGCCGCAGCCGGTCGGTCCGACGAGCAGCACGTTGGACTTCTGCAGCTCGACGTCGCCCGCCATCTTGCTGTGGGCGATGCGCTTGTAATGGTTGTAGACCGCCACCGAGAGCACACGCTTGGCATGGTCCTGGCCGACGACGTACTGGTCCAGCGCGGCACAGATGGTCTTCGGGTTCGGGATCAGGCCGCCCTTGGTGCGCTTCTGCGAGGTGGTCTTGGTGTCCTCTTCCAGCACTTCCTGGCAGAGGTCGATGCATTGATCGCAGATGTACACTCCCGGACCGGCCACCAGCTTGCGGACCTGGGATTGGTCCTTTCCGCAGAAGGAACAGCGGGTGTGGCGGCGGCGATCCTCGCGTTCGTTCATCGCGAGGTTTTTGGACCTTCCCGTTCGGGTTCGGGTCGAGGCTCAGGCCGGCTGCTGCTTGCGCCGGCGGTGCTCAGCTCGAGGCGGCCATCCTTGGCCGCGGCAGCGATGTCGCCGGGGCGGGCGGTGCTCAGGATGATGTCGTCGATGATGCCGTAGCTCTTGGCTTCCTCGGCGCTCATGAAGAAATCGCGCTCGGTGTCCCGCTCGATCTTCTCGATCGGCTGGCCCGTATGCTCGGCCAGGATATCGTTCAGGGTCTTGCGGATGCGCAGGATCTCCTGGGCGTGGATCTGGATGTCGGTCGCCTGCCCCTGGAAGCCGCCCGAGGGCTGGTGGATCAGGATCCGGGTGTTGGGCAGGGCGAAGCGCATGCCCTTGGTGCCGCCCGCCAGCAACACGGTCGCCATGCTCGCCGCCAGCCCCATGCAGACGGTCGAGACCCGCGGGCTGACGTAACGCATCGTGTCGTAGATGGCGAGCCCGGCCGTGACGACGCCGCCCGGGCTGTTGATATAGATGTTGATGTCCTTGTCCGGATCCTCGCTGGCCAGGAACAGCAGTTGCGCCATGACCACGTTCGCCACCTGGTCATCGATCGGCGTGCCGATGAAGATGATTCGATCCTTGAGCAGCCGGGAGTAAATGTCGAAGGCGCGCTCGCCCCGGTTCGTGGTCTCGATGACCATGGGAATGAGGGCTTCGGGACGCCGGCTGAGCCGTTCGAGATTCATGGGGCTCTCCTGTCTCGCCATTATAGGGTTCAATTCTTACAATCCAGTCTTCCGCGTACTCACTTTTGAATACGCATTTCGATCAGCGTTCTTTCTTTCCCCGCGTTTTCCGCTCTCGCTCCGACGCCGACTGGCCAGCGTGCTCGAGCTCTTTCGCTTCCGCAGGCGGCTCCATTGTATCGGAAGATTCTGGCGCAGCCATCGCACTCAAATAGTCAATGGTCTTTCGCATCAAAAGCTGGTGCCGAAAGTACGCCCGCACCGGGTCCGCGGTACGCAGGTCACGGGTGCGGCGGCTGACCTGCTCGTCCTCGGCCAGGGCATTCGTGACGGCCTCCTCGATTTCGCCCTCGGACACGGTCAGGCCCTCGCGCTCCGCTATCGTCTCTAGCGCCAGCTCGAGCCGGACCTTCTGGACCGCCTGCGGTCGGTGCTCGGCCTTCATGACGTCCAGCGAGCTGTTCGTGTACTCGAGGTAGCGCTCCATCTTCACACCCTGCTCCTGGAGGCGTAGCTCCAGCTCCCGCAACCTGCGGTTGACCTCGCGGTCGATGAGCGCCTCCGGGATTTCGGCTTCCATCCGTTCGTCAAGTGCCTTCAACACGTCGTTCTCGAAGCGTTGCTCGTCGGCCTGGTGCGCGGCCTCTTGCAGCTCGTCGCGCACCTCTTGCCGCAGCTCGGCCAGTGTTTGGCCACGCCCGACCTGTCGGGCCAGCTCGTCATCGAGCGCGGGCAGGCGGCGTTCCTTGATGGATTTCACCGTGACGCGGAAGATCACGTCAGATCCCGCGAGATCTTTCTTGGGGTAATCGGCCGGCAGGGTCAGCCGGATGTCGCGGCTCTCGCCGATCGCCTGCCCGGTGAGGCCTTCGGCCAGCCCTGGGATCAGGCGCTCCCTGTCGACCTCGAGCTGAGCGTCGGTCTGGCTTTCGCCGATCAGCACTGCGCCCGATTTCAGGATGTGGGTGTCAACGGTGAGGAAATCCCCGGCCTGCACCGGCCGCTCGACGGCGTGGAGCTCTGCGAATCGTCCGCGCAGCCGCTCGATCGCCTCGTCGACGTCGACGTCCCCGATCTCGGTGCGCGGCCGCGGCACCCGGATGTCCTTGTACTCCTTGAGGGTGATTTCCGGCTTGACGGAGACCGTCGCGGTGAACCGCATCGTTTGGCCGCGGTCGAATTGCTGCACCTCGACCCGGGGTACGTCGATCGGATCGAGGCCGGCTTCATCGAGCGCCGAGTTGTAGGCGGTCGCCAGCAAGAGATCGAGCGCCTCCTGGCGTAAGGCCGGCCAGCCGATTTCTCGCTCGATCATCGGCCGGGGCGCCTTTCCCGGGCGGAATCCGGCGATCCGCACCCGCGGCGCCAGCCGGGAGTACGCCTGATCGATCGACTTCGAAACCTGATCGGCATCGACCTCGACCGAAAGGACGACCTGCGACCCAGGTTTGCGCTCGGTATCGACCTTCACCGCGGCCACGGTGACTTACGCTACCAGTTCCCCGACCGCACGCCAACGTCCGACTGTCCCTTCCATTCGCAAGTCTCGCCCCTCGCGGGCTTCCAGACAGATCCCAGTCGGCAACGAAGCAGGCGACGACCCGGGCCCGAGGTCCGACCTAGGTTTCAAGCGCGGGATCTCTCAACGAACGGTCGGTGGCCAGGCCTGGAATATTTGGTTTCAGACGCCTACCGCCGCCCGTCCCCAGCGGTAGTAGATCTCGACGGCCCCTTCGGTCTCAGGGATGGACCCCAAAAGATTGCTTATCGATTGAGTGGCAGAGACCAACGCATCGTCATATGTCCAGATCCGGAATTTCGGCAGCGTGCCTTGCATCGTTACTAGCTTGCGTCGGTCAGCCTCGCGAAGGGTCTCAGACCGGCCGATAACGATCAGGCAAACGGGATGCGGAGAAATCCCTTCAAGACCTAGCTCCCGATGAACTGTGTCTGGGTTGTCTTGTATGTATCGCAGCCAGTCGTTTACCTGATCGATGGCGTGCGTCAGCTCCTCACTCTGTTGCCCGTCCTTGCGGAAGAGGGGGCGGCTCGGCGCTTCAATCTCCACAAGCACGTAGTCGTTTGGCTCTTTGAATACAAAATCGGTGACCCGGCGACCGAGTGGGACTTTCTTCCACATACGCAAGTGGGTCGGGCTCAGTAACTGCGGGTTGTTCTCCAGAAACTCCTGAAGGTCGGCCTCGGGCCCGTTTAGCAGCGAGCGGAACTGTTTTAATCGGTTTGCGTATTCTCGCCTCGTCGCAGCACGAGGGTCAATAGCGTCCAACTGCTGTTGCCGTAGGTTATGCCGCGCTGCTGCCGCTAGCAGATCGAGTTCTGCCCAGTCCTTCGCGACCGCTGGCCGCCAAACCCCCGCATCAAAGGGAGGATAGATCTCGATCGTCTCCCAGCCAACCGCGAGACGCATCCGACCAGCAAGTACAAACTCCTGACCGGTGCCGGGTCGTGGATCCGTTGATGCATCGAACTCCTCGCCATGGACATCCACATGCAATTCGTTTCCAACCGATACGAGGGGGATCGGTCGATTGGCTGCTGTGGGCGGATGCTTCACGATCTCTCCCCAGTTGACCACGAGGCCGATCTGAGCCTCGATTATCGGAGCCTGCTCCCTGGTTACATGGTTAACTTTGGCGAATTGAATTTTCGGCCCATCAGCGGGAAGCTCGAACTCCGTAACGTCCATCGGACAGTAGACATGACGTTCCGATAATCCTGGGACAAGTTCGGAGATCGTAGTCGGACCATCCTCCGGGCGGCCAATTCTCACTTTCGGCTTATCCTGGCCTTCATGCTTGTCCCAACGGAGGATGATGCCGTCATCGCAGACAAGCGCCCAGCAATCGCATGGCACCCTCATATGGGCCGGCGCGACTTCGGCTAGTTCGCGGTACTTCCCTGAAAGGAGTTCCTTCGCGGCGCGCTGGTAAGAGCCAAGCGTCTCAGCGATAGAATCGACTTCAGGCGCTTGGGGTTCGGCGTAAGTAACTTCAACCCTCTCCAGAATCTCAATTGGCCTACCCCCCTGAACCGCGATCCTTCCCTTGAAACGCTTACGACCGGGCGTGGAAGAAGGCTCTGGGGTTAGCCCGCCGGACTCTTCAGTTCTTTCTGGATCTTGGTCGAGCGAAGTCATTGGACTCTCCGTGGACGAAAGCGCGATTGGCTGGGGCGGCAATCCCGATGATATCGTCCCATCGAACCCAAAATCGTGGCACGACGGCATTGGGTCGACCCTTTCAGCCGTTCCGCCTGAAGAATGCGGGCGAGAGGACTCGAACCTCCATGGCTTGCGCCACACGGTCCTAAGCCGTGCGCCTGTACCAATTCGGCTACGCCCGCAGGGCAAAGAGAAATATACCCACGTAAGATGCTGGCCGTAAGCAGTCTGGACGTCGCAGCCACCATCCACGAGGCGATCACGGCCGGCGCCGCCGTCGTCGCCCTGGAGTCCGCCGTCATCACGCACGGTCTGCCGAAGGCGGCGGCGATGGAGGCGGTAGCGCGGAAGAGGGACGCCTGTACGAAGCAAGGCGCCAGGCCGGCGGTGGTGGCGGTCTTCGACGGCCGCCTGCGAGTCGGCCTCTCCATGGAGGAGTGTGTCTCCCTGGCGGACCGTGCCGACGCCGTCAAGGTGTCGCCCTGGAATCTCGGGGCTGCACTGACCTCGCCGGGATTCGGCGGGACTACGGTGGCGGCCACCATCGCCGCCGCGGCGAAAGCCGGCATCCGGATCGTCAGCACCGGCGGGATCGGCGGCGTTCATCCTGGCGACGGTCACGACGTCTCCGCGGACCTGACCGAGCTCAGCCGGCAACCCGTCTGCGTCGTCTGCGCCGGACCGAAATCAACCCTGGATGCGACCGCCACCCTGGAGCGACTCGAGACCCTGGGCGTGCCGGTGATCGGGTGGCGCTCATCGATTCTCGCCGGGTTCCTGGCCACGGCTGCAGGCCTGCGATTGGCTGTCCGCGCGGACAGCGTGGACGAGCTAGCGACCATGCTTCAGCGTCACTGGGATCTGGGCGGCGCCGGCGCGGTGGTGAGCCAGCCGCTGCCCGTGGCCCTGGCGATCCCCTTGCGCGAGCTGGCGGTTGATGACCCGGCGGCCCATGGTCCGGAGCGGACGCCGGCCGAGCTGCGCCACTTGCAGGCGCGCCTGGGCGAACGGGTCATCCGAGCCAACGTCGCTCTGCTCGAGCACAACGCTGCCCTGGCCAGCTCCTTGGCCGTCGCGCTGGGCCGGCGGCAGCCCGCCCCGGAGGCCGCCCATGCCTGATTCCCCGGCGACCGAGGAGCAGCTCCGGCGACTGAAGAACACGGTGATGGGCGCCGGTCACCGCCTCTCTCAGATCGCCCGGTCGTACGAGCTCCATCCGGGCGAAGCAACCGAGCTGGCGTCGATCACCCGCGAGCTCGAAGATGCGGCCGGGAGGCTAGAGCGCTTGCTGGCCGCTCTCCGGCGCGACCGGTAGCGGATCCGGCTGGAGCGCCCGAAACACGGCGGTGGCGGCCGCGATCGCGATGATCAGGAAGGCCGCCGCGGTGGTGAAGAGGCCGATCACGATCAGTGGGGCGGTATTATGTCCGGCGGTCAGATACAGCACCGCCGCCAGTGTCCAGAATCCGGTCAGCGCGGCCGCCAGACGCGCCCAAACCGGGGCGGCCTTGAGATACCGCTGATGGGTGCCGAGTTGCAGGGGCAGCCGCTCCGCCCATTCCGGCCGGAAGGCCCAGGCGAGGGCCAGCGCCGCCCACCCGGCGGCGTTGAGCATGGCGAACGCGCTGAGCATCGCCCGCACCAGATCCACGGCAGAGCAACGGCACCCCCTGGGCTTCCCTACGGCGCGCCACCAGCCCTCCGCGAGGTTGTTACGCGAGCACGGCACGCAGCCGGTCGGCCGATTCCTCGGCCAGCGTGTCGTTGATGAAGACCCCCGCACCCGACTCGGAGCCGGCCAGGTATTTCAGCTTCCCGCGGTCTCGCAGGATCGGATAGAACTCGACGTGCAGGTGGGCCTGCGGCGCCGGCTGCCCCGCTGCCGCCTGGTGCATCGCCATCATGTACGGCATCGGTACATCGAAAAGGCGGTCGTAGGCGCGGGCGATCCGCTGCATCGTCGCCAGCAACGCTTGCCGGGCCGAGGGGGTGAGCGCCGTCAACGCCGGCCGATGGGCTTGGCTGGCGACATGAACCTCGTAGGCCCAGCGGGCATAACCGGGAACGTAGGCCACGACGCCGCCCTCATCGATCAAGACACGACGCCGGCCCTTCCGCTCATCGTCGATCTGCTGGCAAAGCAAACATCCGCCGGACCGGCGACGCAGCTCTGTCGCTGCTACCGGAGGGGTAAACGGGTAAGCGTAAATCTGACCGTGGGGATGATGCAGCGTGACGCCCACCTGCTCCCCACGGTTCTCGAAAATGAAGACGTAGCGAACCCCGCGTCGGCCGATGAGTTCCCGATAGCGATCGGTCCAGACTTCGGCCAGCCGCGTCAACCGGGAAGCGGACAGGGTGGCGAAGGAACCTTCGTGCTCATCGGTGTAGACGACCACCTCGCATGATCCGCCCGCGGGCCGCGCCGGGACCATGGCCGGAAAACGATTTTCGAAGACCGCGGCTTCGAATCCCGACGCCGGAATTTCGGTTGCGTGGCCGGGCCGCGATGGACAGAGCGGGCAGTCGACTCGCTCCGGCAGAAAGGTGCGGGCCTGACGGGACGCGGCTACCAGCACCCACTCGCGGCGGAGTGGATTCCAAAGGCGCTGATAGACGCCGGTCGGCATCGATGGCGCCTGGTAGCCGTCCGGGGCCGGTGCGAAATCACCATAGAGGTAGACGTGACGCCCGTCCGGCTGGACGATCTCGGTGCGGACCGGGCGCGACATCGCGCCACATCATAGGTCAGCAGATCAGCACCCCGGTGCGATCGAGAAAAAGAGAATGCGCCCAGGAGGATTTGAACCCCCGCGCCCGGGTCCGTAGCCCGGTGCTCTATCCAGGCTGAGCTATGGGCGCATTGCGGAAGCCCTATTTTAGAGGGAACGTCGCCAGCGTGCTGTAACGCGGCGGACCGGCCCCCAACTGGCTGCGCATCAGGCGCACCTGCTTGACCGGTAGCGGACCCAGCTCGATCTCGCGCCAGGTCTTGGCGAGCGTCAGGTGTGGGCGAAAGCGGCGATCTTCAACCGGCACCCCGGACTGGCGAAGCCCGTCACCCAGGTCGGCCTGAAGGGCGATCAATCCGGGGAGCTCGGCGCCGCTGATTCCGGCCCAGAGCACCTGGGCTCGGAAAAGACTCGGGAAGGCGCCAACCCCCTGCGCGACCAGCCGCATCGAATGATGGCTTTCGGCGATCGGATCCAGGCGCGAACGCAGCTCTTCCACCTGCGGGATGGGAAGGTGTCCGAGGAAATGGAGCGTGAGGTGAATGCGCTCCACCGGGTTGACCCGGATCCATTCGCTCAGCGAATCGAGCCCGTCGAGCGGCCGCTGCAGGCTTCGGCGGAGTGCTGGTGGAATCTCGATCGCCAGGAAAACCCGCCAGCGCTCGTCCTCAGCCTCGGGCACTGCTGCCGACCTTGACAACGATCTTGCCGGCGCCCCGCAGCGCCGACTCGCGGTCGTCGACAAACTTCGTGAACCATGCGCCGGTGCCCTGTGGGCTGTAAAGGTCAATCGAGGGCGCGAGGACGAGAATCACGGCCAGGTGCACCTGGTCGTTGCGCCGCTCGAGCACGCTGGCGATGGTGAAGCCGCGATTCGTCTGGACGATGCCGCTCACCGCGCCGGTGGTCAGCGACTCCACCGCCTTCGCCAGTGGCGGCTCGGGAATTTCCGCCGGACGCAACCATCCCGCGTCCCCGCCACGGGCAAAGGTCCCCGTATCGTCACTCCAGCGCGCCGCCACCGAGGCGAAGGTCGCGCCCGATTTGAGCTCGCCGGCGGCGGAGCGGGCGCGGTCGCCCGCCATGGCACGGATGAGGCTCACCTCGGTCAAGAGCGCCCGCTCGTATGCGCCAAAACTCTCGGCCGTGAACCCGTTCCGGCTGAGAGCCGCGTTGAACGCCGAGGGACCGTCCTTCGACCGCAATCCATCGATCCTCCCCTGCACCGCGCGGTCGTCGATCGTGATGCCGCGCTTTTCCGCCTCCTGGCGGACGATTTCTTCGCGCACCAACTGGTCGATGGTGAAATCTTCGAGCCGTTTCGAGGGAGCCGGGCTCGGGATCGCCTCGGGGACGCCGTTGAAGGGGTCGCGATGGCGGCTCACCTGCAGCCGGGCCTGATACGCCTTCATCGGAATACTGTGGCCGTCGACCACCGCTGCCGCCGGCTCGGAAAACGGCAGGGATACCCCGGTTGGCGTGCACGCGCCCAGCGCGACGCCGAAAACCAGGAGAAAGATCCCGCGCCGCAAGGCGAGCCTCATTACACCACGTTGCGTTCGGGCTGTAGGGCGCCCCTCTGAAAGCGGTCGGGAGCGAAGGCGGCGAGGTCGGTGGGCGATGCGCCGCCGACCATCCAGGCCGCCAGCCAGCGGCCCAGCACGGGCGCCATCATGAAGCCGTGACCCGAAAAACCGGCCGCCACCCAGAGGCCCGGGCGAAGTGGGCCGATCAGCGGCTGAAAGTCAGGGGTCATCTCGTACAATCCCGCCCACGCCGTTTTGACTCGCGCGTCCAGCAACGGCGGCCAGCGCCGCTGGGCGACTGCCGTGATGCGCTCGAGCATGGACCAGTCCACGGTCGTGTCCTCGCCTGGCGCTACCGAGGGATCGCTCATGCCAAACAGCACGCCGTTCCCCTCGGGATGAAAGTAGAAGGAGGTGTGAAAGTCGATCGTCATCGGAGTGCGACGCCCGATTCCGCTGAACGGCTCCGAGACAAACACCTGCCGGCGTGACGGCTCGATGGGTAACGCAAGCCCGAGCATCGCTCCGAGGGCCGCCGACCAAGGACCGGCACAGATGACGGTGTCCTGACAGATGACGTCGCCCCCGGCCGTGGCAACACCCTTCACCGTGTCGTCCCGCGTCAGAAAGGCGTCGATCGGCGTGTCTTCGAGGATTACAGCGCCGCCGCGGCGGGCCGCGTTCGCGAACCCATAGGTCACCTCGTTTGGACCCGCAAGCCCGTCACTCGGACAAAAGGTCGCGCCGGCCAGGTCCCCGGTTTCAAGTCCGGGAACGATTGCCTTCGCATCCGATGGACTCAGCTCGACGACGTCGTCGAGGCCCAGCCGTCGCTGCAGCCGGACCGCCTCGGCAAATCGTTCGCGCTCTTCATCCGTCGTCAGCAGGAAGAGGTAGCCGACCTGGCGAAAATCGGCGGTGGCGCCAGTCTCATCGGCAAAGCGAGACAGCACGCGCTTGGCTTCCATACCGATCCGGATATTGACCTCCGTCGAGAACTGCGCCCGAATGCCACCGGCGCAGGCCGCCGTGGCGCCCTGACCGATGCGGCCGCGATCGATGACGATCACGCTGCGGCCCTGCCGCGCCAGGTAGAAGGCCAGGCTGCAACCCATGACACCCGCGCCGACGATAGCGACATCGGCGTGCCGCGCTCCATCAGCTGGTTGCGCTGAGCTTCACCATCCCGATGTACTCGAAGATGAACTTCAGGGCCGCCAGGCTCGTCACGTGGCCCACATCGAGCGGCGGTGCGACTTCATCCACGTCGAGACCGGCCAGACGCACCCCGCGCAGCTGGCGGAGAAAATCCAGCAGCTCGCGCGAGGTCAAGCCGCCGGCCGAGGGCACCCCGGTTCCCGGCGCATACGACGGGTCCAGGGAATCGATATCGAGGGAGATATGGAGCGCGTCCGAGCCGATTCTCGATCCGATCTCGTCCGCCAGCTGGTTCCCGGTCCACCGATGCGCTGTCGCGGCCGGTATCAAGGTAACGCCCATTTTTCGAATGAACTCCACTTCCTCCCAGTCGTAGTCACGGCAGCCAAGGAGGGTGACCTTGCGAGGGTCGATCTCGCCCATCTCGAGACCTCGCCGCAAAGCGCAGCCGTTGGACCAGCGCATCTGCCGGGAGATGTCGTTCAGGTCCGGGTGAGCGTCGATATAGAGGATGCTCAGCCGGCCGTTCAGCCGCCGCTGCTGCGCGATCAGGGTGGGACTCACCGTGGTGTGGTCGCCGCCCAGCACGATCGGGAGGGTCCCTTCGGGCGTCCGGCCGATCTCGGCCGCCACGTGCTCGACGTTGGCCCCCATGTCACCGTCGACCAGGGACACGTCGCCGTCATCCTGCAGCGTCACAGTGTCGAACAGCTCGGCCTGCTCGCTCACTGGCGCGAAGATTGCCGACATCTTTCGGAGCTGCGCCGGCGCCTTCGCCGCGCCGGGACGATACAGCGAACCGCGGTCCAGCGGCACCCCCAGGATCCGCACGTCTGGCCGCGAGCCGGCCGCCGGCGGTTTCAACCCGGCCCAGGTCGAAAGTCCTGACGTATTGAACTCGTGCTCGCTCACGTCTTGAGGAATCCCGTGATTGCTTCCACCTGCGCCGCGATCAGCGTCGGGGTCCACCCGTGCCCGGCCGACTCGATGACCCGGATCTCGGCCTGGGGCATCAGCTGTCGCAGGTTGCGGATAGCGCTGACGTCCACGATCCGGTCTTCCGCCGCGACCACGACGAGCGCGGGTTTGCGCCAGCTTTTGAGGAAGTCTCGGTAGTCCCGGGTGATGCCGTCGCGCAACCACTGGCGAGCGGCGCGCCCGTCCGCCCGGTGCTGGTTCTCGAAGTTCACCTGGGCATCGTAGGGATCGACGCCCGGGCCTTCAATCAGGAAGCGCTTGTAGAGATCCGATACCACTCGATTCCGCCGCAGGCGGTCGACGCACCAGAATATCGGGCCGGCGGTAAAGGCGGCCACCTGCCGCTTGAACGGTGCGCGCAGCGTTCGCGGCGAGTAAATCGGCGTGTGCAGGACCAGACGGGAGACCCGCTCGCCAAAGCGAGACGCATAGTCGAGCGCCACCGTGGCCCCCAGGCAAATGCCGCCGACGTCGTGTCCACCTAGGCCCAGCCGATCGGCGAACGATCGGAGAAAGTCCGCGTGGCTGCTCACCGTGAAGGGCGGATCGCCCGCCGGCGTCTCGCCGCATCCGGGCAGGTCCGGAATCAGGACCCGCCGGTGCCCGGCGAACGCCGGACTCCAGCTATGGAAGTTCTCGAGGGAGCCGATGAAACCGTGACAGAGAAGCAGCGGATGGCCGGTCCCTTCGTCGAGGTATCGGACCCTCCGCTGCCCGACATCGATGAACTGGATGTTCTGAGCGGTGACCGCGGCTTGCTATTCTCCCGTGTCGATTTGCGCGCGCTGCAGGCGGCCGCTGTAGTCCACGTAGATCGTCTTCCACTCGGTGAACTCGTCGAGCGCGACGGTGCCGGCCTCGCGATGGCCGTTGCCGGTGTTCTTCACACCCCCGAAGGGCAGCTGGATCTCGGCGCCGATGGTGGGCGCGTTGACGTAGACGATGCCCGACTGCATCTCCTCCATGGCATGGAAGGCCTTTCGCAGGTCGTTGGTGTAGATCGACATCGAAAGGCCATACTGGGTCGAATTCGCGACGTCGAGCGCTTCGTCGAGGTCGCTCACCGGCAGTACCAGCGTGGACGGACCGAAGATTTCCTCCTGCGCCATCCGCATGTCCTTGCGGCCGTCGGCAAAGATGGTCGGTCGGTAGAACCAACCGTCGGAACCGGCGAAGTCGCCGCCGTGCACCAGGCGGGCGTGCTCCTTCTTCCCGATATCGGTGTACTCGTGCACCTTCTTGAGCGCCGCCTCGTTGATCACCGGGCCCATGTCGGTATCCGGCTGCAGGCCGTCGCCCACCTTCATCTTGGCGGCTCGCTCCTGGAGCAGATCCGTGAAATCTTTCTCGATTTTTTTGTCGACGATCAAGCGCGACGCGGCGGTGCAGCGCTGACCTGATGTACCGAAGGCCGCCCACAACGCGCCGTCGACCGCCAGCGGCAAATCGGCATCG
This sequence comes from Chloroflexota bacterium, assembly GCA_005881175.1. Lineage (GTDB taxonomy): Bacteria > Chloroflexota > Dormibacteria > CF-121 > CF-121 > CF-13. The sequence goes on from VBEN01000029.1 coordinate 36,187, forward strand.
TCAAGCACCACGATGGCGTTCTTGCCCCCCAGCTCGAGACCCAGCCGCTTCAAGTTGCGACCGGCGATCTCCGCAATATGTTTGCCCGCCGCCGTCGACCCCGTGAACGAAATGCCCTGGACTCGCGGATCTCTGACCAGCACGTCACCGACGTCGCTGCCGCTGCCGGTGACAAGATTGAGGACGCCGCCGGGCAGGCCCGCCTCCTCAAAAATCTCGACCAGCTTGGTGGCGATGATCGGCGTGTCAGAGGCGGGCTTGAATACGACCGCGTTGCCCGCCATCACCGCTGGGAAGATCTTCCACGACGGGATCGCCATCGGGAAGTTCCAGGGGGTGATGCAGGCGACCACGCCCAGCGGGACTCGTTCGGTCATGCACCACTTGTTGCGAAGCTCCGAGGGTACGGTTTCCCCATGCGGGTGGCGTCCGAGACCGGCGGCATACTTGGCCATGTCGATCGCCTCCTGGACGTCTCCACGCGCCTCCTTGAGGACTTTGCCCATCTCCTGCGTCATTAGGCGGGCCAGCTCTTCCTTCCGCTCCTGGACGATCAGCCCCGCCTTGAGACAGATCTCGCCGCGGGTTGGCGCCGGGGTATGCCTCCAACCTGGAAAGGCCTTCTGGGCCGCCTCGATGGCGGCGTTCACGTCCTCGCCAGTGGAGGCTTGCATCACGCCCAGCACCTCGTCCTTGTGGGCCGGGTTGGTCGAGGTGAAGGTTCGCCCGCTCTTCGATTCCACCCAGCGGCCGCCGATGTAGTTCTTGTAGGTCTTCGAGTCCGTTCGCTGGCCTCGCTCGCTGGTCATCGTCTGGCTCATGCTGCCACCTCCTCAAACGCGCCATTCAAAATCTCCCATCCTTCGTCGAGTTCGGCTTGTGAAAGGTTCAGCGGCGGCACCAGCCGAAGCACGTTATCGTGCGCCCCACAGCTCAGCACCACCAGGCCGGAATCCAGGCAGACCTGCCGGATCTTCGTTTGCAGCTTCTTGTCTGGGACGCCGCCTTTGCCAACCAGTTCCACCCCGACCATCAGGCCGAGGCCGCGCACCTCCCCGATCGCCGGCGTCCGTTGCTGCAGGTCGCGCAGCCGGCGGATCAGCTCCGCACCCTTTTCCGTGGCATTGGCCAGCACCTGCTCGCGCTCGAAAACGTCGAGCGTCGCAATCCCGGCGGCGCATGAGACCGGGTTGCCACCGAAGGTCGAGCCGTGTGCAGCTGGCTCCCACTGATCCATCAGCTTCGAGCCGGCCACAACCGCGCTGAGTGGCAGACCCGAGGCGATCGATTTGGCCAGCGTCATGATGTCAGGCACCACCCCGGTCTGCTCGCAGGCGAACATCTTGCCGGTTCGCCCGTAGCCCGACTGGACCTCGTCGGCGATGAGCAGGATGCCGTGCTCATCGCAGAGTTTGCGGAGCCGCGGCATGAAGCCCGCCGGTGGCACCACGTAACCGCCCTCGCCCAGCACCGGCTCGACGATGAACGCGGCGATGTTCCGCGGCGGCACCCGGGTATCGAGCATTTCGTCGATGAAGTTGAAGACATAGTCGAGCGTCGCCGCATCGCCGGGCCCGGTCGGATTTCGATACGGATACGGGTATGGGACGTGATACACGCCCGGCAAGAACGGCTCATAGCGCTCGCGGTAGTAGCTCTTGGACGCCGTCAGCGAGAGTGCCCCGTAGGTTCGTCCATGAAAGGCTCCCTGGAAGGCGATGAGTGCGGAGCGGCCGGTCGTATAGCGGGCCAGCTTGATCGCCCCCTCTACCGCCTCCGCGCCGCTGTTCGCGAAGAAGACCTTGTCGAGCTTGCCCGGAGCGAGGTCCGCGATCCGTTCCGCCAGCTGGATCGAAGGCTCGTGGTGGGCGACCACCGAAATATGGACGAGCCGATCGAGCTGGGCTTTCGCCGCCCTGATCACGTCGGGGTGGCCGTGCCCCAGGTTCGTCACGGCGATGCCGGAAGCGAAGTCGAGGTAACGGCGGCCATCGACGGCGTAGAGATAGGACCCCTTCGCATGGTCGATGACGAGCGGCGTATATCGGTAAAGGACCTGGGAGAGGTGAGCGCGCTCGCGCGCCAGCCACTCCTCCTGGCTATCGCTGTCGGGAATTTCCTTGACGAGTTTCATAAAGCCTCCTTGTTCGAGCATCCGGATCGGGCGCGTGGCCGTCGCCGGCTGCCGGTGGAGGCTGCCCGTCGGTCGAGGCCCACCAGGTACAGCGAATTCCCGCGTGCGTCATTGCTTGTGCCGTTCCAACGGCGAGCTAATGGTAGTTCTTTGCCATTCAGGATCGAACTCCCTCCCCCCATGTGGGGAGGGTCGGGGTGGGGGTCGGCCTCAGCGCGAGGTCGCAGGATTCAGTTTCGCCGCTCGGCTGGGGGCCCGCTGCGCGGCCAAAAACCCGGCGAACATCACCAGCACCCCGATCGCCTGGCCAACATAGAACAGCTCATAGATGTGAAACAGGCGGGTAAGGGTCGATACGCTGGCCACGATCAGGGCGCCGGCGGCGATCAGGATATTCGCCACCAGACGGGATGGCGCCCCGCCTCGACGCCAGGTCCCGTAAGCCGACCAGGCCGCACCCCCAACGAGGATGACCGTCCCCACAATGTTCACGACGGCCGCCATGATGAGCGAGATCACATTGAAACTCCCGTGCTCCAGCCGGATCGTGTCGACGGAGGGCACCTGCCGGGTGTCGAGCAGGCCGGGTTGCAGGCTGGCGCCGACGATGCCTGCCAAACCAATGGCTGCCAGCACCAGCAGCACCCAGAGTGCCGGACGGCCGAACCGAGGCGCGAGGAGGTAGATGGTCCCCAGCGCCAGCACCCCAACCAGGACGATGGCTCCAAGGTAGTAATAGATCCGGTAGAGCGCGGCATTCCAGCCGCCGGCGGCGCCAACGACCTCCGTAAGAGCGGCGATCGCATAGAGTCCCAGCGCGACCGCCCAGACCAGCAAATACGGACGGGGCTTCGCCCGGTACTGCAGCCCGAGCGTCACCGCAAATGCGGCGCTGATCAGCGTGGCCGCCAGAGGATAGAAGATCACGCGGCTATCAGTTTATGGCAAAGAACTTTTGCTAAATCTCCACGCAATTTGCCTCGTCCAGCATCCGGTCCGCAGATGGAACTTGACGAGGCGGCCGTATTGCCGTTAAATAGCCGCAGCCACGTTCCAGCACAGAGGTCTAGCCACCGTTTGAGCAGAGTCATCGCAGTTGCCAACCAGAAAGGCGGGGTTGGCAAAACGACCACCGCGGTGAACCTGGGATGCGCACTCGCTGAGCTCGGGAAGCGCGTCCTCCTGATCGACCTCGATCCCCAGGGGCATCTGACGATCAACATGGGGTTCAAACAGCCGGATCAGATCGAGCTCACCCTCTACCATCTCCTCCTCGATCCGCAGGTCACGCTTGGCCATGTTGTCAAGCACAGCAACCTGGGCGTCGACTTCATCCCGTCGAACATCGAGCTATCCGGCGCCGAGATTCAGCTCGTATCTGAGATGGGGCGGGAGACCTTCCTCAAGGAGAAGCTCGCGCCGGGCCAGGACGAATACGACTTCATGGTGATCGATTGCCCGCCATCGCTTGGCCTCCTGTGCGTCAACGCGCTGGTGGCCTCCGACGAAGTCCTCATCCCGCTGCAGTGCGAGTACTTCGGCATGAAAGGGATGCAGCTGCTGCACAACACGATCGAGCGAGTGCGCGCCAAGCTGAACCCAAAGTTGCGCATCAGCGGCATCCTGGCGACGATCCACAAGTCCCGGACGTTGCACTCCCAGGAAGTGCTGGAGTTGGTTCGAGAGCGGTACGGCGACGTCGTCTTCGATGTCGTGATCAAGGACAGCATCCGGTTTGCGGAGACACCCTTGGCCGGAATGTCGATCCTCCAGTATGCCGGGAGCTCGGAAGGGGCCAACGCGTATCGAGCCCTGGCCAGAGCGGTCATCAAACGGGCGCCCGCCGCGCCGGTGGAGGCCAAGCAGCCCGTTGCCGGTCGTGTTTAAGCGGGTTTCGCTGAACGGCTCAGCGGAACTCTTTCGCGAAACCTCCACAGCACCCGAAATCCTGGCGGAGACGGATCCGGAGCCGGTGGCGGCGCCCATCCATCACTTGCCGATCCGTCGCGAGATCGAGCTCGAAACCATCGCCTACTACGAGTACCAGCTCACGGAACCCCAGGTGCGGGCGCTGATCGACGCCGTGCAAAAGATCAAATACCCGCACACCCTTAAGAGCACCGCGAAGTTGAGCATGGAGGAGTTCGAGCGCCTCGAGGCGCTCCGCCGGCTGCTACTCGACGGCTTGCGGTAGCTCTTCATCGGCGCGCTGCGAGGTCGCCACATCCCAGCGACGAGCCACCTGCTGAGCGCGATAGAGGGCGGCGTAGAGGCCCGGCGCATCGACCAGGTCATCGTGGCGGCCACGCTGCACGACTCGGCCCTTGTCGAGCACCACGATCTCACTTGCCTGCCGGATCGTCGACAGTCGATGCGCGATGACCAGCACGGTGCGTTCCGCCACGAGTCGGGCGAGTGCCGCCTGGATCAGGTGCTCAGCCTCGGGATCAACCGATGAGGTCGCCTCATCGAGGATCAGGATGGGCGCGTCACGCAGCAGCGCCCGGGCGATGGAAAGCCGCTGCTTCTGTCCGCCAGACAGACGGACGCCGCGCTCGCCGATGATCGTGTCATAGCCCTTCGGCAGATCATCCACGAACTCGTGCGCGTACGCCGCGCGGGCTGCCGCCTCAACCTGCGCGTCGGTCGCTTCCGGATTACCGATCTTGATGTTGGCCTTGACGGTGTCGTTGAAGAGAAAGACGTCCTGCAGGACCAGCCCGATCGAACGATGAACGTAATCGAGCGGCAGCTCGCGGAGGTCGACACCACCGAGCCGGACCGCGCCCTGCTGGGGGTCCCAGAATCGGGTGATCAGGTTGGCAACGGTGGTCTTGCCGGCGCCGCTGGGTCCCACGAGGGCGAGCACCGAGCCTTCCTTCAGGTCGATCGACACATCGTGGAGCACGGACCGCCCGGCCTCGTAGGCGAAGGTCACATGATCAAGCGCGATATCGTACCGTCGGTCATTCGGAACGCGCGCCGACAGCGACTCCTTCACCTCGATCGGCGCGTTCAGAATCTCGAAGATACGATCCGTCGCCGCTTCCGCATTGCGCAATCCCTCGAGCTGCCGGTTGAGCTCGGTGACCGGCCGATAGAGCAGCGTCGTCAAGAAGACGAAGAGCACCAGGTCGGGGATGCTGAGCTGTCCGGCATGCGCCATCAATCCCCCGACGAGCAACACCAGGGCCACGGGAATCGCGGCCATCCACTCGACCCCAGCGAAGTACCAGGTGTGGATGAGGTTGGCCTGCGTCGCCGCCTGCTTCAGCTGCTCGCTACGCTCGTCGATCGCACGCCGCGCATGGCCGAGCGCCGCGAACGCCTTGAGCACCCCGACGCCCTGGATGTGATCGATGATGATGCCGTTCAGCCGGCCCAGCTCGTCGCGGTAACGCATGAAGGCCTGGTACGCGGATCGCCGAAACGCCACCAGGATGAGCAGGATCAGAACCAGTGGGGCGAGTGCCACCAGGGCCAGTCGCCAGTTGACCGCCAGCATGAGGATGCCGAGCAGGAACGGAACGGTGGCGGCGCTGATCAACTGGATGCCCGCGTGCGCGGTGAAGAACTCGATAGTCTCAACGTCGCCGATCAGCTTGGCCGCGATCGTGCCCGACTGTTGTCTCGTGTGAAAACCCATCGACAGCCGCTGCAGCTGCTCGTAGATTCGCATCCGCAGATCGTGCAAGACCTTGAAGGCGGCGATATGACCGAACCCACCCTCGAGGTAGCGGCTGACCGCCATCAGCGCCGTGGCGCCCACCATGGCGACGCCCAACCACACGAGCGTGCCGGCCGGCGACGGGTGCGCCAGCACGGTCAGCATCTGCCGGATGATCAGTGCCGGCAGCACACTCAGGGCGGTGTAAAGGACGGACCCGGCGACGGCGATCGAGAGCAGGCCACGGTGGCCGCGCGTGATCGCCAGCATGCGGGAAAAAAACGTCATGAGCCCGCCATTCTGGTCAGTCTCCCTCCCCCCTTGTGGGGGAGGGTCGGGGTGGGGGGTATGCGCTCGGCGACCAGGGCGTGGAGTGCGTGCGCTAGCCGGGGGTCCGCGTTGAGCATCCGCGTGCGCTTCAGCTCGATGCCGAGCGTATCGGCCTTCGCTTTCGCCTCGATGTCGATGTCGTAGAAGATCTCGAGGTGGTCGGCGATGAACCCGATCGAGGCCACCAGCACCGAGCGATGGCCCTCGTGGGCCAGCGTCTCCAGCGTGTCGGGCAGGTCAGGACCTAGCCACGGCTCGCCGGTGTGACTCTGGCTCTGGTAAGAAAAGCGCCATTGCCGGATGCCGGCGCGCGCGGCCACCAACTCCGACGTGCGTAAGAGCTGGTCCTGGTAGGGGTCGCCATCGTCGAGAATGCGTGCCGGAAGGCTGTGCGCCGTGAACACGACCACTACCTGCTCGGGTTCCTCAAAGCGGGCCTGGGCAGCGCGCACATTGTCGGCCACCGCCTGCAGGTAGCCATCCAGCTCGTGCCAGCTGTCGACGAAGTCGAGGCGAACCGGCGCTGCTGACCCATTCTGATGGTGCCGTGGGGCGGCCGCCGCCAGGGCGGCCTCCACCTGGCGCCGGTAGCCACCGGTACTGATGCGCGAGTAATGCGGCGCCAGCACGACCGCGATCAGCCGATCGGCGCCCGCCTGGAGTGCCTCGTCGACCGCGGACGAAATCCGCGGCGTCCAGTGCTTCATGCCGAGGTGGACGGTGTAGATACTGCCGTCCGGCGAATCGGTATCGAGCAAGCGCTCCAGCTGACGCCCGAGGTCCATAGAGACGACCAGCAGTGGCGTTGGCACGCCAACCCGGCGATAACGGGCGCTGAGTTCGTCCACCGCCTCACGCGACGGCGCTCGTCCTCCACGGATGTCGGTGTAGTAGGCTTCCACGTCCTCGAGGCGGTTCGGACTGCCATACGCCATGAGCAGAACGGCAATGTGATCAGGCTGCATGAACGAACTCCACGAGCCGCTGCAGGTGCTCGACGGGGGTGTCCGGCAGGACGCCATGGCCCAGGTTGAAGATGTGCCCCGGGCGGCCGCCCGCGGCTTCGATGACCCGGCGGGCGCCGTCCTCGATCACCGGCCAGGGACCCAGCAACAGCGCGGGATCCAGGTTTCCCTGGATGGCGCGATCGTAACCCACCATGCGCCAGGCGTCGCCCAGGTCGACCCGCCAGTCGAGGCCGATCACGTCGCCACCGGCTTCGCGCATCAATGTAAGGATGCCCGCCGTCCCGGTGCCGAAGTGGATCGACGGCGCACCGGCGCGCTGCAGCCCGGCGAAGATCCGGGTCATGTGCGGCAGCACATAGCGGCGGTAGTCCATCGGGGATAAGCAGCCAACCCAGCTGTCGAAGACCTGGACGACCTGGGCGCCGGCCTCGACCTGCGCGAGCAGGTAGTCGAGCACCAGGGCCGATAGGCGCGCCATCAGCGCCTCCCAGACGTTAGGCTCCGCGTACATCAGGCCCTTGGTGATGAGGAACTCACGCGACGGCTTGCCCTCGATCAGGTAGCCGGCCAGCGTGAAGGGCGCGCCGGAAAATCCGATGACCGCGACCGCCGGGTCGAGCTCCCGGCGGAGGAGCCGGATCGTGTCCAGCACGAACGGCACCGATTCGGCCGGGGTCCGCATCTGCAACCTATCTATATCCTGCCTGGTCCGGATCGGCTGCTGGACCACCGGGCCGATCCCATCCACCAGCTGTAGATCGACGCCAAGACCGAAGGCAACCGGCAGCATGATGTCGGCGAAGAGGACTGCCCCATCGACGCCAAGCCGCCGCACCGGCTGCATCGTGACCTCCGCGCACAATTCGGGTTTCTGGCAGATCGCAAAGAGGTCGTATTTCTCACGGACCTTCCGGTACTCCGGTAACGATCGCCCGGCCTGCCGCATGAACCACACCGGGCGCCGATCGACGATCTGACGCCGAGCCGCCCGAACGAGCGCAGGCAACACCGGCTCGGCCGCGCGCCGGCCCAGTTCATCCACCTGGAGGGCTCTCATCCGCCGGCGATCAGGCTAACCGGCCGCGCGAGCTCACGTTCCTCAACCGAGGCCGGGCTGCCCAGCCCGAGCGCCAGCTTGAGTGCATCTTCCGCCGCCATTCGAACGCAGGTGAAGATCGGCGTCTCCCGCTCGGTGTAGCGGCTCGCCTGAGACTCTCGCAATTCCATCACCAGGTCGAGGAAGGCGGCCGGCTCATCGCATTCAAAGGCCACGACGAATTCCTGGTCATCGAGGCCGAACGAGTACGCGGTGTTGATCTTGACCTGCGGATAGCGGTGACCGATCGCGAAATGCTCGACCATCATCGCCTTGCGTCGCTCGTAGGGGAGGCGATACCAGACGCGCTTCTTCCACATCGGATAGACGAAGAGGTACCGGCCGCCCGCCGGCTTGAGACGGGTACGCCGTCCCTCCTGGTCGGCATGCTTGTGCTGGCCGAGGTACGGCGATCGCCGCATCATGGCCAGGAACGAGTGCGCCACCGTCAGGTGCGGCCCGAGTTGCGTGCCGCGCCATTGCGACTCGGCCCGCTGAATCTCGTCGACCGTGTCGGCGGCCTGCCAGATCAGCAGATCGCAGTCGCCCCGCAGGCCGACCGTGCTGTACGTGAGCAAGGTGCCTGCGTCTGCGCGGGCATCCAACAGCTCGGTGAATTCCCGAGCCGCCGCCAGGCGTCCGTCGGCCGGCCAGGCCAGCGCGGCGGGATTGATTTTGACGAAGGTGTATTTGACCACCTGGCGGGCTTCAGCCATCGCTAAAAGGGTAGCTAATCTGTCAATGTGGCCCGGCTATCCATCCAGAAAGTCCACGTCGGCGAAAAGGACACCAATTGCTACGTGGTGGCCTGCGCCGACACCAAGGAGGCGGTGGTCATCGACCCCGGCGACGACGCGCCGAAAATCCTCGGGCAGTTGCGCGGGCTGACCATTCGGTGGATCGTGTTCACCCACGCGCATCCTGGCCATACCGGAGCAAAGGAGTCGGTGAAGACCGCAACCCAGGCTCCCACGGCGATGCATCTGGCGGACGCCACGGCCCAATTGAAGTCAGCCGACCGCTATCTGACGGCCGACGATACCCTCCCATTCGGAGCGTTCGCGCTGGAGGTGCTGCCCACACCCGGCCACTCGCCCGGCAGCCTGTCGTTCAAGGTTGGGAATCACGTCTTCACCGGCGACACCCTGCTCCCCGGCAAGATCGGCCGGCTCGACCTCCCCGGCTCGAGCCCGCAGCAGATGCTGCTGAGCCTGCATGGACAACTGCTGACCCTGTCCGATAACACCGTTGTCTACCCGGGCCACGGGCCGAATACGACTATTGGCGCGGAGCGCGTCGGAAATCCGTACCTGCGGATCCGCTGATCGATTCAGCATTGGGCATCGGCGTAACGAAAAGCGAAACGTCAGGCCAGTACCCTCCCTTTGACGGGTCGCCTTATTGACCTTCCGCGCAGTCGAGGCGACTGTCAAAGGTAGGCAGGTTCTTGGTTGTTGGGAAATTCGTGTTGGCGTGCGCTGTATTCACCGTTAGCACCCTTTCGACGCCAATGGTGGCCGCTGCGGGTAACACTCGCACCGCTGCAACTCTGAACAGCGAAATACTTGTCGGCCTGCAGCAGAATGTCACAGCAAGCTGCAACCCCGATGGCACGTCAACCATCAACTACTGGGTGGTAGGCGAGGCCGGCGCTTTGGACGCAAAGGGAAACTTTAGTGCCAACAAAGGGCCTTATCCCGGAACATTTACCGAGCAAGGAACCCTGACGATGGGCCCGCAGGCGGTTAGCGAGATCTCGATTACCCCAGCATCAGTCCTCACCTGGACGGCGACCTTCACCATCGTATCGAGCGCTGGAATCGTCAACGGGACGACGTCCCTCACTGGACCGGGCAGCACAGGCCTCTGCCTCCTCGCGCCCAACGGCCAGCTTGCGCAGGCAGCCTGGGGCACATCGGCTCCATACAACTACTCATACGCCGCCACCATCTCCAGCCCCCGCGTGCAGGGGACATTCGCCGACGCGGGTGAATCCTATCCGCAGCTGTTCGCACCGTATCCGTGGAGCAGCTCGCCCAACTCCTTCTTCGAGCAGATGACGTCCTCGCAGGCCACCGCCACGTCAGTGAACGGCTAACCCGGTCAGGCAGTCTTCGGGGCCGCGTACAGCGCTTCGATCTCCGATCGGTACTTCTCGGCAATGCGCTTGCGCTTGACCTTCATGCTGGGGGTCAGCTCGTCGCCAACGACGAAGTCGGCGTCGAG
>VBEN01000213.1 GCA_005881175.1 Chloroflexota bacterium
ACCTTCCCCGTCGCGGCCTTGTACATCACGAGCCAGACGCCGCGCTCCTTGTCGTGATTGTCGCGTAGCCAACGCCGCCACTCGGCTGTCGTCTTCGGGTGGATCCGCGCATAGTCCACCGCGCTCATTGTCGGGCTGGGTAGGGTGGATTCGAGCCACCGATTCCCTGATCCAGAATCAGGTCAGCGCAATTTCGCATGGGGCTCGCTAATTCTGTCGGAAATTCAAATGAACGCGGGGCGCGGGCCGGTTCCAGCGGAGAATCAGGCGAGCTTTCAGAAAATAGGTAACCCCTTAGCCGCTCGATGATCGCCCCACGATCGCGTGAACCTCAGAGGCAAGGCCGGAGTCACCCTCGGTCACTCTGAGGTTGCAGTTTGACGCATCAGCGCGAAGTGACGGGCGACGACGTATCGAACGTTTCGCCAGTGCTCCTCGTCGTATGGCTCCAAGAGGTGCTCAGCCACATGGAAAGCCTTGACGAAGGAGTCAACATCGTCCGCAGGCATCCGCCGCATTCGCACTTGCTCCTCTGGGTCGAGGCAGCACCCAAGTTTGATGCAGAGCTCGTCCAGAAGTGTCTTCATCGGGTCTTCGCCCTTCCGGTAACCGCCGCTCACCCCGAAATCATGACTCCGGACTGGGCCAAGCGTCGCGGTCGTGGGGAAGCAAGACGGGACCAGCCCGCGTGTGATCGGTCGGGCTCTGCCGATTCGTCGCCGAGGTGTCACCTACTGTGGTTTGAACCGGGCCCCGCAAATAACGCAGAGGCGAGGCGGCACCGTGCTGCTGACGATCCAGACAACGCACAGACCCGCGACGGACCTTGGGTACCTACTGCACAAGAACCCCGCTCGTGTGCAGCAGTTCGAACTGTCCGCCGGATCCGCGTGGGTCTTCTACCCCGAGGCGCAGGACGATGCCTGTACTGCTGCGCTCCTCGTCGACCTCGACCCGATCGCGCTGGTGCGAGGGCGGATCGGCGCGCGGGATGGCGGACTCTTGGACCAGTACGTCAACGACCGGCCTTATGCGGCCAATTCGTTCCTTGCGGCGGCCATCGCACAGGTCTACGGAAGTGCGCTGAACGGGCGCTCTGACGAGCGCGCCGAACTGGCGGACACGCCGATCCCCCTTGTCGCTAGGATCCCGGCGCTTCCGAGTCGTGGCGGTCCCGGTCTCATCGAGCGACTGTTCGCGCCCCTTGGCTACGAAGTAGAGGCCAGCCGTCAGCCGGTCGATCCCGGTCGGCCTGAGTGGGGCGAGAGCGCCTACTACAACCTCGTCCTCCGCGGGATCGTGCGGCTGCAGGATTTGCTTCGGCACCTTTACGTCCTCATCCCGGTGCTCGACGACGACAAGCACTACTGGGTCGGTCGGGACGAGATCGACAAGCTCCTCAGCCGAGGAGAGGGATGGCTCGCAGCGCATCCCGCACGTGAGCTCATCACCGACCGGTACCTGCGGCGTCAGCGACATCTCACGCGCGAGGCGCTGGCGCGGCTGAGCGCGGACGAGGCACCCGATCCGGATGCAGCAGAGGCAGCCCACACTGCGGAGGAGGCGCTGGTCGAGGAGCCGCTGCGTTTGAACGAGGAGCGCATCGCCAGCGTGTCTGCGGTGCTGACGAGCGCTGGCGCTAAGCGGGTGCTCGATCTGGGCTGTGGCGAGGGCCAACTGATCCAGGCGCTGCTCAAGAACCCTGCGTTCGAGCAGGTGACGGGCGTCGACGTTTCCGTCCGTTCACTCGAGACCGCCGCGCGTCGTCTGCGACTCAAGGAGATGCACGAGACGGCCCGGGCGCGCGTGCAGTTGCTGCACGGATCGCTCGTATACCGCGATGCCCGACTCGATGGGTTCGACGCGGCAGCTGTCGTGGAGGTCGTCGAACACCTGGATCCATCGCGTCTGGCGTCCTTCGAGCGCGTCATCTTTCAGCACGCGCGTCCAACAACGGTCGTCCTTACGACTCCCAACCGTGAGTACAACGTGCGCTTCCCATCGCTCCCCGCCGAGCGAATGCGCCACCGTGATCACCGCTTCGAGTGGTCGCGCACCGAGTTTCAGGCGTGGGCGGTTCAGGTCGCCAGGACTCATGGGTACACCACGCGGTTCATTCCGGTCGGTCGAGAAGATCCCGAGGTTGGTCCGCCGACGCAGATGGCGGTGTTCACCCGATGAACATTCCGCTGCCCGAGTTCGCGCTTGTTGTCCTCGTGGGAGCGTCAGGTTCAGGGAAGTCGACGTTCGCCGCGAAGCACTTCAAGTCGACAGAGGTGCTCTCCTCGGACTGGTGCCGCGCGGCGGTGTCCGACGACCCGAACGACCAGGCGGCCACGAAAGACGCGTTCGAGCTCCTGCACTACATCGCGGCAAAGCGACTCCGAGCGATGAAGCTCACCGTGGTCGATGCCACGAACGTGCAGCCGGAGTCGCGGAAGTCATTGATTCAGCTCGCGCGTGACAACGATGCACTACCCGTGGCGATTGTGTTCGACGTACCGGAGCGGATCTCTCAGGAGCGCAACCGCGCGCGACCCGACCGCGACTTCGGTCCCCACGTCGTCCGGCAGCAGGCCCAACAGCTTCGGCGCTCGCTGCGCGGGCTCCAGCGCGAAGGACTTCGTTACGTCTGGACCTTCGAGAGCGTCGAGGAGGTCGACGCGGCGACGATCACGCGGCAGCGTCTCTGGACCGACAAGAAAAACGAGAAGGGCCCGTTCGACATCATCGGCGACGTTCACGGCTGCTACGACGAACTGGTTCAGCTTCTTGGGCGTTTGGGTTATCAGGTACGGCGCCCCGAAGACGGCGAGGTAGGGATCAGCGTCACGCCGCCCGAGGGGCGGCGCGCTGTGTTCCTTGGCGATCTCGTGGACCGCGGCCCGAACGCGCCAGACGTCCTTCGATTGGTCATGGGCATGGTCGAGAGTGGCGCCGCGTTCTGCGTTCCCGGTAACCATGAGGCCAAGCTGCTTCGCAAGCTCCGCGGCAAGGACGTACAGCTCACGCACGGGCTCGCTCAAACCGTCGAGCAGCTTGACCGCGAGACGGCGGAGTTCCGTGAGCGGCTCGCGAAGTTCATCGACGGGCTGATCAGCCACTTTGTGCTTGACGACGGCAAGCTTGTTGTGGCACACGGAGGGATGAAGGCCGAGTACGCCGGACGCGCGTCGGGCCGGGTGCGCGAGTTCGCGCTCTACGGAGACACGACCGGCGAGACCGACGAGTTCGGGCTTCCCGTCCGCCTGAACTGGGCCGCTGACTACCGCGGGCGCGCTATGGTCGTCTACGGGCACACGCCTGTCCGCGAGCCGGAGTGGCTCAACAACACGATCAACATCGACACCGGCTGTGTGTTCGGCGGCGCGCTCACCGCACTCCGCTACCCGGAGAAGGAGCTCGTCAGCATCCCTGCGGCGCACACCTATTACGAGCCGGCCCGTCCCTTCCTCGCCGCGGAGGAGCACGCCCCGCGGCTGACGGCGCAGCAGCGCAATGACGAGCTGCTCGAGCTCGAAGACGTTGTTGGCAAGCGGATCGTGACCACACGTCTCGCGGGCAAGGTCACAGTGCGCGAGGAGAACGCGGCCGCGGCGCTCGAGGCTATGAGCCGCTTCGCTGTGGACCCGCGGTGGCTTGTGTATCTGCCACCGACGATGTCGCCGTCGGAGACGAGCTCCATCCCGGGACTGCTTGAACATCCGACTGACGCCTTCGCCTACTACCGCGGACGCGGCGTAGGCCGAGTCGTCTGCGAAGAGAAGCACATGGGGTCCCGCGCGATTGTGGTCTTGTGCACTGATCCCGTCGCGGCCGAACGGCGATTCGGTATGCAGTCCGCCGCCGGCGGGATCGTCTACACACGAACGGGGCGGCCATTCTTCAGCGACCCGACGCTTGAAGCTGCTCTTATGGAGCGGCTGCGCGCCGCCGCGGGCGGGGCCGGTCTCTGGGACGAGCTCAAGACGGACTGGGTTCTCCTGGACTGCGAGCTCATGCCGTGGTCCCTCAAGGCGCGCGAGCTGATTCAGCAGCAGTACGCGCCCGTGGGCGCCGCCGCCCGGGCAGCCTTGTCCGAGGAGCTCGCCGTGCTCGATGTGCGGCCGCAGCCCGAGCTTTCGGACCTCGTGGCGAAGCGCCGCGTGCAGGTCGCGCCAGCCGCACGCCTGGCATCTCGAGCGACTCGGTCGGCTCGCGTCAATGGACGGCTCGGTGATCATCGCCACACCTTCCATGGACGTCGACCTCGCCGACCCCGCCAGCGAACAGCGCGCGGTCGAGTGGTGGGAATCGTTGACGGCGCGCGGCGGCGAGGGCATGGTGGTCAAACCATCGGACTTCACCGCGCGGTGGAAGAGCGGGGTCGTGCAGCCGGCGCTCAAGGTCCGTGGGCGCGAATACCTGCGCCTTATCTATGGGCCGGACTACACGCAGCCCGCGCACCTCGAGCGCTTGCGGGAGCGTGGTCTTGGCGCGAAGCGATCGCTTGCCACGCGTGAATTCGCCCTCGGCCTCGAGGGGCTCGAGCGTTTTGTTCACGAGGAGCCCCTGCGCCGGGTACACGAGTGCGTGTTTGCGGTCTTGGCCCTGGAGAGCGAGCCGGTCGACCCCCGCCTCTAATCCCACAACTCCGTTATCAGCCTTCGTTCGGGAGTGTGAGCCGGTCGA
>VBEN01000214.1 GCA_005881175.1 Chloroflexota bacterium
TCTGCCTGGAGTGTGAGGCCCGCTTGCCTCGCGACCAGGCGGATCGGATGAACCGCGAGCACTGTCCGCCGAGCTGCCCGGCCTGCGGTGGGCGTTTCCTCAAACCGACCGTCGTCCTTTTCGGGGAGGCGCTGCCGATGCCGGCGCTGCGCGATGCCCAGGCGATGGCGATGGCCGCCGATGTCGTCCTGATCGTGGGTAGCTCGCTGCTGGTCTATCCCGCTGCGGGGATTCCACGAATGGCCCTCGAGCACGGCGCCGATCTCTGCATCGTCAACGCGGAGCCCACCCCGCTCGACGATCTCGCCGCCGTGGTTCTCCACGGCAAGGCCGGTGAGATCCTGCCGGAGGTCGTTCGCCAAGTCGCCGCGAGCTAGGGGGCGTCAGTCACGGGGAAGGTCTGGCCACAAGCCGGACAGACCACCAGCGTCTGGTCCTTCGGTGCGCTGAATAGCTCTTCGCAGCTCGGGCAGGCGTACTCGCGAACGGGATCTTTCTGCTCCTCCCGGTCCGTCGCCATGGCCCCCGCGACTTCGCCCAGGTCGACTGCCGGGCTGCCGCATTCGGTACAGCGGTAGAGCGGGGCATCGACCGCCTTGTAATCGATGTAGCGGCCGAGAATGTCGACAAAGACAGACGCGTTCCAGAGCTCGAATCGGTTCGTACTGCAGCGGTTCGGACAGGCGAGAAACATCAGGCAACGCGCTGGAGCCGCTTGAGCCGATCGGCGGCCCTCCGGAGCGTCTCCATCTTTTTGGGGAAGGAGAACCGGATCTGCCGCCGGCCGCGTTCGGGTTCCAGGTAAAAGCTGCTCCCCGGAACGGTCGCCAGGCCGATCTCCCGAACCATCCGGTGCGCGAGACTGACATCGTCCTCGGCGAAGCGCGTGATGTCAGTCATGACATAGTAGGCGCCATCTGGCGGGTAGGCCTTGAAGCCGGCGCCATCGAGGATCTCGAGCATGAAGTCGCGCCGCTCCTGGTACGCCGCCAGCAGGTCGATGTAGTACTGATCGGGGAAGCGCAGCGCCGTCGCGGCCGCCACCTGGAGCGGGTGAGGAGCACCCACCGTCACGAAGTCGTGCACTTTGCGGATGGCGTTGCTCATCTCGGCGGGAGCGATGGCGTACGCCAGCCGCCAGCCGGTAACGCTGTAGGTCTTCGAGAGCCCGTTGATGGTCACCGTTCGATCCCGCATCCCATCCAGGGTGGCGATGCTGATGTGCTCGCCCCGGTAGACAAGGTGTTCGTAGATCTCGTCCGTGATGGCGAGCGCGTCGAATTCTTGACAGAGGCCAGCGATGAACGTCAGCTCCGCACGGCTGTAGACCTTGCCGGTTGGGTTGTGCGGCGTATTGATGATGATCGCCCGGGTTCGCGGGCTGAAGGCCCTGCGGAGTTGATCGTGCTCGAAGTGCCAGTCCGGAGGTACAAGAGGGACCACTACCGGCCTGGCGCCGGAGAGGATGCAGTCGGGGCCGTAGTTCTCGTAGAACGGTTCGAAGATGATGACCTCGTCGCCTGGGTCGACCAGGGCCAGGATGCTCGAGAGCATGGCTTCGGTCACTCCGCAGCACACGGTGATCTCCGTCTCCGGGTCGACAGCCATCTGCCGGAAATGCTGGGTCTTGGCGGCGATCGCATCGCGCATCACCTTCGCCCCCCAGGTGGTGGCGTACTGGTTGAAGTCCTTGCGGATCGCGTCAACCGCCGCTTCCTTCAATGCGCTGGGTGCCGCAAAATCGGGAAACCCCTGCGCCAGGTTCAGACAGTCGTCACCATGTTCGGCGAGGCAAAGCCGGGTCATTTCGCGGATCACCGACTCGGTGAATGACCGCGACTTCTGCGACGTCATCGGACGAGACATCTAAATAGAATGCCAGAGCCGTCCGCCGCTGGCCTTTCTCCGTCAGACTTTGGCTTCAGGTGAGCCGGCCGGAGAGAAGGCGCCCAGGACTTTCATATCCACTGGGCCGGTGTTCTCGAGGGTGTGGCGCACACCGATGGGAACGAAAACGACGGAGCCTGGCCGCAGCTCACCGACCGGATCCGCCTCGATCCATAGCCGGCCGCCACCGGCCAGGATGTAGACGATCTCCTCATGCGGATGGGCATGCAATGGCGCTCGGCCGGAAGGAATGATGCCGGTGAACATGGTCATCCGTAGACACCCGACTTGCGGACTGAACAGCGAGCGGAGGCATCGCCGGATGAATGTCGTCCAACTGGATGGGCGGGGCCATCGCCCCCACGACCACCAGGGGAGCGGCGCCGGTGTTGACATAGCCGTGGGTATCGCCGTCTGGCACGAACACCGCCTGACCTCCGCCAACCGAGTGGATGCTCTGCTCCACCCGTATCTCGCCGCTACCTTCGAGCACGTATAAAGCCTCCTCAGACCCGACGTGAACGTGACTTGCCATCGAGTCTGGCTCGACGGTCAAGCGGTAGGCCATCAGATGCTCCGCGCCGAGCGCGCGATCGATCAACCACTGCACGCTTCCTCCATCGATGGCAATGGGCTCGATACTTCGTTCATGCCGGAGACGTGCCCCATGCTGCTCCAACATGACGTGCGGATGATAGCAACGACAAAACCTATACGATCTCCGCGGAGGGAAGAATGGAGTACCGCGCGTTGGGCCGCACCGGGATGCGCGTCTCGGTGCTGGGGCTCGGTTGCGGAGGATTCGGGGGGATAGGTTCGGCCTCGGAGCTCTTCGGGAAGGGAGAGGACAAGCAAACCGCCTTCGCCCTGATGAACCACGCCTGGGACGCGGGCATCAACTACTTTGACACGGCGGACAGCTATGGTGGCGGGGCGTCCGAGCGGATGATTGGCGCCTGGCTGAGGGAGCGGAAGGTTCGCGACCGGCTCATCCTCTCGACCAAGGTGCTCTATGCCCTGGGGGAAGGCCCACAGGACCGGAGCCTTTCTCGACGCCACATCATGGCGGCAGTCGACGGAAGCCTGCGCCGCCTCCAGACGGACCACATCGACCTCTACGTGACCATGGAGCCCGACCCGGCAACACCGATCGAGGAGACGCTACAGACGATGAATGATCTGATGCAGGCCGGGAAGGTGCGGCACATCGGCGCGAGCAACATCACGGCCTCGCAGCTGCGTGACTCGCTGGCGGCCAGCGATCGACTGGGCGTCCACCGGTATCAGTCAGTCCAGAATGGCTACAGCCTGCTCGATCGCGCTATCGAGGAGGAGCTGCTTCCACTGGCGGCGAAGGAACGGATCGCGGTCACCCCCTTCAGTCCGGCAGCAGGTGGGCTGCTCACCGGTAAGTACCGATTTGGTGAGCGACCACCGCGAGGGTCGCGCGTCGACCTTCGACCGGAGCCCTACCGGCACCTGATGAACCCTGGCACGTTCCAGGCGATTGACGCGCTGCGTTCGAGCGCCACCGAGCGCGGCGTCGACATGAGTACGCTCGCCCTCGCCTGGGTCATCAGCCATCCTGCCGTGACCTCCGCCTTGATCGGCCCACGCACCGTCGAGCAGTTCCGACCCTGGCTCGAGGCCGTCGAGATGCATCTGACGACGGATGAACGCGAGGCGGTGGCATCGAGGATGGAGGCCGCGGTGGCCTGATGGAGGTCCTGGTGCTGAACGCTGAGGAGGTGACGCGGCTCCTGCCGATGCCCGAATGCATCCAGGTGATGCGCGGCGCTCTGACGGCGCTCGCGCGCGGGGAGGCGCTTGTTCCCCTCCGGATGATCATGCGGGTTCCAGGCGCGAATGGCTTCCTCGGCTTGATGCCGAGCTACATCTCGCCGGGTGACGGTAGGGATGATGTACTCGGTTTCAAAGCCGTTTTGGTTTTTCCCGCCAACGCCAAACGTGGTATCGACACCCACCAGGGCGCCGTTCTCCTTTTCGAGGCGGATACCGGGCGGCTGTCAGCACTGATGGACGGGGCCGCCATCACCGCAATCCGGACGGCGGCGGTGTCAGCGGTGGCCACGGATCTGCTTGCCCGTCCTGACTCGGTAGAGGTCGCGATCCTTGGCGCTGGCGTGCAAGCGCGCACGCATATCGAGGCGATCGCCGCCGTCCGACCGCTTCGCCGGGTGCGGATCTGGAGCCGCAACCTGGATCGGGCCGCCGCCCTCGCCCTGGAACAAGGATCGCACTTCAATTTCCCGGTCGAGGCTGAGACCAGTGCCGAGGCCGCCGTTCGAGGCGCCGACATCGTGGCCACTGTGACGGCGAGCGCGGAACCGATCCTGCAGCGTGGTTGGCTGAAGGAGGGCGTGCACATCAACGCGGTCGGATCGTCGATCCCAACGTCTCGTGAGATCGACACGTCCACCATGGCGGCGGCCCGCTTGTTCGTTGACCGGCGGGAGTCGGCGCTCGCGGAAGCGGGCGACCTACTGATCCCGATGCTGGAGGGGGCAGTCAAGAGTGACCACGTGCAGGCCGAGCTGGGCGAGGTCCTCACCGGGAAGAACCCGGGCCGCCGGTCGCCGCGCGAGCTGACGCTGTTCAAATCGTTGGGGCTCGCGGTCGAGGACGTCGCATCCGCCGCCTATGTGGTCCGCCGCGCGAGAGAAACGCACACCGGCCAGACGGTGAAGATGTGAAGACGATGCCGCTGACGCTCGAGGATGTTCGTCGAGCCCGCGAGCTTATCGCCGGCGCCGCCATCCGAACGCCACTGGTGCGCCTGAACGTTTGGGATGCGCCCGCTGAGATCTTCCTC
>VBEN01000044.1 GCA_005881175.1 Chloroflexota bacterium
GCATCGATTGGAAGAGGGGAATCGCGAAATACATCAGGACCGCGAAGACCGCGACCATCAACGGCAGGATCACGATCAGGATCGCCGACAGCGTGACGTCCTCGCGCACCGCAAGGATGATGCCGCCGACCAGCATGATGGGCGCCGTCACGAAGATCGTGAGTGCCATCTGGACGAACAGCTGGACCTGCTGGACGTCGTTGGTGTTGCGCGTGATCAGCGACGGCGTGCCGAACCGATTCATCTCGGTGGCCGAAAACTGCTGGACGCGCTCGAAGACGCCGCGCCGGACGTCCCGTCCGAATCCCATCGACGCCCTCGAGGCAAACCAGACGGCCACGATCGAGAGGATGCCGACGAAGACCGCCAGCACCAGCATGATGCCGCCGATCCGCCAGATGTAGCCGACGTCCCCCTTAACGACGCCGTTGTTGATGATGTCGGCGTTCAGGTTCGGCAGGTAGAGGTTGGCGATCGACTGAATGAGCAGCAGGCTCACGACCAGTGCCACGTAGCCGGCATAGGGACGAAGGGAGGTTCGAAGCAGGCGAAGCAGGCTGGGCATTTCTAGCCGGTAGCCAGGCTTCTATCCAACCGCCGCGTCACGCTCGGCAGCCTCGGGGGACGCGGGGATTTCACCGAAGGCGGGCTGTTGCCGGCGCGGCTGGCGGGCGCGCAGCGGCACGTCGGGCATGAACAACGACGCGATCAGGGCGATCCCCGCCAACGCGACCGCGATCAGGAACGTGTCGTGCAGCGTCAGAGCGAGTGCGTCACGGACGGCATGCATGGCCTGATCGAAGACTGGGGCCAGTTGGGGCGTTAGCTTGGCCTTCGCCGCGGCGATCTTCGCCGGATCGAGCATGGCGTTCGGATCGCTTGCCGAGCTACCCATGACGTTGGTAAAGGCGGGCGGCAAGTTGACCTTGGCGACCTGGTCGGCGATCGCCCCTGGCAGCCGCTGGGCCAGGATGCTGCCCAGCACCGCCGAGCTGACCGTGCCACCAACGTTGCGCCAGAACTGAATCTGGCTGGTGCCGACGCCGAGATACCGCATTGGCAGGGCGCTCTGCACCGCGTTGATGTACAGCGGCATGGTGGCGCCGAGACCGAGGCCAACCAGAACGATGGCGAAGGTGATGGCCGACTGCGGCGTCGACGTCGTAGTCTGCGCCACCAGGTACATGCCGGTCATCACCAGCACAAGCCCGATGGTGCCCAGGTAGTGGTAGTGCTTGATCCGGGGGATCAGGTTGCCCGACAAAACACTGGCGACGATCAAACCGAACATCATGGGCGTCAGCAGAAGCCCGGAATTGGTCACGCTGACCCCCAGCACGCCCTGCGTCTCGAGTGGGATGAAGATGATCATCCCGAACATTCCCAGCGCCGCGAAGAAGCCGACCACCATCGAGACGGCGAAGGCACGATTCTTGAACAGCTGGAAGGGCACGATCGGCTCCTTGACCCGTCGCTCGATCATGAAAAAGGCGATCAGCATCGCGACGCCGAATCCCAGCAGGCCGAGCACCTCAACCGAGGTCCAGCCCTGGTCTTTCGCCACGGAGAGCGCGACCAGCACGGGGATCAGGCCGGCGGCCAGCGCGGCCGACCCGACGAAGTCGATGTCGCGCCAGGAGGCTTTGGTGCGGACGAAGGGCAGGAAGGCCGCGACGACCAGCACGCCCAGCAAGCCGACCGGCAGGTTGACGTAGAACACCCAGCGCCAGCCGAGGTTGTCCGTCAGGAAGCCGCCCACGACCGGTCCGATGATCGAAGAAAGCCCGAACACGCCGCCGAAGAGCCCCTGGATACGCGCCCGCTCCGCCGGCGAGTAGATGTCGCCAAGAACGGTGAAGGCGGAGGCGAAGAGCATGCCGCCGAACAGGCCCTGGATGATCCGAAAGACGATCAGCTGCGTCATGTCCTGGGCGACGCCGCAAAGTGCCGACGCGGCGACGAAGCCGATCATCCCGGCGATCAGGAACGGCTTGCGACCGAACAGGTCGCCGAGCTTCCCGGCAATCGGGACAACGACTGTCGAGGCGACGAGGTAGCCGGTGATCAACCAGGAGTAGCGATCCAGGCCGTTGAGCTCGGCGACGATTCGTGGCAACGCCGTGCCCACGATCGTCTGGTCGAGGGCGGCGAGCAGCAGGGCCAGCATGACGCCCGCGGTCGCCAGGATTTTGAGGCGGGTAGTCAGCTCAGCTTGTGGCATGGTTGTCTCCTTCGGCCGCGCCCATAACTCGGATGAGGCGCAGGCACAGGTGACGGAGCTGGATCAGCTCCGACTCGCTAAAGCCCTTCGTGAGCTGTGCCTGGCCACCGGCGGCGTCTCGCCAGAGCGCCTTCACCCGCTCACGGCCCTGGGCGGTGAGCTCGGCGTGCACCGAGCGGCGGTCGTCGGGAACATCAACTCGCTTGACGAGGCCATCGCGCTCCAGGTTGTCGACCAGGCCGGTCACGGTCCGGGGTGAGACATCCAGCATCTCAGCCAGGTCGCCCATGGTCAGCCGGCCATCCGTCTGGTGATTCAGCCGCATCAGGATCTGGAAGCGGCCTTCGCTCAACCCGTAATGATCCGCCCAGCGTTCCATCAAGGCGTGCATCTTCTTGGCGAGGATGCGAACGGACGCCAACGCCTCAGTGCCCGCGTCGACTTTGCGCCCGCTTCGCGTCAGTATCTCCCGGATGTGGGGGTCGTACAGGTAGCCGTTGGCGTCCGTTTGGAACCCGGCCGTATCCGGATCCGCTTTAAAAGTGGGGTGCCTCATATTTACATGCCTCACTATCCCATAACTCAGCAAAGAGAGCAAGCCGGAATTATCGAGAGGCGGTGACGAGCAGGACAGCGCCGTGATGCGGCGCTGCCCCGCCGTTGACTAGGCGACCGATGCAGGCTCCTGCTCGGACTCAGCCGCCGCGTGGGCCGGGACCCCAGCGGTTCCATTGCGCGCCGCAATGGCGCCGACCGCCGCAACCAGCACCACGGCGATCGCCAGCGCCATGGTTGGTCGCATCGCGTCGACGAAGGCCTGGGTGAAGACCGCGTGCGCCAGCTGCTGGATCTGGTGGGCGACCTGGGCCGGCACACCCGCGGGCAAGCTCAGGCTGGTGCCCGTCTGTCCGCGTCCGACCTCGAGGCCCGACCTGGCGGCTTTGCTGAAGCCGTCGACGAACGGTGCCTGTGCCTGGCTCGGCAGTTGCGCCGAGTAACTGACCGCCCGGTTGTGCAGATCGGCAGCCAGCTGGTTCTGCAGCACGGCGCCGATCGCGGCACTGCCGATTACCGCCCCCAGCTCCTGGATGGTGCTCAGCACGCCGGAGGCGACGCCGGCCAGCCGGGGTTGCAGATTTCGGGTCGCCATGCTGAAGACCGGTGTCCAGACCCCGGCCATGCCAATCCCGCCGAGCACCAGGCCCGGCAGGAAGCTCCAGCGGTTCGAGCTCACCTGGGCGATCCACGCGATGTACGCCATCCCGATGGCGAACAGCGTGAGGCCGGTGATCAGGATGTATTTCGCATAGCGCGCCGCCAGGGCGGCCGCGACCCCCGACATGAGCATCATCGCCAGCGGCTGCGGCGCGATCGCGAGCCCGGCATCGAAGGCGCTGAGACCCAGCACCGATTGGTAGAAAATCGTCAGCGGCAGGAAAAAGCCGACGATCGCGAACCCCATGGCCATCAGCACGAGTGTCATCACGGTGTAATTCCGATCTTTGAAGATGGCGAACGGGAGCAACGGCTCGCGATCCTGACGTCGCCACTGCACGAGGAGAAAGATTGTCAGCACGACCACGCCGGCAGCGATGATCTCCGGGATCGTGATCCAGGACCACACGGTTCCCCAGTCGTAGCGCTGACCCTCGATCAACCCGAACACGATGCCGAGCAGGCCGGTGGTCGCCAGCGCGACGCCCGCCCAATCCAGACGGTGACGCCGGCCCGGACGGAGGTCCGGCACGAAGACGAAAGCCAGAATGAAGGTGAGCAGCCCGACCGGCAGGTTCACGTAGAAGATCCACCGCCAGCCAAAGTTGGTGACGATGAACCCGCCCACGACCGGACCCAGCAGAACAGCGAGTCCGGCGAGAGAGCCGTAGATGGCGAAGACTCCGGCACGGCGCTCCGGCGGAAAAATAGTGGTCATGATGGGAAGACCCTGAGGCGCGATGATCGCCGCGCCGATTCCCTGGAGGCCCCGGGCGAGGATTAGCTGCGTCGGATCATGCGCGAGGCCACTGAAGGCCGATGCGACGGTGAAAACGACGATGCCCGCGGCGAACATGTTACGGGGCCCGAAGATGTCCCCCAGCCGTCCCGAGGTGATCAGCAGCACGGCGTACGCCAAGCTGTAGCCATTGAGCACCCACAGGATCTGGTCGAGGGACGCGTGCAGATCGTCAACGATGCTCGGGATGGCGACGTTGACGATGGTGAGGTCGAGCAGGGTCATGAAGAGACCCAGGGCGAGGACCGCCAGGGCCAGCCAGGGCGCCGATGATCGACGATTTTCTGTCATGGTTTCATCCACCTCCTGGGAACGTGCGGTTAGACAAAGAATTGGCGCAGGACTTGCCCCACGCGTTCCGGCCGGCCGCCTCGGTTGCTATTGCCCGTGGCGCCGTGACCAACTCCTGGTAGCTCAACCCGCGTGACGTCCGGCAAGACCTTCTGCAATGCGTCCAGGCCGGCCTTCAGGTATGCGGGACTCTTGCTGCCGCCGAGCAACAGGACCTCGGCGCGGATTGCTTTGAAGCGCTCGAGAGCGCCTTCCATCTCGGTTGCCAGTTGAAAGTCGTAATGCAGCGTCGGCGCCAGCATCCGCATCGTTACGTCGTCGTTGCCGGCGTTCTTTTCCTCACTGGCCATGATCGTCCTCGTGAGCCGCTCGAGCAGCCCGCGCGGGACGATGTTGAAGATCGGTGGCCCCATCTGCGTCCCTTTCATCGCGCTCACCAGGGCTGCGGCGACTTCGCCCTGGGCGATCTCTCTCTCATAGCGCTGCACGAAGTCGGTCGGGAGCGAACCGTTGATCGGCAGTGGGGGTTCGAAGATCACGGCTTTGCGAATGGCAGGCAGGGTGAGTGCCGCCTGCAGCCAGATAATGGCGCCCGAGCTCACACCCATTACATCGTGGGCATCGGTTTTGGCCAGCACGGCCGCCATATCCTGGACGTCCGTCTCGATGCTGTGGTCTTTACGGTACGGACCGCTGAGGCCACGGCCGCGTCGGTCGGGCAGGTAGACGGTGAAGCTATCCGCCAACGCCTCGGCGAGCTGCACGTGACTTTGCGCGGATTCCATCGCGCCGTGGAGCACGACCACGGCGGGGCCGTGGCCGAGCTGGCGGTAACCGATGATGGTGCCGTCTTTGGAGATGACGGAGCCGGTGCTGTAACTTTCCGCAGCGGCTTCGGTTGGGGCATGGTCCCCCGGGGCGATGGTCTTCATTCGCTGACTCCTCCTCTGCGTGAATGGATAGCGGCCTCCGCCATCCGCATCTGATCGGCGGTCATCCACAGCGCGTCGATATCGCGTATCAGGTCGCGGACCCAGTCGACCTCGGCGGTCTTCATGGCGATCGCGTACTCCGACTCGATCAGGAACAGCCTCGGGATCCCCATCTCGCCCATCCACCCCTCGAGGCCCTTCTTCATCCCGGCGATCTCCGATTCCAGCAGCGCCGTTCGCGCCTTGAGCAGGCGCGTCACCTCATCCTTGTCGAGGGCGGCAAAGAAGGCGAGCGCCGCCGCAAACTGCGGGTAGTCATTGACCGGCTGCGCCAGCATCTCTCGCAGCCAGCCAAGGATCTCCTCCCTCCCGTGGTCCGTGATGGCATAGGTCGTCTTCTCTGGGCGCCGCCCTTCCCGGCTCGTCTCCTGCGCTGTGATGAAGCCACCCTCTTCGAGGCGCTCGACCGTGTCGTATATCGAGCCGCCGGCGATCTTGATGACCTGGTCGTGGCCCCTCTCCTTCATCTTCGATTTCATTTCGTAGGGATGCATCGGGCCCTCCATCAAGAGGTTCATGACCGCCAGCGCCAGCGGCGTCCTGGGTAGCTCCCTTTTAGTCGTCATCGTTTAGTCGATACCGACTATACCATTCCGACCAATCGATGTCAACTAATCGAGACGGTCTTACAGCATCCTTACGAAGGGCGGGGACGATATACGAACGTGAGCGCAGGGCCGCGCCGCATCCTGGTCGTAGACGACGATCCCCTGGTGGCGACGACGATTCAGCGCGTCCTCCGGCCGGAGGGTTACGAGGTCGACATCGCCCTCGGCGGGGCGGCGGCCCTCGACCAGGCCAGGGACCGGCGGCCCGACCTGGTGGTGCTCGACGTCATGATGCCCGGGATGGACGGCTTGGAGGTCTGCCGACAGTTGCGAGCCGATCGCGAGCTGCCCATCCTGTTTCTGACAGCTCGCACCACAACGGCGGATCGGGTCCGGGGGCTCGACAGCGGCGCCGACGACTACCTGGTCAAGCCGTTCGCCTATGCCGAGCTCCTGGCCCGAGTCCGGGCCCTGCTTCGGCGGGCGGCGCCGCCGACGACCGTCTTGCAGTTTGCCGACCTCACGCTCCAGGTCGAGACGGGCGAAGTGCACCGCGGCGAGCGGCTGATCCGCTGTACCGCTCGGGAGTTCGCTCTCCTCGTGCACTTCTTGCGACATCCACGGCAGGTGCTCACCCGTGACCAGCTCTTGAACGCGATCTGGGCCGATGAGGAAACGGACGACAACGTCGTCGCCGTGTATATCGGTTACCTGCGGGCCAAACTCGATGGTGGCGGCGAGCCGCGGCTGATCCAAACCGTCCGCGGATTCGGCTACAGCCTGAGGGAGGCCTGAGTGTCGTTTCGATTGCGGCTCACCGTCTTTGGCACAGCGTTGGTGGCGGCGACCCTGATCGCGTTCGGCTGGCTGGTCTACGAGCTGGTGGCGAACAGTCAAGGCACGACCCAGGACGATGGGCTCAAGCAGCGCGCCACGGATGCCGTCGGCGTCATCGCCAGGGTGGCCCCCAGCGAGCTCAGCGGTTCGATCAGCGCCTCGCTTAGCGGCGCCGAGGACCTGCGGCATCGTACCGATCCCTTCATTGAGGTGCTGACCGCATCCGGGTCCGTTCTCTCCAGCACCGGACGGATTGGCGACACCGCCCCCGCCATTCCCAAGGGCCTGCTGTCCGGCACTGCCGCCCATGGCACCGCCCTGGCCACCGTCGACGTACCAGGAGGTCCGGCGCTTCGGCTGTATGCCACTCGCTGGACGCGGCTCGACCTCGGGCTGCAGGGCTTCGTTATTGCCGGCCAGCCGATCAGTATCCAGTCGACCAACCGCAAGGGCTTGCTCGGCTTTCTGATCGTCTCCTCGATCCCCACCCTGCTGGCCGCGCTGCTGGCGAGCTGGCTGATCACGGGTCGCGCGCTCAGGCCGCTGAAGACCGTCGCGCAGACAGCGGAGTCGATCGCCAGCACCCACGACCTGAAACGACGCCTTCCCCAGAGCCCGCGAGCAGATGAGATCGGCGTCTTGAGCCAGAGCTTCAACCGCATGCTGGAGCAACTGGAGGCCGCGTATGTGCGGCTGGCCAGGGCGCTGGACGCCCAGCGCCGCTTCGTGGCCGACGCGTCACACGAGCTGCGGACGCCGCTCACCACGATCCGCGGCAATGCGGAACTGCTGGCGCACGGCCCCGGTGTCGCCGACGACGTCCGCGTGGCCGCCGTGCGTGACATCGCGACCGAAAGCGAGCGGATGAGCCGCCTGGTGGAACATCTGCTGACGCTGGCCCAGGCCGATGCCGGACAGCAGCTCGAGCTGGTCCCGGTCTCGCTCCGATCGCTGATCGAGTCCGTCTGCCGCCAGGCTCGAGCCAGCCTGAAGGACCGGGGCTTCCACAACGTCGGCCTGACGGATGCGACGATCCTCGGCGACGAGGACGCGATCCTCCAGCTTCTGTGGGTCCTGGTCGACAATGCCGTGAAATTCACCAGGGCGGGCGGCTCGGTGGAGCTTGGCCTGCGGCAGCACGATTCCACGGCACTGCTGACGGTCGCGGATGATGGAACCGGGATCCCACCGGGCGACCTGGAACGCATTTTCGAGCGCTTCTACCAGGCGAACCCGGCGCGCTCGAACAACGGCGCGGGACTGGGACTCTCGATCGCTCGCTGGATCGTGCAACAGCACCACGGCTCGCTGACCGCGCGCAACAATGATGGGCCGGGCGCGACCTTCACCGTAACCTTGCCGCTCGCGGCCTGACATCTTACGTCAGTCTTATCGCCCCGGGATACGGTCGATGCGTGTACGACATCGCCACGGACCACGCGCCCGCGCTCAGCGCCGCGATCCTGCTCCTCGCCTTCAGCCTGGTATTCGTGCGACTCCTTCGATTTCTGGCCGGACGGGAGGCCCTGGTCCCGGGTCACGAGGGAATCACCGGCCTCCTCTTCATCATCGACGGCCTCGGATTCATCGCGCTCGCGCTCGGCGTCTCTACCACGACCTGGTGGCGCCGGCCGGCCGCGCTCTGGTTGAGCGCGACCATTGTCGCCTACCTCGTCTGGGTGATGGCCGGCTGGGAAGCACCGGACCAGGTTGGGATTGCGTGCAAGCTGATCGAGCTGGTCGCGCTGGGATTGGTCATGCGGCTCAAGAACCCGGCACGCACCGCCTGGCCGCGCCGCCTCTGGCGCGCCACGGCTTTTCCGCTCCTGGTCAGCCTGACGACCATCGGGATCTGGATCGGCGGCCTGGCTCACCCCGATGCCCTGCACGCTCACGCGGGTGCCGTGCTCCAGCCGGTAGCCTCGGTCGCAACGCCGGAGGAACGCGTGGCGGCCGCGCGCCTGCTCGCCGATACGAAGGCAAGCCTCGCGCGCTACCAGGATCCGGCTGCCGCCGTCGCGGCCGGCTACAAGCCCGGGCCGGTTTCAGACGCCGATCCACTCCTGCACTTCCAGAACCAGGCCAACATCGGCGCCGTTCTCGATCCGGACCGGCCGCAGGCACTGGTCTATGCGCGGACGCCGGTCGGGCTGAAGCTGGTCGGCGCCATGTACCAGATGCCGCGGGTCGGGCAATGGGGTCCGGACCCGGGTGGGCCGCTGACGCAGTGGCACCAGCACGAGGGCATCTGCTTCTCGCCGCTCGGGTTCGAGTTCAGCTTCGAGACGCCGTTCTGGACGTGTCCGGTGGGTTCAGGGAGCATCACGACGCCCCCGATGTTGCACGTGTGGATCATCGACAACGGGAAAAGCGGCCCGTTCGCCGCCGAGCTCGACAAAGCCGCCCGGCACCAGCTCACAGGCAGGTCATAGACATGAGTGAGACAACTGCGACCGAAAGCCGCATCGAGGCCGCCGGCGTGCTCGTGGTGCTGCAGGCCAGCCTCTCCCTCATCGCAGGGCTGAGCGCCATCCCGTTTGGCATCGTCGAGCCCGGCTTCCGGGTGCTGAGCGTCCTGACGATCCTCGTCGCCGTCATGATGTTCTGGCTGGCCCGCAATCTGCGTCGCGGGCGACGCTGGGCCTGGCGCTGGCTCGTTCTAGTGGAGGTGTTAAGCCTGACGATCACCGTCCTGCTCGCGCTGCTGCCCATCGGAACGATCCGTGGCCCGGTGCCCGTGCTGGTAAACCTCGTGATGCCCTTGGCCGTCTTGGTTTTGCTTGCGACCGCATCACGACACGCGGTCCCGGATCGGAGGTGACCGCGAAGCTGGACCGCACGACGAGAGGCCGGCTCAGCTAGAGCCGGCCTCTCCGGTTACGTCAGGCGCTGCGGGGGGCTGTCACCGGCACCGGGAGACCGATGGCAATCAAGTTCCCTTCCGAGTCCTTGAACCATGCAACCTTCGTCCCAGCGATGTCCGCGATGCCATTGACGGTCTTGAGCCCCGGGCTGTCGTACTCCTCGAATTTGAGTCCGCGCGCCCGGAGATCCTTGACGGCCGCGTCAAGGTCTGGCACCTCCAGGGCCATTTGCGTATGTGTCCCCGACGGCTTTCCACTGCTCTGGAAGACGGCGAAGCCGGTTCCATCCGACAGTTCAAACAGCAGGCCTCCCATCGGATCACGCTCCTGGGTAGGCGTCAATCCCACCTTGTCGCGGTAGAAGGCTTTCGCCCGCTCGAGATCCTGCGCCGGTAGCATCGCCGCCGCGCGTACTTGCTTCAACATTTTGTCCACCTCCTCTCGCTGGCGAGCATAGCACTCGCGCTCGGCCCATCGTTCTAGCCCTTGAGTGACCCCGCCAGCAGGCCGCGAACGAAGTAGCGGCCCAGCAGGATGTAGATCAAGAGCGTGGGCAGCGCCGCCATCAGCGCCCCGGCCATCTGGATGTTCTGCTCCGGCGCAAGGCTGCCGGCCAGGTTCTGCAGGGCAACCGTGATTGGTTGCTGCGTGGGCGTCTGGGCGATGGTGACGGCGAAGAGGAATTCGTTCCAGATGCTCGTGAACTGCCAGATCATGACGACCACGAAACCGGGGATTGAAATCGGCAGCATGACGTGCCGGTAGATGCCGATCACGCTGGCGCCGTCGATGCGGGCGGCTTCGAGCAGCTCGCGCGGCACCGTGGCGAAGTAATTGCGGAAGATCAGGGTGCAGATCGGGATCCCGTAGACGACGTGCACCAGGATCAGGCCGGGGATGCCGCCGTAGAGGTTGATCGTTTCCAGGAACTGGACCAGCGGGATCAGGATGCTCTGATAGGGAATGAACATGCCGAAGAGCAGCAGTGTGAAAACCACGTTGCTGCCCCTGAACCTCAACTTCGAGAGGACGTAGCCGTTCAGCGAGCCCAGGGTCGCGGAAAGGATCGTCGCCGGAACCACGAGGAAGACGCTGTTGAAGAAGGACGGCGCCAGCGCCGTAAACGCCGTCGAATAGGAGCTCAGGTCGGCAGCCTTGGGAAGCTCCCACACCGTTGAGCGGGCCAGCTCAACGGTGCCTTTCAGCGACGTCACGATGATGGCGAAAACCGGCACCAGGTAGAAGACGGCCAGCACCAGGAGCAGCAGGTAGAGGGCGGCACGCATCGGGGTCATCCGGGTGCGAGCCCGTGGAGCCGCCGGAACCAGGATGCTCATTGCTCGGTCTCCCCTCGCAGGTTCCACACCAGGTAGGGCACGATCAGGATCGCGACCATCAACAGCAGCACGATCGCGATCGCCGCGCCTCGCGAATAGAGGAATTGCTGGAAGGTCGCGATCCACATGTAGAGACTCGGCATGTCGGTGGCGTAGCCGGGACCGCCGAAGGTCATCACATACACGAGGTCGAAGATCTTCAGCGAGATGTGCCCCAGGATGATGACCGCGGACAGGGTGATCGGACGGAGTAACGGGAACGTGATCCGCCAGAAGAGCTGCCACTCATTGGCGCCATCCACCCGGGCGGCCTCTCGAAGCTCTTCGGGGATGCCGCGAAGCCCGGCGAGGAACATCGCCATACAGAAGCCGCTCATCTGCCACACCGCCGCGATGCCGAGCGAATTCAGGGCGGTGTGGGTGTCGGTCAGCCATCCCGATTTCAGGAAGTCGAGGTGGAGGTTCCCGAGGATGACGTTGACACCGGAGTTGGGATTCAGGATCCATCGCCAGACCGTCCCGGTCACGACGAAGGAGAGCGCCAGGGGGTACATGTAAACGTTCTGGAAGAACAGCGTGCCGCGCAACCGCTGGTCCAGCAGCACGGCGGCGCCCAACCCCAGGATGATGCAACCGGCCAGGAAGATGGCGGTGAAATGGAGCGTATTGGCCAGGTCGGCCTGAAATCGATCGAGCTGGAAGAGCCGCTGGTAGTTGTGCAAGCCGACGAAGGTGTAGTCGGGGAGCGCGCTGTTCCACCGAACCAGGGAGGTGCGCATGGTGGCGCCGATGAAGCCGTAGACGAAGACGGCGATCAGAATGACCGACGGCGCGATCAAGAGCAGCGGCGTCAACTTCTCCCACGGTGGCAGACGCAAGGAGCGGCTCCGCGGGAGCCGCTCCAGGATCACCGGTTGGGCGGTGGCCGTCGCCATCGGTCGCGCTCGGCTAAGCCGTCTTCAGGAACTCGTCGGACGCTTTCTGAAGGTTGCTGGCCGTCTTGGTCACATCCTTGTTCTGGATGAACTGGCCCATCTCATCATTGACCGCGCTGGCAAAGTTCGGGGGCGTCGCCGAGCCGTGCGCCGAGCTGGGTACGAGCGTATCCGTCTTGAACTCGGCGATGAACGACTGGGCGATGACATCGAAGCCACTGGGGGACACGTCGGTCCTGGCCGGGATCGAACCCTTCTTCGGATTGAAGGCGGCCTGCCCCTCTTGAGAACCACAGACTTTCAGCCAGCCGACGGCATTGTCCCGATCGGGCGCTCCCTTGGGCAGCCCGAACGTGTCGCACACGATCATGTACTTGCCCTTGGTTCCGGGCGAGGGCACCACCCCGAAATCGGTGTTCGGGACCCAGTTCTTGGACGTGAAGTCACCTTTGGCCCAGTCACCCATGATGTGAAACACCGCGGTCCCGGCGATCAATCGGTTGTCGGCCTCGTCCCAATCAATGGATGAGTTGTCGGTGTTGGCGTAGGGAAGCCATTGCTTCATCCAGGTCAGCGCCTGCACCACCTTGGCATCGGTAAACGACGCCTTGCCGCTCATGACGTTCTTGTAGAAGTCGGCGCCGCCGGCCGCCAGGATGTTGTTCTCGAGCAGCATCTGGACCTGCCAGTTGCCCCCCTTGGAGGCGAGCGCCAGCGGACTCGCAATCCCCTTCGCTTTCAAGCTGCTCAGCGCCGAGGTCAACTGTTCGGGCGTCTCCGGTGGGCTAACGCCCTTGCTATCGAGCAGCTTCTTGTTGTACCAGAGCGCATTGCCGCGATGGACGTTCACCGGGACGGACCAGACCTCGCCGTTCGAGCTGACGATGTCCTTGAGATCCTTGGGAATCTTGCTGTCCCATCCCTCGGAGTTCCAGATGCTGGTGATGGACTCCATCTTGTTGGCCTTCACCCAGCTGGCGATCAACTCCTGGCCGGCGTGCACCTGGAAACTATCCGGTGGCCGCCCACCCTGCATCCGTGTGGCCAGCACGGCCTTGGCGGTCGAGCCGGCGCCGCCCGCCACCGCCGAGTTGGTGATCGTCACATTCGGATACTTGTTCTTGTAGATCCTGAACATCTCGGCCAGGCCGTCCTTTTCGCCAGGGCCCGTCCACCAGCTGAAGATCTCCAGCTTGCCCGTGCCCGACGAGCTCGTCCCTGTGCCGGTTCCGCAGGCAGCGAGAAAATCCGCGAGGCTGAGACCGAGCACGACTCCACCAGCCGTTTTTCCCGCTCTGCCGACAAACTGTCGCCGCGTCCAACGCTCGTTCCCCATCTTGACCCTCCTTTGGATACCAGCCTGAGCAGTTGCTAGGCGGCAGCGAGAGTGTACGTCGAAGCACCGCTGGATGACAAGAATAGGACATCGGCGCTAACACTCCCTAATGAAAGACCCGGACGCCGCAAACGCCCGGGTCTTGATATCGCGCGTTCGGTCGTTAGTAGCGGCGCAAGCTCCTGCCGAACACCGAGCCGCCCGCCACCAGACTGAGCACGAGAACAACGATCGCCGCGCCGAGAATCGCCGAGATGATCGGAATGCCTCCCAGCGATAGCTCAGGGGCGAGGACGACATGGAGCACATCGACCATCAACCAGGCGCCCACCAATCCGGCGACGATGGCGCCGATCAGGCCGCCCGGCATGCCTCGGCTCACCAACCGCTCGCCGATCAGCCCCGCCAAGGCGCCGACGATGAGCAGGACGAGCAAGTGCGTAAGTGTCATATCAAGCCTCCATTAATATTGCATATTCGCTATCAGGTAATCATAGCGCCGACGTGACGATTCTGCCAACCCGTGTAGAGTCCAACCGAGAAGGGAACGCGTTGGCGTCGAGCCCGACCAGGAGATCGCAGCTACCGACCGCCCGCACACCGGGTGCGCCGGCTGGCGGACCGGCGCCGATCTGGCGCAACCGCTCCTTCTGGATGACGCTCCTCCTCCTGCTCCTGCTCAATTACCTGATCACATTCGTGTTCATGAACGGCCCGTCCCGCGTGACTGTCCCCTACAGCACCTTCCTGGAACAGCTGAACGCGGACAACGTGAAAGACATCACCGCGCAGGGCAACAACATCCAGGGCGACTTCAAGAAATCGGTCACGTACGGATCGGCCAGTGGCACTCTCTTTCAGAGCGAGCGCCCGATCTTCGCCCAAGATAACCTCGAGGCGACCCTGCAGCAACACAATGTGCCAATCAACGCCGTGCCACCTGGTTCGGGTCAGTCGCCGGTGTTGAGCCTCCTGCTCAGCTTTGGGCCCGCCCTACTGTTGATCGGCGGCTTTCTCTACCTGAGCCGCCGGATGCAAAGCGCAGGGCCGGGCGGCATCCTAGGCGCCTTTGGCCAGAGCCGGGCGAAGCTCTACACCCCCGACTCGGGACCGAGGACGACCTTTGCCGACGTGGCCGGGATCGACGAGGCCAAGCAGGACCTGGCCCAAGTCGTGGACTTTCTCAAGACGCCGGACAAGTACCAGCGGCTCGGCGCGCAGATCCCCCACGGCATCCTCCTGGTTGGCCCGCCGGGCACCGGCAAGACGCTGCTCGCCCGAGCCGTGGCCGGCGAATCGAACCGGCCGTTCCTCAGCCTCTCGGCCTCGGAGTTCGTCGAAGCCATCGTCGGAGTAGGCGCGGCGCGCGTTCGCGACCTCTTCGCCAAAGCCAAGGAAGCCGCCCCGAGCATCATCTTCATCGACGAGCTGGACGCGATCGGCCGCTCGCGCGCATCGTCCGCCACCTTCGGGGCCAACGATGAACGTGAGCAAACGCTCAATCAGATCCTGACCGAGATGGACGGCTTCACGCCGAACCAGAATGTCGTGGTGCTCGCCGCCACGAACCGCCCGGAAGTCCTCGATCCCGCGCTGCTGCGTCCCGGCCGTTTCGACCGGCGCGTCACCGTCTCCCCGCCCGACCGCGTCGGCCGTGAGGCGATCCTGAAGATCCACACGCGCAACCTTCGGCTCGCTCCCGACGTCGATCTCGACGACGTCGCCGGCGCCACCGCCGGGTTCGTGGGCGCCGACCTGCGCAATATCGCCAACGAGGCGGCCCTGATCGCCGCGCAAAAGGGCGAGGACCAGGTGACAAAGGTCGACTTCGACGAGGCGATCGAGCGGTCGGTGCTCGGCCTTCGCCGGCCGATCGTCCTTGGGCCTGATGAGAAACGCCTGATCGCCTACCACGAATCGGGCCACGCACTGATGGGCTTGCTGGTCCCGGGAGCGGACCCGGTGAAGAAGCTGACGATCGTGCCGCGCGGGCTCTCCCTCGGCTCCACCTACAGCCAGCCTATCGACGACCGCTACAACTATCCGGAGAGCTACCTGCGCGGCCGGATCACCCTCGCCCTCGGTGGCCGGGCGGCGGAGGAAGTCGCCTACGGCGCGGTCACGACCGGAGCGGAGAGCGATCTCCAGCAGGTGAACCAGATCGCCCGCTCGATGGTCGCGCGCTTCGGGATGTCGCCGAAGTTGGGGCCGCTCAACCTGACCCAGCCCGGCGATGGCAACGTGGCGCAGCATTTCAGCGAAGAAACCTCGAGGCTGCTCGACGAGGAAGTCCGCCGGATCGTCGACGAGTGCCACCGCGAATCGGTCCGAATGCTGACCGACAACCGCGATCGGCTGGATCGCCTGGCGGAGGCAGTGCTGAAGAAGGATACCCTCGACCAGGACGAGATTTACGCCGCCACCGGCATCAGCAAGCCGCCATTACCCCGCCCGGTGATCGCCCCGCCGCTTCCGGCGAACGGCTCCTCCCGCGACCGCGACCTGACGAAAGATGAGGTCGGCTCCGAGATCCGTCGCTAGCCGGCCAGCGAGCGGCGCAACGTCTCGGTCTCGCTCGACGGCGCCACCCCGAGTTCATCCGCGAGCAAGCGTCGACAGTTGTTGTAGACCCGGATCGCTTCGCCACGATCGCCCTGCCTGACGAGCACGTGCATCAGCCGGCGGTAGCCCGACTCGCGATACGGTTCGAGTCCGACGGCGGCACGCGCCTGGTCCAGCGCCAGACTGACTTCGCCGTTCCAGAGGAGCGCCTCCACCCGGCAATCGAGAGCGCGCACGAGCAGGTCGTGCAACTGGTCCCGCCGGCTCCTGACCCAGGGTGCGTCTTCGCCAACGAGGTATGGGCGGCGGGCGATCGTGGTGGCGATCAGCGCCGGACCATAGGCCGCCTGCGGCTGGTTGGCAAGCAGCGCGCCCTCCGCATGGTGAACGGCATCGGCTGCGGCCTCGATGTCGATCCAGGTCTCCACCGGCGGCCGGAACTGATAGCAGCGAAAGGCATTGGCGATGATCCGGTCGCGATCGAGGCCCAGGGCGGCCAGCTTCTGGCGGAGCTTGCTGATCACGGCGCTCAGGGCGACCGGCCACGAGGTCGGCGGCAGCTCTGGCCAGAGCAGTTCCGCCAGCTCGGATTGCGGCGCCGCACGCTCCCGCTCCGCCACCAGATAGACGAACGCCAGCCGGCCCTGACGGCCCGGAAGATCGCCTTCCCGAAGGAGCTGCTCGCCCCGTTCGGCCGCCACTTCGCCCGCGAGATAGATCCGCAGCATGGAATCGCCAAACATTCGCCAAACGCCTCCAGCGATGATCTTAGGCACCCGGGTCGATCTTTCGAGGAGGTGCGGAATGCAAAAGCGCGTCGAGTGCGAGTGCGGTTGGGCCCAGCAGACCGATGATGAAGCACAGCTGGTGGCCGCCGTGCAGCAGCACGCCAAAACCGTCCACAACATGGAGGGCGTGACGAGAGAGCAGGTGCTCGCTCAGGCACGGCCCGTCTGAACAACAAGGAGAGGAAATTGAAGTATTTGTATCTGCTCTACGCCGACGAGTCGAAGATGCCGGCGCCCGACAGCCCACAGATGCAGCAGCAAGAGGCGGCGTTCGGTCGCTATTACGAAGAAGTCTCCGGGCGCGGCATGTTCAAAGCTGGCGACCCGGTCCAGCCGTCAAAGACGGCAACGACCGTCCGCGTCCGCAACGGATCGACAAAGACAGCGTCCGGCCCAGCCACCACCGGCAGCGAGCAGATCATCGGCTTCTACGTCATCGAAGCAAAGTCCGGAGGAAGGGTCAGCGGCTTACGGGCTGGCCCTTCCGCCTGAACGCATCCATGCAGGAGGCACCGCAAAAGTAGTAGGTCGCCTCGCCGAGGCGGGCGACGTGCATGGCGTGCTCAACTTCGACCGCCATGCCGCACACCGGATCGGTCGCGATCGCCGGTAACGCGATCGCCTCGCTGCGCTGGCGCACGTGACGCGCTGCCACGATTTCGGCAAGCGTCGCGAGTGCGATCTCCTCCTGGGAGCCGCCGACCGAGCTGTCGGCGGCGCGGCGGACGCGCTCCAGCCCGACCATGCCGCGCCCAGCCAGCACGTCGAGCACGGTGGCGGACCGACGGCGACTCGCGATCAGCCCAATGTAGGCGAGCTCATAGGGCAGCAGCGCCTCGATGGCATCTTCGTCGTAGTGGCCCATCGTAGCAACGACCGCCCAGGTGGCCGCGTTTGGTCGAGCGGATGCCAGGTCGAGCGAGCCGATGACCTGTTCCGCCTCCGGGAAATCGGCCCGCACGGCGCCCGGATGCACGGCACACGTCCTGTAGCCGACCGTGGCCCCCAGGCGCACCAGCGCATGGGCGGCCGGCGTGTCGCCAAAGACGAGGAGCAATGGCCGCGGCAGCTGAGGATCGATGAAAACGTCGAGCGACCCGGCGCTCGGGCAGGTACTCACGTGGGCGACAACACCCGGCCGATGCTCGGGCGCCTGATCGGGCGCGATCTTGACCAGGCGCGGCTGCCCATCACCGATGGCGACGAGAGCTTCTCGCCGCACCAGGGCTTCGGAACAGCTGCCGCCCACCCAGCCCCAGAGCCTGCTGTCGGCGGTGATGAGCGCCTTGTCGCCGGCCCGAGCCGATGTGGGGGGCTCGACCCTGACGACGGTTGCGACGACGAACGTCTCGCCGCGCTGGCGCAGCTCCACCGCTCGATCAAAGACCTCGTCCGCAAGTGACATGAGTTGGCTACTCGGCCGCGCCCGCCTCCTTCAATGCCGTCCAGACCTTGTCAGACGTGACCGGCATGTCGATGTTCTTGATACCGAGGTGTCCGACCGCATCGATCACCGCATTGACGAATGCCGCCGGCGAGCCGACCGTCGCCGACTCACCGACGCCTTTGGCGCCGATCGGATGATGCGGTGACGGCGTGACCGTCTCGTATGTTTCGAACTTTGGTGTCTCCCAGCTCGTCGGCAACAGGTAATCCGTGAAGTTCGAGCCGAGGCAGTTGCCTTCTTCGTCGAACGTGATCAGTTCCATGAAGGCGATGCCGAAACCCTCGGCGAGCCCGCCGTGGATCTGACCCTCCACGATCATCGGGTTGATCCGCACGCCGCAATCGTCGACAGCCACCATGCGGCGCACCTTCACCTGGCCGGTGCCGCGGTCGATGTCGACCACCACCAGGTAGGTGCCGAAGGGAAAGGTCATGTTGGGCGGATCGTAGTACGTCACGCCCTCGAGGCCGGCCTCCATCCCATCGGGGAGGTTGGTATAGGCGGCAAACGCCACGTCCTGGATGGTCTTGGACTTCGATGGCGAGCCGCGAACGAAGAACTTGCCGTGGTCGAAATCGATGTCCGCTTCGGAGGCTTCGAGCAGATGAGCGGCGATCTTCTTCGCCTTGTCGCGCAGCTTGCGGGACACCATCGCCGTGGCGGCACCGCCGACCGGCGTGCTGCGGCTGGCGTAGGTGCCCAGCCCGTAGGGCGTGTTATCCGTGTCGCCCTCCTGAACCTCGACGTCGGCAGCCGGGATGCCCAGCTCCTCAGTGACGATCTGGGCGAAGGTCGTCTCGTGCCCCTGTCCCTGGCTCTTGACGCCGAGCTTGAGGATCGCCTTGCCGGTGGGATGGACGCGCAGCTCCGCGGAGTCGAACATCCGCAAGCCGGCGATGTCGTAGTGCTTCCCCGGGCCGGCCCCCACCACCTCAGTGAAGCTCGCGATCCCGATACCCATCAGCTCGCCCTTCTTCCGTTTTTCCGCCTGCTCCTTGCGAAGCTCGTCATAACCGACTTTGTCGAGCGCCAGGCGCAGTGCCTTCTCGTATTGGCCGCTGTCGTACTCGAAGCCGGTCGCCGACTTGTAAGGGAACTGGTCCGGCTGGATGAAATTCTTGACTCGCAGTTCGGCGGGATCCTGATCGAGCTCGATGGCTGCAGTCTCGACCAGCCGCTCGATCAAGTACGACGCTTCTGTGACCCGGAAGGAGCAGCGGTAGGCAACGCCGCCGGGTGCCTTGTTCGTATAGGCGCCATCGGCCACGACGTGGGCGGCCGGGATGTCGTAGGAACCGGTCACGATGTGGAACAACCCGGCTCGGAACTTCGTCGGCTGGGCGTCGGCGTAGAACGCGCCGTTGTCGCTGAGCAGCTTCACCCGGATTCCGAGGATACGGCCGTCGTTGCGCATCGCCATCTCGCCCTTCATGTGGAAGTCGCGGGCGAAGCCAGTGGAGATGAGGTTTTCACTCCGATCCTCGACCCACTTCACCGGCTTGCCGATGAGCAGCGAAGCCGCCGTCGCCACCACGTAGCCGGGATAGATCGGCACTTTGTTCCCAAAGCCACCGCCGATATCGGGCGAAACGATCCGGATGTTCTGCTCCGGCAGGCCAGCGACGATCGCGAAGAGGGTGCGGTGCGCGTGCGGGGCCTGCGATGTCATGTAGAGCGTGGCGTGCCCGGTCGCCGGGTTGACATCGGCCACGATGCCGCAGGTCTCGACCGGCGAGGGGTGGCAGCGCGGATAGAACGTCTCGAGACTGACGACCCGGTCCGCTTTCGCGAACGCGTCATCGGTCTTTCCCTTGTTGCCCGCCTCCCAGTGGTAGATGTGGTTGGAGGTCTGACCCTCTTTCTCGTCCCGAATCACCGGCGCGCCGGGCTCCAGCGCCTTCGATGGGTCAACCACCGCGGGCAGCACCTCGTAACCCACGTCGATCAAGGGCAACGCATCACGGGCGACGTAGGGATCGGTCGCGATTACGCAGGCGACCTCCTGGCCCTGGAAACGGACTTTGTCGGTCGCCAGCACGGCCTGGGTGTCCCCGGAGAGGGTCGGCATCCAGGCCAGCTTGTGCTGTTCGAGGAGCTTGCCTGTTACCACCGCCACCACCCCGGGGAGAGCTTGAGCGGCGGTGGTGTCGATGGAGTGGATGCGGGCATGAGCGAACGGGCTGCGCAGGATCGCCATGTGCAGCATTCCCGGCAGCACGATGTCGTCGACGTAGTTGCCCTTGCCGCGGATGAAGCGGTCGTCTTCCTTCCGCTTGATGCTCTCGCCGATAAACCCCTTGAGCGGTGTCTCAATCGCCATAACTCAACTCCCTGCGACGGCGCCCGCCGGCACCGCCGCGGCTTGCTTCATCTGGACGGCGGCGCTACGGACGGCCTTGACGATGTTCATGTATCCCGTGCAGCGACAGATGTTCCCAGAGAGAGCCCAGCGAATCTCTTCTTCCGTTGGATCGGGATTGTCGGCGAGCAGCGCGAAGCTGCTCAGCATCATCCCAGGCGTGCAGAACCCGCACTGCAAGCCGTGCTCCTCTTTGAACGCCTTCTGGATCGGATGCAGCTGGCCTGCGCCGATCGCCTCAACCGTCGTCAGCTGCCGCCCATCGGCCTGGACCGCCAGCACCGTGCAGGACTTGACCGGCACGCCGTCGAGCAAAACCGTGCAGGCGCCGCAATGGCTCGTATCACAACCGATATGGGTACCGGTCAAGCGCAGCCTCTCCCGGATGAAATGGACGAGCAGCAGCCGCGGCTCGACCTCGGTACTAACCTTTTCGCCGTTGACCGTCGCGGTGATTGACCGGTTCATCCTCGTGCACCTTCCCTGGCCCGGTCGCGGGCACGTTTGAGACCTCGCTCGGTAAAGACCCGGACGACATTGCGCTTGTATTCCACCGATCCACGCTGGTCGGACGTCGGGTCGGCTGCGGCCGCGGCCAGCGCCGCGGCCTCTTTGATAGTGGCGTCGTCGAGGGCCTGACCTCGGAGGGCCGCCTCAGCCTTTTCCGCCTTGATGTTCTGCGGGCCGACGGCCGTGAGCCCGATGCCGGCGGACCGAACCTTTCCATCGTCCATCTGTAGGTGGACGGCGACCCCGACCGTCGCGAAGTCACCGACCTTGCGCTCGAGTTTCATGTACGCGCCGCCCGATCGGCCCCGGGTGG
The DNA here is from genome assembly GCA_005881175.1 of Chloroflexota bacterium. Classification (GTDB taxonomy): domain Bacteria; phylum Chloroflexota; class Dormibacteria; order CF-121; family CF-121; genus CF-13. The sequence goes on from VBEN01000044.1 coordinate 21,355, forward strand.
CCGGAATATGGATCTCCGCCAGCAGCTCGTTCGGTTGCAAGGTCGTGCCGAAGGGACCGGAGAAAAAGTCGCGGGCCTTGACGTTACGGCTCCCGCCCTTCGAACGAAGGACGAACTCCGCATCCATGGCGAGCATCACCGAGCCCCAGTCCCCTGCGGGATCCGCGTGGGCCAGTGACCCGCCGATCGTGCCCCGGTTGCGGATGATCGGGTCGGCGACCTGCCGGGCCGCCTCAGCCATCACCGGATAGCGCGAGGCCAGCAGGCTCGACCGCTCGGCCGCCTTGTGGCGGAACAGCGGACCGATCCGGAGCGTCGCATCGCGCTCGTCGAGAAAATCGAGACCCTGGACCCGGTTGATGTCAATCAGGTGTCCGGGACTGGCAAACCTCAGCTTGAGCATTGGGATAAGGCTCTGTCCACCGGCCAGCACCTTGCCTTCATCGCCGAGCTGATCGAGGAGCGCGAGGGTCTCCTCCGTGGTTTCCGGCGCGTGATAGTCAAACGGCGCTGGCAGCATTGACAACCCCTCCTCCAGTGATTGCGGACCAGCCGAATGCGCCCTAACCCTATTCCGGCAACGTCATGTTGTCAATCCAACAAGGAACCTGCGGTGACGAGCGCGTGGGTCAGCTGTCGAGCGTATCGAAGGCGCCGTAAGCCGGGAAGCGGAAGCCCATGTCCTTCGACAGCAGCCCGCCGTGGCCCAGCCCGTTGAAGTCGGCGGCGGTGACCCGGGCGCCGGTGAAGAGCCGCGGAAGGATGAGGTCGAGCACGGTCGCCCGGGAGAACATCCCGCACGCCGCCACCCCGAAGATCGGCCTGTCAGTGAGGTAGGCCAGCCACACTGCGCTGCCCGGGTGGGCCGGCGCACCCTGTTTCTCCATTCGCGCGCCGAGTTGCTCGAGGGCAAGCAGCGTAGGATCGAGCGGGTCGGTGGCATTCGCGCCGGCGGTGAGCAGCAGGTCGGCATCGCGGAGCAGCTCCCCGACCGCCTTTTCCACCGCGCTGACGTCATCAGCGACGTATCGGATCTCGCTGATCGCCGAGCCGAACCATGCCACCTTCATCTCGATCGATGCCTGGAATTTCTCGCGCTGCGCCGGCTCGAGCCGCTCTCGGACCAGCACCGCCACCCGCATCGGCCGGAACGCGAGCACCTGGACGACGCCATCGAAGCCCGTGACGACTTCCGCCTCGCGCAGCCGCGTCTCTTTCACGACGAATGGCGTGACCTTGACGCCGGCCACGGTCTTCCCTTTCGATACCAGCTGGCCGTCGAAGAGCGTAAAGATGGATACGTCCTCGATGCTGTTGAGCGCCTCGAGCCGCTGAACATCGACCTTGAAGATGCCATTGACCTCAGCACTCAGCCGCACCTGGCTTTCAACCGGACCGTGGACGAGGACGCCGGAGCCGGCGACCGTCTTTGCCAGGCGGCGAGCGGCCTCATCTTCATGGATATCGCCGGCCTCCATGCGGACGATGTGCAGCTCCTCGATCCGCGCGCCGGCTACCACCGGCCAATCATCCCTCGTCAGGATCCGCCCTTTGAGGAGCAACACTCGGTGATGGTCATCGGGCACCAGGAGCGTTTGCGCCAGCACGGCGCCTTCAATGGCGTCGGCTGAAAGTCCCTGACCCCGCAGCGCCTCGGCCTTCACGCCGCCGTCGTCCCGGGCGCGGCCGAGCCGGGCATCGGACCTCCCTGCTTCCCATGGCGCACCGCGACCATTTGCGAGAGGACGGCGAGCGCCGTCTCTTCGGCCGTCTGGGCGCCGAGGTCGAGGCCGATCGGCGCATGGACTCGCGCAAGGCTGGCGGGTTCAACGCCCGCCGCCGTGAGCCGGGCGACGCGCTCACGGTGCGTTTTCCGGCTCCCGATGGCGCCGATGTATCGGGGACGACCTTTCAGCGCGGCTGTGATCGTCGGGTCATCGAACTTCGGATCGTGAGTCAGGATGACGACGTAGGTCGAGCCGTCCATGGGCAGGTCCTTGAGCACCTCGTCGGGCCAAGCGTGGATCACCTGGCGGGCCTGGGGAAATCTCTCGCGGTCGGCGAATTTCGACCGCGCATCGACCACGCTGACGCGGAAACCGAGCGCGTCGGCGAGGCGGGTCAGCGGGATCGCGACATGAGATCCACCGAAGATGAAGAGCTCCGGCGGCCGCGGGAAGGGCTCCAGAAAGACGCCATCGCGACGAACCGGAATCTCCTGCTCGATCAGGTCCGGCGCTCCGGCATCGGCCGGCGTGAGCAGCTGACGGGCGCCGGGCGTGGCGCCGACGTCGGTCTCCAATACCACGGGCCGCTCGGCTTCAAGCGCCCCGATCAGGTTGCGATGCACATCGGTGAGCGGCTCGATCAGAACATCCACCTCGCCGCCGCAGCTCAGGCCGACCGTCCAGGCGAGCTCGTCGCTCACGCCGTAATGAAATAGGCTGGCGGGCTTGCCTTTGAGGATGGCCTGCGCCTGCTCGAAGACCTCCCCTTCGAGACATCCGCCGCTGACCGAGCCGGCGATCTTTCCTGACTGGCTGATCGCCATCCGAGAGCCGGCCGGCCGGGGAGCGCTGCCCCAGGTACTGATCACGGTCGCCACCGCGACCGGGTCACCGGCGCCCAGCCACGCGTTGACCTCGCTCATGACATCGCGCACGTCTCAAAGTGTAGTCAGCCCTGTCGGGCGTCGTATCCGGCCGCTCCGGTCAGGAAGCCGACGCGACGACGAGAGTTTGGCGTCGAACGGGACGGCGGTTTGCCGTTTCGAGCAGCAGGGCGCCGAGCGCCTCGAGATTGGCGAGATTGTGGGCCGGCAGAAAGTCGTCGACGAAGGGCAGTGCCGCCTTGAGGCCAAGCGTCAGCGGTTCATAACCGGGCGCGCCCATCAACGGGTTCATCCAAATCAGGCGGTGGCAGGACCGCTGTAGCCGGGCGATGGCCTGCCGCATCTGGGCGGCATCGCCCCGGTCCCAGCCATCACTGATCAGGGCGACGGTGGCGCCGCGGCTCAGCACCCGACGCGCGTAGCGGCGGTTGAAGGTTTCGATCGCCTCACCGATCCGGGTCCCGCCCGACCAGTCGTCGACCGAGGCGGTCACCCGGTTGAGGGCCGCGTCGATGTCATGCGAGCGGAGCAACCGTGTGATGCGAGTCAAGCGAGTGGCGAAGACGAAGGTCTCCACGCGGGTGCTGGCATTCTTGAGCGCGTAGGCGAAGTTCAGAAGGAGCCTGGTATACCGCTCCATCGAACCGCTGATGTCGCAGAGCAGCACCAGCGGCCGGGGCCGTAGCGTCGGGCTCTTCCAGCTGAAGACCAGCAACTCGCCGCCAAATCGCAGGCTCCGTCGCAGCAGCCGGCGAATGTCGAGGCGGTCACGGCCGCCGGCCCGAGCCCGTCGCGATCGAGTGAGGCCCGCCGGAAGCCGCATCAGCCGGATGAGCCGGCGCACCTCCGCCATCTCGGCTTCGGTCAGGGTGTCGAAGTCCTTCTGCCGGAGTACTTCGACCTGCGAGTAGCTCGCCACCTCCAGCTCTTCGGCGCCCTCGGCTCCCTCACCCTCATCGAGCACCTTGAGCTGTCGCCCGGTGACTGTTATGGCGGTGCCGCGCTCGCGCACCGCGGTCTGCGAGGACGCCGCCGCGTCGCCACCCGGCGCATGGATTCCGAGAAAGGCGGCCAGCGCCCGATCCAGGATGGGCATCTCGTCACGTCGCCGTCCGAAATGGGCGTGAACCGCCGTACGCAGGTCGTCCGCACGGGCCAGGTCGATCACGGTCAGGGCAGTCAGGAACGGGAGCATTCGGACCGGGCCGGCATCGAAACCAATACCACGAAGAATGCGGCCGAAGTGCAACCAGTTTTTGACGATGGAACCGAGCGTCGCCTGGACCGCCGCCTCGTTGAGCTCCACTTCGCCGAGCGCGATCAGGGAGCGGGTCCAGTCCAGCGTCTCGGCAATCCCGGGCAACTTATAGAGGTCGAGGTGCCGGACGCCACCGATGAACGCGCTCACCTGGCGGGCCAGCTTTTTGGGCACGTCAGGCACCCGGGCCGTGATGATCTCGTACTCGCGATCGATCGAAGGGTAGTCGATCCAGAAGTACAGGCAGCGGCGCTTGAGGGCGTCGTGGATCTCGCGGGTTCGATTGGAGGTGATGATGACCGCCGGCGGCTTGTCCGCCTTGATGGTGCCGATTTCCGGAATCGAGATCTGGAAGTCGGAGAGCAGCTCGAGGAGGAAAGCCTCGAATTCATCGTCCGCGCGATCGATTTCGTCGATCAGCAGGACCGGGGCTGTGCCTCCATCAGACTCGATCGCCTGCAGGAGTGGGCGCTTGACCAGGAACTGAGGGCTGTAGATCTCGCGCTCGGTCTCCTCGCGATTGGCGCCGGCGGATTCCAACAGCCGGATGTGGAGCATCTGCTTGGCGTAGGCCCATTCGTACACGGCGTTGTTGACGTCGATCCCCTCGTAGCACTGCAGGCGGATCAGTCGGGCATTGAGGATCTCGGCGAGGACCTTGCCGACCTCGGTCTTTCCCACCCCGGCCTCGCCTTCCAGCAAGAGGGGCTTATCGAGGGTGAGCGCCAGGAAGATCGTGGTCGCCAGGCTTCGATCGGCAACGTAGCGATGCTGCTGCAACGCCCGCTCGACGTCCTCGATCGACGACACCGGCAGGTCTTTCATGACCGAATTGTAGGGAGAGCGGCTGCACGCGGCAGCCGCCCTCTTCTCATCTAATGGTGCGCCGTGATTTGTTCCAGCGCCCGCCGGGTCAGCACCTGCGCCAGGTGGCGGCGATAGTCAGGCGAGCCGTTCAGGTCCTGAGGCGGGTCGGTGCCTTCCGCCGCCCGCTCCGCGGCCTTCCGGATGTCGTCGTCGTGCGCGCCCTTGCCACGTAGAGCCTGCTCCACGCCGCTCGCCCGCAATGGCCGGCTACCCATGCCGGTCAGGCCGATCGCCACGTTGGCGATATTGTGGCCGCTGACGGTGACCTGGGCCGCGACCGCGACGATCGCCCAGTCCTGCGACCGCCGGCTGAACTTCAGATACGTCCCTGTGCTATCTGCGGGTGGCGTTGCGATGCGGATCTCGCGAAGGATCTCATTGGGCTCGAGCGCCGAGGTAAACGTGTCGACGAAGAAATCCCGTGCGGCGATACTGCGCTCGCCGTTCGGGCCCACCACCTTGAGCTCGGCGTCCAGGGCGAGCAGGCAGGCCGGGAAATCGCCGAACGGATCGGCATGCGAGGCCGCCCCGCCGATCGTCCCACGGTTGCGCACCTGCGGATCGCCAATCTGGGCTGCGGCGCCACTGAGCAGCGGCAGCTTTTTCTTGAGCAGGTCGGAGAACTCGATGTCGTGATGGGTCGTGAGGGCGCCGATGGCCACGTGGCCATCTTCCTCGCGAATGTAGTTGAGGTTGTTGATCCGGCCGATGTCCACCAGGAAGGATGGCGTCGACAGCCGCAGCTTCATCAAGGGAATCAGGCTGTGCCCGCCCGCCAGGACCTTTGCTTCCTGGCCACGCTTGACCAGTTCGGCGACGGCCTCGGGTAGGGTGCGGGGAACCACGTAGTCGAAGGCTGCCGGAATCATCGCTTTGTCCCTCCGTTGCGGTGCATCAGCTGCCAGACCTTCTCTGGCGTCGCGGGCATGGCAACGTCCTTGACGCCGAAGGGCGCCAGCGCATCGACGATCGCATTGATGATCGCCGGGCTGGAGGCGATTGTGCCGGCCTCGCCGATGCCCTTGGTACCCAGCGGGTTCACCGGGCTGGGCGTGATCGTGGCCTCGAGTTCAAACGACGGCAGGTCGGCCGCGGTCGGCACCAGGTAATCGAGCAAGCTGCCGGTTCGCAGCTGACCGGCGTCGTCGTACACCGCCTCCTCGAACAGGGCCTGCCCGATGCCTTGCGCGATCCCGCCATGCAACTGGCCATCGACGATCATGGGGTTGATCCGGGTGCCACAGTCATCGACGGCGACGTATCGGAGGATCCGGGTCGCGCCGGTCTCGCCATCGACTTCAACAACCGCGATGTGGGCGCCGAATGGCCAGACGAAGTTCGTCGGATCGAAGAAGGTGGTGGCCTCGAGGCCGCCCTCCATCCCCTTCGGGAGGCGGCTCGTCTGGAAGGCCGCCACGGCGATTTCCTGGATGGTGACCGCTTTCGAGGGTGTTCCCTTGACGTAGGCTTTGCCGCCTTCGTAGACGACGTCGCCCTCGGCCGCCTCCAAGAGGTGGGCCGCGATCTTCTTGGCCTTCTCCTGGACCTTCATGGCGCTGATGTGAACCGCGTTGCCGTCGAGCGCGGTGCTCCGGCTGCCATAGGTGTCCATCCCCATCGGTCCAATGGCGGTGTCGCCGTGCTGGACGTCGATGTCCCCGACCGGGATGCCGAGGACGTCCGCCGCGACCTGCGCATACGTCGTCTCATGACCCTGGCCGTGCGGCGAGCTGCCGATGATGACCGTGGCTTTGCCGGTGAAGTGGACGTTGACGACCGACATTCCCCAGAGCGAGACCCCGACCGCGGCTTGCGTCGGGACCGCCGGCCCCAGCCCACAGATCTCGATATAGGTGGAAAGCCCGATGCCCAGGTACTTGCCCTGCTTACGCTTCTCCGCCTGCTCACGCCGCAGGCCCTCGTAGTCGACCATCTGCAGCGCCCGATCCAGCGTGATCCGGTAGTCGCCCGAATCGTAAGTCAGACCGAGGAGGGTGGTGAACGGCTGGTCCTCGACGCGAACGAAATTCTTGCGCCGGACCTCGACCGGATCGACGCCGGTCGCCTGGGCTACCAGGTCCATGACGCGTTCGATCAGGTAGGTTGCCTCGGGCCGCCCGGCGCCACGATAGGCATCGGTCGGCGTCCGGTTCGTATAGATTCCGACAGCGCGTCCGTCGAAGGCCTTCATCCGGTAGGCGCCCTGCGCGACCAGCATGCCGAGCACCTGGAATGTGCCGAACTGACTGCAGTAGGCACCGAGGTCGAGCCATTGCGTTGGCCGGATGCCCAACACAGTCCCATCGCGCATCGCCGCAATTTCCACGTCCCAGATTTGCGACCGTCCGTGGTGGGTCGCTTTCGTGTTCTCGCCCCGGTCTTCGATCCATTTCACCGGCCGGCCAAGGCGACGCGAGGCCAGCGCCGTCATGATCTCTTCGGGGTACACGCGGATCTTCGAGCCGAAGCCGCCACCGACCTCGGGGGCGATGACCCGGACATCACTCTCGGGAATGCCGAGGATGACCGCCGCCCATACCTTGACGAAGTGTGGGATTTGGGTCGACGACCAGATCGTGAGCTTCCTGGCCCACGGCTTGTAATCGGCCACGACGCCGCGGGGCTCCACGGCGACGGGGATCAGCCGCTGCTGCATGAGACGCTGGGTGATCTTGACCTCGGCTTCGCGGAACGCGGCCTCGATGTCGCCTGCGGCAAACTTGGTGTCATAAGAAAGGTTGGTTCCCAGCTCATCGTGGATGACCGGGGCGCCTTTCTCCAACGCTTTCTCGATGTCGACCACGGGTTGGAGCGACTCGTAGCGCACCTCGACCCGCTCGGCCGCATCCTCGGCCGCCGATTGGCTCGAGGCCAGCACGATCGCGACCGGTTCACCCACGTAATGCACCTTGTCGACGGCGATCGGATAGTGCTTGGGGTATTTCTTGGTCGGGACGAAACAGTCGGTTACCGGCAGGGGGGCTCCGAATTCTGACAGCAGCTCCTTACCGGTGAAGACGGCGATCACGCCGTCGGCCTCCTTCGCGCGGGTGGTATC
>VBEN01000045.1 GCA_005881175.1 Chloroflexota bacterium
TCGCCAGGTCGCCGAGTGCCCGCAGGAAATACTGGCGACGGCGCCGTTCCACCACCCGGCCGAGCTCGTGCTCGAAGGCCTGGACGCCCTCGACGAAGGTGATCCGGAACGGATCCGTGATCCGGGCGCGCTGCGGACCGAGCTCTTCCTGGACAAGCTTCTTGGCATCGCCGGAGAGCCCTTCATTGCTGACGATGACACCCTCGGCGGCTTTGATCCGTGAGACCTTGGCGTTGAAGGCATAGGCATCGGCCAGGTTGAACTCATGATCTTTCAGGACAACTAAGACGAGATCGCCGCTCAGATCGAGGACGATGTCCGTGCCCTGGGGACTGGCGTCGATGATGACCTGCTCACGGCCGATGCCGAGCTTGGGGAGGATCGCCGTCGCCAGGGTCGTCATCCAGCGGCCCTTGTCGTTGAGCGCGGTGGCGCGGTCGGTCGGCACGATGACCTGGTCGACCCGCTCTTCATTCAGCGGCCGGCCACAGGCGCACTTCATCCAATCGGGTGCCATCTTCTGCAGCTTGTTCGGATCGTCGGTGCGGAGGACGGCGTTTCCGGTGCGCGAGCACACGATCACATACTCGGACTGGATCAGGCCAAGGTTGCGCAGCTCACCGAGCCTGCCGGCGACCGCCGTTCCCTGCGCCTCGCCCAGCACTTTGGGGAGGTCCGAGACCGTCAGCGAGCCAACCCGCTCGAGGTCACGGATCAGTGCCCGGATCTCTGGGGTGGTAAACGCGGCCATCGCCTGGTTTTCTTCCGCGGTCGCTTCGTAGGATGCCTGGCGCGACTTGCGGATGGCGTCGAAATTATGGCTGCCGACGGGGGCCAGCACCGGCCAGGACGACGGTGTTCCCACTTCCTGGCCAAGCGCCTCCTGGGCGGCGGTCCGAATGCGCTTGAGGAAATCCGTTCGAACTTTTTCGGTGCCGGCCCGATACGCGACACCGACTTCCACGAATGCCGGCTTGGCAGCGTGCTCGAGCTCCATGAAGTGGATATCGTCCGATCGCAGCTCACGCAGCGTGGCCGAGCCCGGACGGCGGACGCGCAGCCAGCCCACCACCGGCGCCGAGCCCATGAACAGCTCACCCTCGTCGGCGGCCGACCAGCTCTTCGTGACGTCGAACTGCAAGAACTTGTTCAGCAGGTCGATCGTGAAGGCAATCCCGGCGCTGTCGAAGATGGCTTCGCGCGCGCGGTACAGAACACCCATGAACTCCGGGCCGTTGACCCGGGAAACGATAGTCCAGAACTGATCGGCGGACGGCGCGATATCCAGGCGGCGGACTTCCACAAGCAGCATTGTTTCGGGCTCCTCAGCAACAAAAATTAGGTGAACGGCAGCGGCACCGCCATCCTGCGCCTCCCCAAGTGCCGGTTGGCGGCAACGGCAGCTTAGGGCGGAGCCATCGTTCTTGTCAAACTATTTCGCACTCGCAAGTGGTGATGGGAACTCGCCACCCTGACCTGCTCCCACCAGGAAAGGAAAAACCCGGGGGGTTCCGGATTGCATACTGTGCCGATGACGGAGAGGGACCGGCTGGCCGCCGCGACGCGGGCGGCGGGGCTCCGGCTGACCGCCGCGGACCTGGAGGCGCTCGCTCCGGCATGGAAGCGGTACCTGGCGCTGGTCGAAGAATTGAGAGCGGCGCTGGCCCCTGAACCCTGGAACGACTGATGGCACGACCCGCGTCGCTGGCCGAGGCCGCGGCGGCGTTGCGGCGCCGGACCATCTCGCCGCTCGAGCTAGTGGACGCGTACCAGAAGCGGATCGAGCAGGCGGCGGACCTGCGCGCCTTCATCACGCCGCCTGGCGAGCAGGCTCGGCGGGAGGCCCGGCGAGCGCAGCAGCGGCTGGCTCGGGGTGAGGCGGGTGCGCTGCTCGGGGTGCCGATTGCGATCAAGGACCTGTTTGCCACCCGCGGGCTGCGGACCACGGCGGGTTCGCGGCTCCTTCGGGACTGGGTACCGTCGACGGATGCCGCGCTGGTGGGCCGGCTGCGAGCCGCCGGCGCGGTGATCTTCGGCAAGACCAATCTGCACGAGTTTGCCTACGGCGTGACGAACGCGAATCCCTGGTGGGGTGTCGCGCGCAACCCACGCGATCTGCGCCGCAGTCCCGGCGGCTCGAGCGGCGGATCGGCGATCGCCGTGGTGGCCGACCTGTGCGCCGCCGCGCTCGGCTCGGACACTGGAGGATCGATCCGGATCCCGGCCTCGCTCTGCGGTTGCGTGGGGTTGAAACCGACGTACGGGGCCCTGCCGCTCGAGGGTGTCATTCCGCTCGGTTGGTCGTTGGACCATGCCGGGCCCCTGACGCGGACGATCGAGGACGCCGGCATCCTGTTCGATGCGCTGTCCGGCGGGCGGGCGTGGAAGCAGGCGCAACGCGTGGCCCTAAGGGGACTGCGGGTCGGCCTGCTTCATGACTCGATCATCCAGCCGCTTCAGCCCGGCGTCTCGAGCCAGGTGGACCGCGCAGCCGCGGCATTACGCCGGTACGGCCTTCGCGTACGCGATGTCCGCCTTCCCGAGATGGCGTGGACGGTCGCGACGCAACTGGTCACCTTACGAGCTGAGGCCAGCGCGGCGCACGCCAGGTGGATCCGCGCCCGCCCTCGAGCTTACGGTCCGGACGTACGCATCCGTCTCCAGCTCGGCGCCCTGGTCAGTGGCGCCGATTATGTGGTGGCCCAACGCATGCGGGCGAAGATCGTCGGCGCGGTGCGCCGCCTCTTTGATGACATCGATATCCTGCTCCTGCCGACGACGCCCATCACCGCACCCGTAGTGGGCGAGCGCATGGTGCGCTGGCGGACACGCGAGGAACCGGTCGATGGGGCGCTCGTTCGGCTGACGGCGCCGTTCAACCTGACCGGTGTGCCCGCCTTATCCGTTCCCTACGGCGAGGTCAGCGGCATGCCGGTTGGACTGCAGCTGGTCGGCCGATGGAACGACGAGGCGCGCGTGCTGGCGGTTGGCCGGCTGATCGAAGCGCTGGCTAGTAGATAAAGCCGATCAGCGGGATCGTCCCGGGCACGACGTGCCGATAGCTGACCCGACCCCAACCGCCGCCGGGCGAGCCGTAGTAGTTCATCTCCGAGACGAGCCAGCTGCCGTCGCTGTAAACCTGCTCAACGTAGGCAACGTGGCCCCAGTAGGGTGACTCCCACGTGACCATGATGGCGCCGACGCGCGGGGTGGCTCCCTCGGGCCGACCGTAGGCGCGGGCGCGGGAGAACCATTGCCAGGCATTTCCGCCCCAGGGCGCCGGCCGGCGAGTGTTCACATACCAGGTGCACTGCCCGAACGGATAGACCCCTCCACCCGACGACCACACCGGCGTGACGAACCACGAACGCTTGCCCACCGTGACGGTATGGGCGTTCGACTGTGGAGCGGTCGGCGGTTCCGGCCCAACCCCGTACGGCACCATCAAGTAGTCGTCTACCGGCAACGTCTCGGGATGGCGCAGGAGGTTGAACTCGATGATCGCGTCCGACTCCGCCCGATATTTCTGGGCCAGCGACGCCACGGTATCGGCGGCCGTCACCTTCACCAGCACGCCGTCGACCGGCGGAATCAGGACTTCCTGCCCCGCGGTCAGCCGGTCGACGAGCTTCGGGTTTGACCAGAGGAGTGTATTCACCGACAGCCCGAACTTCGCCGCCAGCGCCCGCAGCGTGTCACCGTCGAGCGCGTGGTAATGAACGATGTCGCGATGCTTCTCGCCGGGCGGCGTCAGCGGTAGCGCCGGGACAACCAGCGATCCACTCATAGACCAACCGATCCCATCGACCGCCCGGCCGAACGGTGCCTGCGCGAGCGCAGTCCCCGGGCTCGTGGCGCCGGCCATGGCCGGCGCGGCGCCGACCGGTACATGGAAAACCAGCCAGGGCATCGCCGCTGCCATGAGTAGCACGGCCGAATGAGTCGCAAATCGTGGCGCAGCGTACTTCAGCCGGACGTCCCCCTTTTCCCCTCCTACTGGCCGCGAGTTGCGGCTTACACAGGACAAACTCCCGCGCATGACGATGGCTTGCATCGGCGCGACGAGCTATTACGCGACCGTGACGCAGCCGTTACCCGAGGTGCGTAACCAAAGGCCCGGTCACCGGGCGACTAATTCGGGCATTGCGTCCCCTGGGTAAGCAACCTCAGCAGGCCGTAGAATGCGGGCGATGTCCGAACCGGCGGAGATGTCCGGTCGTGACCTGCTCGAAGCCGCGCTGCGTGGCGCCGCCCCGCCACCGCCGTATGTCCGCCTCCTGAATATGCGCTTCATCGCGGTGTCCGACGGCAGTGCGACCTTCGAGATGCCAGCCACCGTCGATTTGTACAACCCCAACAATGTGGTTCACGGCGGCGCCCTCACCTCACTCGCCGACAGCGCGATGGGATTCGCTGTCTTCAGCACGCTGGCGGCGGGTGAGACCTTCACCACCGCCGAGTTGCATGTCAATTTCCTCAGGCCGGTGACCGCCGATTCCGGCATGCTGCGATCGATCGGCCGGGTCGTGCATCGCGGCCAGCAGCTCGTGGTCGCCGAGGCGGAGGTGCTCGACCAGCAGGACCAGCTGATTGCGCGGGCCAGCTCCACCAACGTCATCCTGCAGCGCCGATTGGCTCAACCACCGCCGCCGCCAAGCGTTGCGCCCGCCGCACCCACCGGACCGCCGCCTATGCCGAGTGGCGTCCCGTTCGCGCCTGCCCCGGCACCCGAACCAGCCCCGCGCTTCACCCCGCCACCATCGCCGCTTGAACGAACGCCGACACCGACCGTTTCGCCGTCTCTGGCCACCGAGCTCATCAGTGCTGCGCCACTCGCGCGTACCAAGCGTAAAATCCGGACCTTTGCCGGTGACGTCGCATACCTGCGAAAGGGTCAGGGACCGGCCCTGCTCCTGCTGCATGGCATTCCCAGCTCCTCGTATCTCTGGCGCGACGTAATCGATCCGCTGGCCGCCACCTTTGATGTCCTCGCACCAGACCTTCTCGGTTACGGCGACTCCGACAAACGCCTCGACGCCGATCTCGCGATCGCGGCACAGGCCCGCTACATGGTGGCCTTCATGGAATCGATCGGGGTGCACCAGGCGGCGGTGGTTGGCCACGACATTGGCGGCGGCATCGCCCAACTGATGGCGGCGGATGAACCGCAGCGGGTGGCCCGGTTGATCCTGATCGACAGTGTCGTGGATAACAACTGGCCGGTCGCCGACATCGCGCGGCTGAAAGAACCCGCCTGGGATCAGATCATGGTCAACATCGACCTTCGTAAAGGCTTACGAAAAGGCCTCGAGGCCGGCATCGTGACCGAGGGTCGGGTGACGGACGAGCTGGTCGACGAATGGACCCGTCCCTTCCAGGATCTCGGCGGGCGGCGCGCCTACCTCCGCGCCGCGCGGGCGCTCAACAATCGCGACCTGGTCAGCCGGTCGAAGCACATCGAAGAAATCGAGACGCCCACCCTGATCGTATGGGGTGCGAACGACAAGTTCCTCGAACCGCAATGGGCCGAGGCGCTCAAGCACAAACTACGCGACACGGCCGTCGAGATCATCGACCCGGGAGGACACTTCCTGCCGCTCGACCGGCCGGATGCAGTCACCGAGGCGATCACCCGCTTCCTGACGACGCGCTAACACCCCCACCCCGACCCTCCCCGCAAGGGGGAGGGAGAGCTAGCTTCGGCGGGCCAGCAGCTCGTCGGCGCAACTGGCCGGCGTCGCCGTCCAGGCCGCCAACCGAATCAGCGGCGTCACCGACGGCCCGTGGAAATCATCGCCCCCGGTCGCGACCCAGCCGTAGGATGCGGCCGTCTTTGCGAAGCGATCCATGAGCGCGGCGCTCTTCGGCCCGTAGGGATCGTCGGGAGCCTGCGGGTAGGTCACCTCCAACCCCAAAACGCCGGCGACCGCGCAGCTTCGGAACAGCAGCTCGAGGTCTGAAACATGCCGGTAGACGCCAGGATGCGCCAGAACGCTGACCCCGCCCGCGTCGGTGATCAAATCGACCCCCTCTTCCAGTGACAGGTCTTTGACCCGGGCCACGGAAGCGGCGCCGCCCGGCCCCATCACGGCGTAGAGCTCCTCGCGATTCACCCCCGGCTGGACCGCCTCGATGGCCGCCACGATGTGCGGCTTGCCGACGTTGCCGCGGGCCCGGGATCGCACCGCCTGCCATTCGACCTCGAAGCCAGCCGCCGCCAGGCGGCGCACGGTCTCACGCTTCTGCGTCTCGCGGGCCTCGCTGGCCTGATGCAGACGACGCCGGAGGCGGCGGTGATTGAGCGCAAATCCATAACCGAGCAGGTGAGCGTCGACGAGGCCGCGGCGCGGCTCGTCTTCGATCGACAACTCGACCCCGGCAATCAGGCGCACGCCGTGACCCTCGAGGCCACCAATGGCATCGATTCCGGCCAGCGTGTCGTGGTCCGTCAGGGCAATCACCGTGAAGCCGGCATCGGCGTGGGCCTTCACCACCTCCGCCGCTGGCAGCTCGCCGTCGCTGAAGATCGTGTGCAGGTGCAGGTTCGCCCGACCGTTGGATACCTCAGCCAATGGTCGCCCATTTTATGTGGTATCCGATGGCGAGCCAGGGCGGCTGTCGTGTTATAACCGTGGTCGCGCCTTCATGAGTTCTGACCGCCAGCCACCCCTCAGCCTGGTCCGCCGCCTGGTGGCCGTCAATCTGGCCAGGCCGATTCCCGAGTTGATCGACCAGGCGCTGACCTGTCTCGTTCAGGCGCTCGACGCCCGGGCTGCCTTTTACGCCAGGATCGATGATCACTCGTTCGAGATCATCGCCACCCATGTTCAGAGCGGGGCCCCGATCGAGCGTGGGCTTCGGATGGCGCTCGAGGACACGTTTGCGGCGGTCGACGAGGAGATGGAGGGCGGCGTGCTGAACATCCGGGACGCCAGCAAACGCCAGCCGTTCAAGCGGCTGGCGATGCGGCAGCGACTCGGCATCGTGAGTTACCTCGGAACCTCGTTCCCGGCTCAGGGCGAGGTGACCGGCACCCTGGGCGTGCTCGGGAAGGGCGCTCGCATCTTTGATGAGATGGACCAGGACGTGCTCCTGATCGTCGCGGGGTTGCTGGCGCCCCGCCTGCAACCGGAACCCCGGTCAGGCAACGGCCAGTCGCGCACCCCGGTCTCCGTCGTGCGGTTGGCATCGGAGGAGGTCAAGGAACCACTGGCGATCCTGCGCGGCTACGCCGACATGCTCTCCAACGGCGAGGTTCCGGCGGACCAGATGCCGATGGTCGCGCAACGGCTCGCACTCCAGTCGGAAACACTGATTCGAGTCGCCGACCAGGTCCTGCTCCTATCGCGCCTGCCGATCGAGCTGGCCTTCACGGTTCGCGTCTCGCTGGGAGCGATCGCGCAAGCGGCGGCGCAGCGGATCCGGGACCGAATGTCTCGTGCCGGCATGGAGCTGCGGCTGCAGCTCGACACCCAGGTCGACGTCTGGGGCGACGCCAGCCTGCTGGAAGCGGCACTTGACGAGATGCTGCACAACGTCTTCAAGCACGCCCGCAGTGCCACCGTTGTCCAGCTCCGGCTCCGGGAGGCGGGCGCCAACCGCCATCAGCTGATCGTCAAGGACGATGGCCCGGGCATGTCGGCCGATCGGCTCGAAGATCTTTTCGGCCCGCTGGCCGACGACCAGCCGGTGCGAGGTCGGGGCCTTGGCCTGCACCTGCTTCGCCGGGTGGCGGAGGCGCACGGCGGACGGG
>VBEN01000046.1 GCA_005881175.1 Chloroflexota bacterium
TCTGACAGCAGCTCCTTACCGGTGAAGACGGCGATCACGCCGTCGGCCTCCTTCGCGCGGGTGGTATCGATGCCGGTGATGCGGGCATGGGGGTCGGTGGAGCGGACGACCACCATATGCACGATAGCGGTTTGCGGAAGGTCGTCGACGTAACTCCCGGTGCCGGTAACAAGTCGTGGGTCTTCGCGGCGTTTGATCGACGCGCCAACCATTTGGGAAATGGCCATATTGAACTCCCTCGCCTTACGAGACGGATGCGGGCGCTTTGGCTTCGGCGCCGGGCGCCATCACCTTTGCGGCCGCCTGGATCGCCTTGACAATGTTGTGGTAGCCGGTGCAGCGACAGAGGTTGCCTTCGAGTCCCAGCCGGATCTCCCGCTCGCTCGGGTTGGAATTGCGCTCGAGCAATTGCTTGGCCGCCATGATCATGCCCGGGGTGCAGAAACCGCATTGCAGGCCATGCTCATCCCAGAACGCCTGCTGCAGCGGATGGAGTGTCGAGCCTTTCGCCAGGCCTTCGATGGTCGTGATCTGCCCGCCATCCGCCTGGACGGCAAACATCGTGCACGATTTGACGGTGTGGCCGTCGAGCTCGACGGTACACGCGCCGCAGTTGCTGGTATCGCACCCGATGTGAGTTCCGGTAAGTCCGGCCTGTTCCCGGATGTAATAGACCAGCAGCGTCCGGGGTTCGACCTCGTGTTCGTAGCTGGTGCCGTTGATGGTGACCGCGACCCTGCGCCTCATACGCACCTCCTCTGAGCCCGCCAATCCGCCTGCCGCCAACAGGTATAGCACTCGAATTGACGAGTGTCTAGCTCAGTGCCAGTTCGGTGGCTACGACGAGGGCCGGTCTGGACCGTTCTTGGTGACCTGCAGCATCGTCATTTTGCTGGTTTGAGCTGGGCAGAAGGGGGGTACACTAACAAGGTTGGCCACAGAGTTCGCCTCGCCATTTCATCTCGGCGAACTGGTTGTACACGCGACCCACGGGATCAGCCGATACGCGGGCACCAAGCTGATGCAAGCAAGCGATGGGTCGACCGCCGAGTACTTCCAGCTCGATTACGCTGAGGGACACCGGGTTTTCGTC
Source organism: Chloroflexota bacterium (assembly GCA_005881175.1). GTDB lineage: Bacteria > Chloroflexota > Dormibacteria > CF-121 > CF-121 > CF-13. The sequence continues at coordinate 1,094 of VBEN01000046.1, forward strand.
CCAATCGAACACGTTAGCCGATTGAGCAAGCATCTCGGCGCGGAAGCCGCCCTGGCTCGGCTCAACAGCGAAGTGCAGCGCCGCTCACCCTATAGCCGCCTGCCGAAACCCCAAGCCCAACCGCAGTAGGTCCCGACCGCCTCAAGGCGTAGGGAGGCTTCAGGCCTGGAAACGCCAGCGGGTCGCGCCGTATGGCTCGGCGCTGGCCACCCCGATGGCAGTGGATGGGGTCACTGCGTAAAGATCCCACGGCGGCGGTCCCGCGCTCGGCGCGCTGTACTCGGCAGTGAGGGCGCCGTCACCCACCCGCGCCGGCCATCCCTGTGTTGCGTAGAGCTCCGCGAGCCGCCGGAGCGTCGGCTCATCGGTGACCCTGACGACGGTCCCCTCGACAACGAGGTCGAGGTCGCGGAGGGATACCGAGATCATGCAGTTCGGGTTCTTCGCCAGGTTTCGGCTCTTGCGCGTTCCGGCACCGCTCGTGAAGTAGAACTTGCCATCGACCCATAGGGCACCCACGCCCGCGACGTGCGGTCGCCCGTCGGGACGAACCGTCGCAAGCCAATACGTCTTGTGGGGATGCCCCTCGTCTTGGGTTTCAGTGCTGGCCGCCTTGAGTTGCTCCAGGGCTCGTTCCCAGGGGATCGGTGGGCTGCCGTAGATATCGAGGTTTTTCTCTTCCATTCCCTGTTCCTCCCGCGAGCCGCCCGCGTGGGACGGCGCCTGCCTTAAAAGAAGGGATGGCCGCGCGAGCGACCATCCCTGATCCTGGTTATAGCTCGGTCAGCGCTTCCCTGCCTGAAGTTCTCTCAAGAGCTCAGCCAGGCGGTCGATGGTTTCGGCCGCGCCCTCCTCCATCCCGGAGTTGAGCATCCCATCGCGCTCCTCACGGGTCTCGAACAGCAGGTGATCGGTCATCCTCGTCTTACCACCCTCGGCTTCTTCGAACGTCACCGTCTCTACCGCTTCGTGGCCCGGCGCGCCTTCGTAATTGAAGGTGTAGACGAGGCGCTTCGGCGGAACAATTTCGCGGTAGACGCCGTTGAAGGCATACTCGCCGCCGTCGGCCGCCCGGTGGACGAATCGCCAGACACCCCCCGGTCGCAGGTCCATCTTGTCAACGGTGGTGGCGTAGCGTCTCGGGCCCCACCACCGCGGGATGAGCTCGGGATCGGTGTAGGCCTTGAACACCAGTTCGGGAGGCGCGTCCATGATGCGGCTGCCGACGATCTCCCGGTCCGACGGCAAGCTGAGCTTCGAGGTGGTCTTAGTTTGCTCTGCCATGCTTCTTCTCCTCTTCTGCTTTCCGCAGATAGTCATTCAGCCGGTCGTGGCGGTCGTCCCAGAGGCGGCGGTAGGACTCGAGCCAGTCGTCGAGCTCGCGAAACGCTTGTGGCCGCAGGTTGTAGACGCGTTGCTGGGCAATCGGGCGGACCTCGACCACACCGGCGTCGCTGAGCACCCGAAGGTGCTTGGAGACCTGCGGCTGGTTGAGGTGGAGCTTGCTGGCGATTTCTCCCACCGGTCGGGGCCCCTTGCGCAGGAGCTCGACGATGAGGAGGCGATTTGGTTCGGCGAGGGCAGCAAGCGCGTTCAATTTGAACGAATATACGTCATCAAGCATATGCCTGTCAAGGCATACGCAGCCACCGCACTGGCTGGGTTCAGCTCATTTATCGTGGCCTGACGGTCGAAGCGCGCGCCACCGGCGGCCGATCTCCGCGGGGAGACGCCCGAGGATCGCGCTGAAAGCGATCCCGATGCAAACCAGCAACAGCACCAGGACCGGGATCCCTGTGCTGACCAAGCTCCAGCCTCGAAGTTGAAGGATCCCCAGGGCCGCATAGCCGAGCGCGAAAACGAGAGCGGCCACCAGGACCCGCCAAAGCTGCCAGCGGGAGCCGAGCCATTCGCGGTCGTAGTACAGCTGGGCGCCGGCCCGGAGTTGGGAGCGCCGCCGCGCGCTGGCGATGAATTGGACGGTGAGCCGGATCAGGATGATCGGGATGGTCCAGGGGATCGCCACCATCCGAACGACGTCCAGGACGACCCCGAGCCCACTCACCGGCCGCACCAGTCGCACGATGTTCCCTTTGGCGATGGGATCATTGGGGTTCAGTTGCGCGGCCCGCTGATAGATCTCGAGGGCCTCTTTCGTGCGTCGCTGACCCTGCAGGGCGACCCCGAGGTTGTTGAGCGCGACTTGTTGGGTGGGTTCGATTTGCAGTGCTCGCCGGTTCGCGTCCTCAGCCTTCTTCCACTGCTTGCGTCGGATCGCTACCTGGCCAGCGAGGAGGTGGGAGAACGCTAGGGCCGGCGCGATGCGCACCAGGTTATCGGCCGTCCGCCCGGCGGCATCGACGTGCTTGGCCCGCAGTTGCGCGGAGCCCAGCACGTAAAGCGCCTCCGGCAGGTCCGGCGCCAGTCGCACGGCGGTTTCCGCCGCGCCGACCGATTCCTTGTGCAGGCCGAGCTCATTGAGGATGATGCTGCGCAGCCGATGCGGACGCTCGTATTGCGGGTCGAGCGATGCCGCCACTCCCACTTCTTTGAGGGCATCGTTGGCGCGGCCCAGATGGAGCAGGGCGAAGGCCAGCTCACAATGTGGCTCGGCCGCCTCCGGCTGTGCGGCGATCGCCTTGCTGAGCAACGGCACCGCCGCGTCGTAGCGTCCGATGGTGTTGAGCTGCGTCCCCTGGGAGAGCAGCATTGCCGCCGGGTCGTTCAAACCAGCTTGTGGGCCCGCATGTAGGCCAGGAGATCGTCGTAGAGGCCGGCCTCGTTCGCGAACATGACGAAATTACGAACCGTCTCGAACCACGCCGTCGTGCTGGGGCGGACCTGCTTTAGGGCCTGATCGAAATCTTTCGCGTCGATCGGACGCACAGCACCCGCGTCCATGGAGGCCTCCATCGCCAGCTCGGCGGCGGTTTCACACACATGGGCCAGATCAGCTCCCGAGAAGCTGTCAGTACGCCGCGCTACCGTGGCGAGATCGAGGCTTCCGACCGGGCGGTCGCGCAGGTGGTACTGAAGGATCGCCTCCCGCGCCTTCTGGTCAGGCGGAGCGACGAGTGCCAGGCGGTCAAAACGGCCCGGGCGGAGCAGTGCCGAATCGACGTCCCAGGGATGATTCGTTGCTCCGAGCGTGAACACACCTTCGTTACGGGACCCGATGCCATCGAGCTCGGCGAGCAGCTGGTTGACGACGTTACGGCCGGCGCTATGGCTCAGCTGGCTACGTTTGAGGCCGATGGCATCGAGTTCATCGAAGAAGAGGATGCAGGGAGCGTTGCGCCGGGCCGTCTGGAACAGCTCGTGGAGGTGCCGCTCGCTCTGTCCCAGCCACATGCTCAGCACATCAGCCAGGCCGATCGGGATGAAGCGGGCGCCCATCTCCCCCGCGACCGCGCGGGCGAGAAACGTCTTGCCGCAACCGGGCGGCCCGTAAAGCAGCAGACCACCGCGCAACGATTTTCCAAATGCCTGCCGCAGCTCGGGATTGCGCAGCGGACCGAGAAAGGCAACAGTGATGCGGCGTTTGACGTCCTCCATGCCGCCGACATCGTTCAGCGTCACCTCCGGCGTCAGCACCTCCCACCACGCTGAGCCCGTCGCCGAGTCGGCCTCCACCGGTACGGCCTGCTGGCCCGCCGTTTGCGGTGCGGTCGAAGCACTCGCCTCAGTGCCGGGCGGGCTCGTCCCGCCGATCTCCTCGAGACGTCTGCGGTAACCGGCGGCCCGCTGGCGGTCGCCGACCGCGTCGGCTGCCGCCGCCGCTCCACGGAGCGCCTCGAGGTTCGCGGGATCGCCTTCGATGATCGTCGAGAAGTGCTCGAGCGCTGAGCCCTCGGCACCGGAGGCGAGCAGCAGCTGGGCGAGGTGCAGCCGGATTGGAATGGACGCTGGATCGCGCTCGACCGCTGCAGCCAGCGCCGCGAGCAAGGCCGGGTCGGGATTGGACGAAGTCAGCGGAATCGCTCCCAACGAAAAGAGTAGCCCAGCGAACGAGCTTCGGGTTGGGCTGCTGGCTTAGCCCAACCGGTCCTTCATCCAGTCCGCCATCAACGGCCGGTATTTGTACGCGATGTTGTTGCAGACGTGGTTGCCATCCGGATACATCACAAGGGTGGCAGCGGGTGCTTCGCGCGCAATCCTCTCGGCCTGCGCGGGCGGGAACAGTCGGTCGCGCGCCCCATGGATCACGAGCAAGGGCTGGGTGACCCGGCCTAGAACACCTTCGAGGTTGAACGTGAAGGCCTTGCGCTTGGCCTCCCCCTCGTCCCCCGACTTCGTATAAAAGATGTAGCCGCCCTTGGTCAGCGGATTCAACCCGTCCCAGCATTCACCGAGGTTGTAGGGACCGGCCAGTCCGACGACCGCCCGAAGACGCTTTTCATGAGCCGCCGCTCGTGGGCCGTAGATCGCACCCATGCTGATCCCCATCAACCCGATGCGGCCGAGATCGACCCCAGGCTGAAGCTGGTCGAGGTGATCGAGTACCGGTGTGATCACGGTCTCCCAGTTCGGGCGGATGGCGAAGTGAACCGCGTTCTCGGACTGACCCGGACCGTCGATCGTGAGGGTCGCCATCCCTCGAAAAAGGAAATCCTGTTCGATGGCATAAAGCTCTTCCTTGGATGAATCGAGCCCTGGGACCAGGAGTACCAGGGGCGGTCGGTCAAGGCCTGCCGGCCGCCGCAGATTGGCTGGGACGATCCGGCCTTCGAAGGGGATCTCGAGGCGCTCGGCTGGCGGGGCGAGGTGGGGTAGTGCCCTCCGGTAGACGGAGACGGCCCGGTCACGAAGCTCAGCGTGGAGATGAAGATCTTCGAACCAGAGGAACTTGCCCAGGTGATACGACCAGGCGGCGCGTTGATAGGCTTGCGTCGCGGAGAGGGTTCGCCCGTGTGCCTCCGCCCCGAGGCCCAGCGCCTCGTGCATCTCGCCGACCGCTTTCCAGTTCGGTCCCCAGTCCTTCCATTCCGTCGTCTTTACGACCGTGTCATCGAAGTCATTGACATCGATCCCGTTGGCGACGAAACGCGGCCGCCAGTGGGAGGCGGCCACCTGCACCCGGTTCGTCGTTTCCAACGCGCTCACGTCATTCCACCTTCTCCCATACAGAATCGAACGCCAGAGGAGCGGCCTGCAGTAAGGTCGCAACCGGACAATGGCGCTCGACCAGCTCCTTGAGCCGCTCGAGGCGCTCGGCTGGCTCGGGGGTGCGCACGCGGGCCCGGACCTCGATCCCAAGGAAGTGCGCCGGCACCGGCGCCTCCGCGTTGCGGCCCCGCGCATCGATGACGCCGGAGGCGGCGATTTCGAAGCCGTCCACCCGCATTCGAAGCTTTTCGGACAGGCGCCGCATGGTCACGGTTTCGCAAGCGCACAACCCGGAGAGGACGAGCTGCAGCGGTGTCGGACCTCGGTCCTCGCCGCCTCGGCTTGCGGGCTCGTCGGCGATGAAGCGGTGTCGACCGGCCCTAACCTCGCTCCCCATTCCGCCTTCCCATCGAGACTCTGCGTGGACCTGGATCAGCTGGGCATCCCCGGCACCGCCGGCGAGCACCTGTGCCGCGCTGAAATGCGGCTCGTTCACGGCTTCGCCGCCAGGCTCTTAATCCCGATCACCTCGTTCAGGCTCGAACCGAGGTCTCCCAGTAAGACGCTGGCGCAGTTGCGTCCGGGGAGGCCGGATATCGATCCGCCCGGGTGGGTACAGGCGCCCGTCTGATAGAGCCCCTCGATAGGCGTCCGGTAAGACGACCAACCGGCCGCTGGACGGAAATACCCGGTCTGATCGGGCGTCGCGGCGCCGCCGTGACAGGAACCGTGCCAGTTGGCCGGGTTCCTTCGCTCCATGTCGAGGGGACTCTCCACATGCTCAGCCAGCACGATCCGCCGTGAAAGGTTGGGCGACAGCCGGCAGAGTTTCTCGAAGAGCGTGGCCGAGACCTCAGCTTTGAGGTCATCCCAGCGTTGCGACCCGCCCTGGAGGTCGTACGGGACGAACGTGACCACCTTGAACGTGTGGTGGCCGGCCGGCGCCCGGCTGGCATCGACCAGGCTTGACGTGATCACCAGCAGGACCGGCTCGTCGAGGTGAATTCGACCGGATCGCTCGTCAGCGAGGAGCGCACAAAGCTCGTCGACAGACTCCAAGGCGGCCACCGCAACGCTCTCGCGGCCGCCTCCCGCACCGAAGCGGGGCGCTTCGGACAGGGCGTAGTGGGTTGCGAACATGCCAATGCTCGGCTTCCAGCGATTGATGCTGTCGATGAAAGGGGCTGGCAGGTGCTGCTCCCCAACCATGCCGAGAAGGTGCTTGACGTGGATGGTCGACACGACGGCTCGGCGGCCCTCGAAGCGGGAACCATCCGCGGTCTCCACGCCCACCGCACGGCCGCCCTCAAGGAGGATCCGCCGAACCGGCTTTGAGGTCATAACCCTCCCGCCGGCCTCCTCGATCACGGCTGCGAGGGCAAGCGGTAGCCGGATCGATCCGCCGCGTGGGGTCGTCCAGCCGGAGCGCTGCCGTCCAGCTACCAGCGAGAAGGCGAGGAGCCCGCTACCCGGCTGGTCGATGGCTTCCACGGTCATGAACGCCATCCAGGCAAAGAACGCGCGCACGTGAGGTTCCTCAAAACGTTCATTGATCACGTCGAGGGCGCTGCATCGTCGGATCCGTTCCATCGCTGGACCCATTGGACTTGCTTCGGTGCGCGCGGCGACCTCGCTCGGCAACCGTGGCGGGTTGGCCCGCTCCTCTCCGACCACGGGCGCCATTAGCTCCCAATCGGCCAGCAGACCCCGGTACGCCTTGGCGTCGTGAGCTGAGAAACGCGCCAGCTCTGCCGCCGTCCGTTCCAGGTCGAGCGACATGGTGAGCGTTTCACCGTCGAGAAACGGCATGACGACGACCGGATCTGGCCGGATGTATTCGAGCCCATGTCGATCCAGCTGCAGTTCGTTGTTCCGCAGCATCGGATTGGTCTGGATCAGGTTGTGGGCGCTGGCGCAGGAATCGTGCAGGAATCCGGGAAGCGTCAGCGGTTCACTGGTGGCGTCGCCGCCGATTTGTTCGTTGGCCTCGAGCACGAGCACCCGAAACCCCGCCCTGGCAGCGTAGGCGGCCGTGATCAAGCTGTTGTGGCCTGCCCCGGCGACGACGACATCATAGGTTTCTGTCATCCGGATCAGAGGACCCTGCGAGCGTCTGGCTCACCGTCGGGGGCTGGCTGCTCCGGTTCCGCTGCTTGCCCCAGGTAAAGCCGCTTCA
>VBEN01000047.1 GCA_005881175.1 Chloroflexota bacterium
ATGACCACGTTTTCCCAAACGTTCATTTGCGGGAATGTACTCCGGCCCTGGGGCACGTGGGCGATGCCGGCCCGGAAGAGGAGATCGGGCCGCTGCCCGCCGATGTCCTTCCCTCGGAACAGGATGCGGCCACCACGCGGCTTCAGCAGCCCACAAACTGTCCGCAGCAGGGTGGACTTCCCTGCGCCATTGGGACCGATCAGGCAGGTAAAAGCCCCTTGCTCGAGATTGAGGTCGACGCCCCGAAGGATGT
>VBEN01000048.1 GCA_005881175.1 Chloroflexota bacterium
GACCTCGACGCCGCGGTGCAGCTTGTCGCGGTGCAGTCGCTCGGCGAGCCCGTCGCGCAGCCCGCGGGCGGCCATCCCCACGACGCCATAGCATCCGGCGGCTGCGTGGCCGGCAATCGTGGCAACGACGTGGCGCGACACCTCGATCCGCCCGAGGTCCCTGGCCTGTATCAGCGTCCTCGGCGGCTTCCCGGTCCGCGGCGGGTTGGCCTTGGTCTTTGAGTCCATTCGTGTGCTACTATGTGACGCTGATTTCGCCCCAATCATACGCGATGACTCGGGGGCATAGAAGCAAACCAACACCATGGCACAACGCTGCGCAATCTGCGGAAAGGGACCCCAGTACGGGCACAACGTGAGTCACTCGAAAGTGCACACGAAGCGCCGGTTCATGCCGAATTTGCATAAGGCGCGGGTCACCATCGACGGCCGGTCACAAACGGCTCTGGTCTGCACCCGCTGCCTCCGGACCCAGGCGAAGTCCGTCTAGTTCCCGGCCGATCGACCCAACTCATCCTCGGCGATCGATCCCACGTGCCCGCGCGGCGCGATCCATAGGGTCACCGCGGTTCCGGAGCGAAGCCAGGGCTGAGCGGATCGGAGCTCGGCATCGGACAGAACAAGGTAGTAGTTGGCCCCGTCCTGCAGCCAGATGGTGCGGCCTTGCACATGGTCGACGACGCCGGGAACCTGCCGGGGAAGCGCGGAATAGCTCTGCGCGCTGAGCAGCGCCAGCCAGGTGGTTCCAACCACCCCGACCGTCGCCAGCACCAGCAGAATCCGCCGACCCCAGGGCGCCCCTTGCCAGAGCAGCCCATACACCAGCCAGGGAAGCACGATCGCAACCAGCGCCAGGCTGGTCTGGCTCTCCTGCCAGATGTTGCGGGCGTAGGCACGCTGTCCGCTGTCCGCCAGGTCCGCGCCGGACGGCAGAAAGGATGGCACGTGCAGGGCAAGCGCCATGAGACCGATGCTGAGCGCCAGCGTGAGCGCCACCCGGCCGAGCCGGACATCGCGGAACTGAAACCACCAGGCGGCCCGTAGGGAGGGCCGTGCTGCAACCGTCACCAACGGTGTAACTTGCCGTCCGGTGGAATACCGTCAGGCCTGGGCTAGCGAAGCTGGTCGATTGCGGCCTTCTTCCCCTGCGGATGCGTGTAGACGAAGTTGCCGGCGACGAGCACCGTCGCCCCTTCCTCAATCGATTGCCGGCCAGTCTCCGCGGTGACGCCCCCGTCGATCTCGATGTCCAGCTCGGGATTGAGCCGGTCCCGGAGCGATCGCGCCGCCTTGATCCGATCCAGGCTGCCGTCGATGAACTTCTGGCCGCCCCACCCGGGATTGACACACATCATCACCAGCAGGTCCGCGTCCTTGAGCACCGGCTCGACCAGCCCGAGCGGGCTCCCGGGGTTCAGGCAGACCCCCGGTCGAAGGCCGGCCTTGCGGATCGTGTCGAGCACCCGGTGGATGTGCCGGGTCGCTTCGACGTGGACCGACAGGCTGGTGGCCCCGGCGTCGCGAAAGGCCTCAATGGTGCGCTCCGGGTTCTCGATCATCAAATGGACGTCAAAGGGCAGCTTCGCGTAGCGCCGGCAATGCTCGACCGTGCGCGGACCGATCGTGATGGGGGGAACGAAGTGGCCGTCCATCACGTCGAAGTGCACCCAATCGGCACCGGCCTGCTCGAGGGCAGCCACTTCTTCTCCCAGCCGGCTGAAGTCGGCCGATAAGAGCGAGGGCGCGACCAGCACTAGGAGACGGTCGGGACGCTGATCGTGACCGGCGCGTCGAAGTCGTGGTAGTTGATGACCACCTGGGCGCTGGCGTGGATGGTGGATCCGGCCGGCAGGCGGCTGCCGGATGCGCCCGCCGATGTCCCCAACGAGCCCATCAATTGGTTGAGGTCGATGTTGTAATCAAGGTTGACATTCATCCGACGGACCAGGTGATCGTCCTTTCCGAACCAGACCTCGATCGCCATCGTGCCGCTATCCAGCACTTGCTTCATGGCGGCCGCGGCCTGCGGGTTCTTGCCCAACCTGTTCAGACTTGCGATCAGCTTGTCTTTGTCCGGGGCCAGACGGAGATGGCGGACGGTCACCTTGTCCAGCGTCGTATCGCCCAGGTCCTTGACCGACTTCACGTTCTTCAAGAACTGGTCATAGGAGAGCGGGTCAGGCTGGCCCAGTTGGTCGGTCAGACTGCCCGATTGCGTCGAGGCCTCCCACTTTTGGGTCAGCGGATTCTTGACGTAGGCTTTGCCGTTGGCGACCACCACTTCGGTGGCGAGAGAGAGTCCGCCCATCTTGACGTTCATCGTGGCGTGATAGCGATCGGGGAACTGAGCCTCCCCGTTTCCGGTCACCGCGACCGTCATCGAGCCGGTGGACGATCCGGTCTGACCGAAAATCTGGCCCATCTGCGGAGGGAAGGTCATGTTGACGGTCGCTTGCATGTCGAACTTCGCCGAGTGGAGCTGGCTCGCGCGTTGCGCCGCGCCGGCGAGCGCCTGCTCCGGCGTCTCGGCCTTGGCGAGCGGCGAGGCGCAGGCCGCCACGGCGACCATCGTGAGCAGGCTCAAAAACAGACGTTTCATCGGACTTCCTGAGTATATCGACGCGAGGCCGCCAATCCCTTCGTCCCCGAAAACGAGGATGTTACGCGGGTAAGACGGGTGGCACGCTCATTGTCTCCAGCCATGCCGGCAAATCGCCGAGCCGGGTGATCGTATGGGTGGGCGACGGGCCGCCGCTCATCACCGCCCCCGGATGCTTCAACCAGACCGCGGGGATTCCCGCATTGAGGGCCCCGGCGATGTCCGTGTCGAGCCGGTCACCGACCATGCAGGTCGTCCCCAGGGGAACGCCCAGGCGGCGCGCACCCTCGACGTAGATAGCCGGATCGGGCTTGGCTTTACCAAAGTCTCTGGACGTGACCAGCGCGTCGATCAGATCTCGCAAGCCGGCTTTATCCAGCGCCGCCGCCAGCTCAGCGTCGCCCGACCCGACGGTGTTGGAAATAACCCCCAATCGATAGCGGGGCTTGAGCGCCACCAGCAGGTCGAGCGCACCCGGGAGCGGCTTGATCGCCATTTCCCACAGATGCTTGCCCGGCTCCTCGACCACGAGGGTATTCCCGGCATCAAAGAAGACGCCGCGAAGAGTCGGCATCAGGCCGGCGCTAAGACCGTCTGCACCTGACGGGCGCGCAGCTGGCCACAGGCCGCATCGATGTCGAGGCCGCGAGTCGCCCGGATCGTCGTCGAGATCCCCGCCGCTTGCAGGACCGATTGAAACGCCTGCGCCCGCTGCTTCGACGGGGGCGCCAGCGGACTGCCCTCGACCGGGTTCATCGGAATCAGGTTGACGTGACTGAGGCGGTGCTTGACCAGGACCGCCAGCCGCTTCGCTTGCTCGACACTGTCGTTCACACCCCGGAGCAGCACGTACTCATAACTGATGCGCCGCCCGGTGCGCTCGGCATGGGCACGAGCGGCCCCGACGATGGCCGCGATCGGGTACTTCCGGTTCACCGGAATCATGCTGCTCCGCAGCTCGTCGTCGGGCGCGTGCAGGGAGATGGCCAGGTTGACGGGCAGCCCTTCAGTGCTGAGCCGTTCGATGAAGGGAACCAGCCCGATGGTCGAGATGGTCACCCGCCGCGGGCTGAAGTTGAGTGTGTCCGGCGCCGCCCAACGGCGGATCGCCCTCACCACGGCCGCGTAGTTGTTGAGCGGCTCTCCCATCCCCATGAAGACGACGTTGGTCAGGGCGCGCTGCCCTTCGGCGAGGTCGCGGCTCGCCGTCAGGAATTGGTCGACGATCTCCGCCTCGCTGAGATTCCGGTCGAAGCCCGAGCGTCCCGTGGCGCAGAAAGTGCAGCCGATGGGGCAGCCTACCTGCGAGCTGACGCAGATGGTGGTCCGTGCCCTCGACCGCGCGGTGGCATCGTACTGCATCACGACCGTCTCGATCGTCCGCCCATCCGCCAGGCGGAGGAGATACTTGACCGTCTTGCCGTTGTCGGCGACCCGCTTGACGTGTGGCGTCACGGTGGTGAAGGCGTACACCTTCTCCAGCTGACGGCGCGCCGGCACCGGCAGCGTTCGCATTTGGCCGAAGGATGGGACCAGCCTCTGCCAGAACCACTGCTGGGCCTGTTCGGCGCGGTACGGCGCCTCCCCTATCGCCGCGAGCCGGGACCGGATCTCCGCCGGATCCGCGGTGGCGAACGCCGCGCGGTCAGTTATTGCGGCGGTTTCCGAAAACGATGGATGCGTAGTAGAGCAAGGTCAGCAGGGCACCAAACAGCGCCACCCAGTAGGTGAAGGCGGCGGCGCGCAGCATCCGGCGCGCACCATCCTGCTCCTCGGGAAAGATCACCCCGTTTTCGGCCAGCAGCCGGAGCGCCCGGCGGCTCGCGTTCAACTCGACCGGCGTGGTGATCAGCTGAAAGGCGACGACGCTGGCGAACAGGGCCAGGCCGGCCAGCGCCACGTAGAACCCGATCACGCTTCCGGTAAAGGCCGACAGCAGGATTCCGGCGATCACGATGAACGGACCAGCCTGCGAGCCGAGATTCGCGGCGGGGACCAGATCGGAGCGCCAGTGCATCGCGAAGTATCCCTGCCGATCCTGCTGGGCATGGCCGATCTCGTGGGCGACCACCGCTTCGGCGGCGACCGAGCTACCGGTCGCGACCTCGCGCGAGAGGTTCAGCGTCTTGGTACGGGGGTCGTAGTTGTCGCTCAGCTCCCCCTCGATGACCTGAATGGTCACGTCATTGAGGCCGGCCCCGGTCAAAATCCGGCGGGCCACGTCGACACCCGTCAGGCCGCTCGAATTGCGCACCTGCGAGTACCGCCGATAGGTGCTCTTGACCCAGCTGCTCGCGATGAAGCTCAGCGCCATGATCGGCAGTGCCACGTAGAGCAGGTAGTGCCAGTCAAAGAACAACATCTGACCTGCCCGGATTGTACCCAGCGGCACTCCGCCTAATCTCGTGAACGCCCTTCTGCCGACTCGTGGCCGGCTCGTCACTCTGCGTGAAAGGATCGCGCGCAGCCACTCGTTTCACCTGCATCGGGACGAACCCGGGTGACGACCATGCTGGAAGAGCCACAGCGCCTCACGATGTCCGACGTCTTCAGCCTTTTCGGCCGCCAGGCTGAGGACACCCGCTGGGTGGCTTCGGCGGATTCGCAAGAATACCTGGCCGTCGTCCTTTACCTAGTTCAGCGGAACAACGCCCGCTGAGACTGGCGCGGCCTACGCCACTTATGATACTCTCCATGTTAGATTAAGTACAAACTAGATATCATGATGTCCGAGAAGCTGACTCTGAGCGAGCTCTTCGCCCTCTTCGGGCGGACCACGGACGATACCCGCTGGGTGGGTTCGGCCGATTCCGAGGAATACCTGGCCGTCGTCACCTATCTCGTGCAGCGCTCGAGTACCCGCTAGCCGTTACGAAACGGCCACGATCGGGGCACGACCCGTCTGAAAGCAAGGCTTGAGTCCGTTATAGGACTCATACTCGGGCTACGACGCCGTTTGCCAGCGGCCAAAAAAAGATGATCACCCTGCTCGCTGCCCGCATCCGGATGCTCATAGGCTGGCGTGACAGCGAGAATGGCCAGGCCCTGATCGAGTACTCCCTGATCATGTGCTTGATCGTCATCGTCGTGCTGGTGACGCTGATCGTCCTTGGAAACCAGGTGCGGAACACCTACTGCAACATCCAGGGCGCCGTCGTCAGCGCCTAGCGCTCTTCGACCTCGAGCGCCGGGTTCCCCATTACGACCGCCCTCGGTGCGACATCGGCGGTGACCAGCGATCCCCAGCGGACGACGGCCTCGTCGCCAATGGACACACCTTTGAGGATGGTGGCTTTGCCCTGGATCCAGGCGTGGCGGCCGATGCGGATGGGCCGGCGACTCGCTGCCTCCCCCGGCTGCCGTCGCGAGGGGCCGATCGCGTGAAAGTCGGTGTCCACGACCAGACAGGCGCCGAGGATGGCATCGTCGCCGACCACGATGGTGGTGGCGGACATCAGCCCGGCACCGTCGATTTCAACCCGGTCGCCGATCTCGATTCGGGCATCCCGGCCAAAGGTCAACAGGGCGGTGCGCCCCGACGTATTGCTGATGGAGACGTCGCGCCCGAAGATGACCTGGCCCTTGCCGCGGATACGTAGCCCCGCCGGTCCGCGGAACCCTGGTCCGAATCGATGACGCGGATAGCGAAAGCGCAGAAACAGGGTGCTGAGGCTCACGCTGATAGAGGCTCTGCCCGGGAAGGGATTTGAACCCTTACAAGCTTGCGCTCACAGCCCCCTCAAAGCTGCGTGTCTACCAATTCCACCACCCGGGCGAGGGCGTCTGAGATTCTAGCGCCTGTCTCAATCCCGCGCTCGGGGAGGGCCGGGGTGGGGGCTTGCCGTTCAGCCTGCCTCGATTGGTCCGTGCGACCGATTCACCCGGGCGGCGATGGTTCTAGGCTTGCCGCAAAGGGGCGCGAGGGGCACCGCTCGCGCCTCTTTTCTTCTCTGCGGAACGGCCGTGTAACGGCGGCCGTAATCCCCCCTCTCTAAGGTGAGATGGTCACCCGGTGTGCGCTTGCTGGTGTGACCCTGACGCGACAAGAGTCATCACATCGTAAAGAGGAATCGTAAGGAAATGCATGACGAGGGCCATATATCATTGCCGGCTCTCCAGTCGGACCTGAGCCAGCAGCAGCAGGTCCAAATCCATGGTGGCCGGTCCGCAGCGCGACGGGCGATGGCGGCCGGAAGAGAGGGGTTAAACATCGTCAACCGCTACCGGATTCTGATCGTCGACGACGACGCCATGGCGCGGGAGATCCTCAAGCGGATCCTCGAGCACGCCGGTTATGAAGTCATGACCGCGGGCAGCGGGCCCGAGGCGTTGCGGAAACTGCACGAGGGCATTCCGCACCTGGTCGTGGTCGACCTGATGATGCCCGAGATGGATGGCTTCGAGCTGTGCCGCCGGATCAAGAGCCACCTGGACGTCCCGATCGTCATCCTGAGCGCCGTCGCCGCGGTCGAAAGCAAGGTCGAGGGCCTGCAGATGTACGCCGAGGACTACATCGTCAAGCCCTTCGAGAAAGAAGAGCTGGTCGCCCGGGTGCAGCGCGTGCTGCGCCGTTATGGCGAGTCCGCCGGCGTCGAACAGCCGGAAGTCGTCATCGACCAGGATCTACAGATCAACTTCGTGCAGCACTGGGCGCGGGTCAAAGGCCAACAGGTCACCCTGACGCCGACCGAATCCAAGCTGCTGTTCCTCCTGGTCCGCAACGCGGGCAGGGTCGTCACCAACGAGACCCTGCTGGCCAAGGCCTGGGCCGGCGACGAGGAAGCGTACGAGGAAGGGCTGCGGGTGCATATCTCGCGGCTGCGCAGCAAGATCGAACCGAACGCCAGCAAGCCGGTCTACATCCAGACCAAGCGCGGGGTGGGCTATCGCTTCGGCGCCAAGGTCAACTATCCCGCCGGTCAAGAACCCATGGCTCTGGCGGGCTGACGATGCGCACAGTGGCATTCGGCCTACTGGTCTTTTGCCTCTCCTTCCCGCTCTGGCTCCACTGATCGGCCCAAAGCGTCGCTAGACTCGTCCCGTGACCCATGCATTGGGCCTGGGCCTAACCGTTTTCACCCTCATCTTCTTGCTCGAGCTTCCGGACAAGACGGCGCTGGCGGCGCTGGTCCTGGCGACCCGCCACCGCCCGCTACCAATCTTCCTGGGGTCGGCCGCCGCCTTCGTCGTCCAGAGTGCCGTCGCGGTCGCGGCTGGCTCATTGCTCAGCTTGCTGCCCCGAGAACCGATCCGGATCGGCGCGGGACTTCTGTTTCTCGTAATGGCCGCACTCCTGGTCCGGCAAAACCTCGTGAGACACAAGGAGGTCGATGACCAGCGCGAACTCGAGCGGGAGGAGCGGCGCCACCGCCGCCCCTTCGTGACCGCCTTTTCGGTCGTCTTCGTCGCCGAGTGGGGAGACCTCACCCAACTGGCCACGGCGGCCTTGCAGGCCCGCTATCAATCCGCGGTCGTCATCTTCGTCTCCGCCACCCTCGCACTGTGGGCCGTGGCCGGCATCGCTGTCGGGCTGGGAAATCGGCTCGGTGCCTGGGTGCCCCAGCGGCCGCTGCAGTTCGCCGCTGCTGGTGTCATGGTCCTGGTCGCGATCGCACTGATCAGTGGGTTGCTCGGCTGACCCCAACCGGACAAGTTTCGAAAGGTCCATGAACGTAGAGACTTACCTTCTTTC
>VBEN01000049.1 GCA_005881175.1 Chloroflexota bacterium
CTAAGCGTTTGGACCCGTCCAAGCAGGCGAGAAGCTCGCACCCGGCAGTGTTGTGAGCTGGCGCTGCCCGCTGCCGTCTACAGCGATCACATAGATCTGCATCGCACCCGTTGCATCTCCATCAACCGCCAGCGAGCGTCCATCGGGCGCCCACGAGGGCCAATAGTAGTGCTGGTCACTTGTGGACACGCGCCGTTGGGCCGTTCCATCGCTCATGCTGATGTAGACATGACCTTCCTTTACGAAGGCAAGCAATTTGCCGTCTGGTGACCAAGCTGGTGTCTCACCGGCTGTGACGGCCACTCCAGAATTCACGCCACTCGTCTGGGCGGACACTACCTCTATGCTCGTCACACCGTTCTCCGGGCTTTCGAAGGCGATCTTCTTGCCGTCAAGCGACCAGGAGAGGCGCCAGGCAGCGCCTTGGGTGGCGGCGACCCAGCCCGGCTGACTGCCGTCAGTTTTCATGACGTAGATGCTGGTCCCAGCGGTGCCTTCGTCCTTCAGGAAGCCGATCTGGTCGCCAGCTGGCGACCACGCCGGACCGAAGTCGGCTCCATCGTTAGTCAATCGGGTGAGATGGGAACCGTCGACATTTATTGCATAGATGTCAGACTGCGATCCGCTTTGTTTCGCAAACGCGATCCTGCTCCGGTCGGGCGACCACGTAGGTGAGTCAACCCAGGACCCATGTAGAAGCGGACGCAGGCCGGTCCCATCCGCATTTATCACGTAAATCGATTCATCGTAGTCTGGGTTGGTCGGGTTCCCGTCTTTATCGTTCACGAACACGATCGTCCCTGCGGTCTTCGTCGAAGCTCCCCTCTGATGGGTCGACGGTGAGCCCTTGGAGCCTGCCGATGTTCCGGCGCAGGCGGCTAGAACGATCGTGCATGCGGTCGCCAACACGGCAACTCGGGGCACGTTAATCAGCCTTCTTCCGCTTTCGTCTGCCATATGCCGAATAACGCGGAAGAGGCGCTGCGAGTAACGAGGCTAGCGAGCGCTGGGAACCGATCCCGAGACCGACCGGCTCCCCACAACGGCGAAGCGGTAGGGAAAGTCCACGGCGCGCGAGATGCCGACCCGCCGCGAAACAGCCACCTGACCATCCGGGATGGCCGTGCCCGCGGAGATCCCAAGTGGGCCGCGGGTGAAATCGCGTCCGTTGTCCCGCAGGCCGAGACCAAAGGCACGCCCGATCTTGCCTGGACCGCTGAGCAGCTTGGGCTCCGGGCCGTGGTCGCCCTGCGCTCGCATCAGGTCGATGCCGGCCAGCGGCTCCAGAGCGCGGAGAAGGACTGCCCCGGCCGTACCGCGCCGCTCGGCGGTGACATTCAGGCAGTAGTGCATCCCATAGCTGAAGTAGACGTAGGCATACCCGGCTGGGCCGAACATGACCGTGTTGCGAGCGGTCCGACCTCGGAACGCGTGGGAAGCGGGGTCGGCCGCCCCGGTGTACGCCTCGGTCTCGACGATCCGTCCCGCCAGTAAGCCATCCGTTGTCCGGTAAAAGAGGATGCGACCGAGCAGGTCCCGGGCAAGGATTACCGGATCTCGGGCAAAGAAGCTACGTCGAAGCCTCGGTGTGGTCAGGTTCACGCCTGCTTGCTTAGCAGATCCAGCGGCCTTCAGGCCAAGAGACAGCGCATCCGCGCGTTTAGTTAGTGCGCGCCGAGAAGTTGCGTGAAGTAGCCGCTGATGCTGCTGGGCAGCACGAGCGAGAAGATGACCCGAGTCAACGGCTCGAGGCCGTAGAAGTGTGGCGCGAAGAGCGAGTTATTGAACCAGTCCTGGGCGGTAATGAAGGCCGGCGGCGACGCGTAGCCTGCCGGCAACTGGGCCTTGACGATGCCCACACCGATGATGAGGATCACCGTGATCTCGAAGGCCCCCACCACGGCACCGGTGAGGATGCCCGTCAACCGATCGAAGGCGGGCGCGATCAGCATGTCCAGATAGCGCTGGTAGACGGCGCCCAGCACCTCGAAGAGGAGGATGGCCGCCGTCACGATGACGGTGTAGGTGATCACATGCGCCCAGAGCGCTGAGGTGATCCCAAAGGTCGTGCCGATGTACGCGGAGGTATTCGCGCTGGTCAGGGTCGCGGCGCCGATACCGGCGAAGAGCCCGGCAAAGGCCACGACCCGCCGCACCAGGCCAAACGCCCATCCCAGCGCGACATTGACCAGAAGGATGGTCACGATGATCAGGTCCAGGAAGTCCATCAGGACCGCACCTCGGCAGCGAACCGCTGCTTGAGACCGTCAATGATGCGTTGCTGTAATGTGGCAACTTCCTCGTTGGTCAGCGTCCGATCATCAGCCTGGTACTGCAGGCGGAACGACAGGCTGCGGGCGCCAGCCCCCAGCTGGGGCCCCTGGTATTCACTGACCATAGAGATCTCCCGCAACGTGTAACCGCCCAGCTGGCGGATTACTTGCACGAGATCGTTACTGGCGGTCTTGCCCCGAATTACGATCGTAAGGTCGCGCCGAACGCCGGGAAACCGCGGGAGCGGGCGGGCCTGGGGCGTCACCTCCCCACCCGCCGCGAGGCGATCGAACAGCACTTCCGCGGCGACCACCCGGCCCGGCAGGTCGAACCTGGCAAGCGTTGCCGGATGCACTTCGCCAACGATGCCGATCGGTCCCCCAACGTCGAGGATTTCAGCCGTGCGCCCTGGATGGAATCCGGTCGCCTCAGCCTGCCGGAAGTCGGTTGAGGCGACAGCCAACCGGTTCCGTACGGTAGCCACCGTGGCCTGCAGTCCACGCAGCTCGGCGGCCGCCTCCTTCCCGCCCAAGGGGACGTGAATGGCGATGGCCAGCAGGCGAGGCTCATCGACCACATCGGTCGTTTTCTTCCAGAACCCCCCGCCCAGCTCGAAGAGCCGAGCACCGGGCTGATCCTGCCGCGCATTGAACGCCAGTGCTTCAAGAAGTCCCGGTAAGAGGCTGCCGCGGAGGGCGTCGCGATTCTCGACCATCGGGTTATCGATGCGAACGAATGACGCGGGTCTGGCCGGTATCCCGATCTCCGGTGTTTCGCTCGAACTGACGAGGCTGTTGGTGACGGCTTCATCGATTTCGCGGCCGGCCAACACCTCGCGCGCGATCTCGTCGGCATCCCGCCGCTCATAGAGGTCGCGCACCGTGGATCGCTCCCCTGGCAGCGTGCTGGGTACACGATCGTAGCCGTACACCCGCCCGATCTCCTCGACGACGTCTTCTGGGATCGTGCAGTCGAGGCGGAAATCGGGTGGCGTCGCGCGGAGCACACCGTCAGACCGTGCAATCGAAAAATGCAGCCGCTCGAGAATGCTCGCGGCCTCCGCCGGCTGGACCGTGACCCCGAGCACGCGCGCGATACGGTCAACGCCTACCTCAATCCTCGGCTGCTTGAGTGGGCCCGGATAGACATCGGTTGACCTGGTCGGTTTTCCGCCCCCCAACTCGGCCACCAGACCGGCCGCCCGATCGACGGCGGCCAGGCTGAGCGCCGGACTCAGCCCCTTTTCGAACCGCGATGACGCCTCCGTGCGCAGGCCGAGGGCGCGCGCCGTGCGCCGGATTGATCGCGGCTCCCAGGTAGCCGCCTCCAGGAAAACCTCAGTCGTTTCCTTCTGGACGGCGCTCTCGGCACCACCAATAATGCCGGCCACCCCCTGCGCCCGCTCGGTGTCGGCCACCACCATGTCATGCGAGGTCAGCCGCCGGGTCTTCCCGTCGAGGCACGCGATCTCCTCACCCTCGCGGGCCCTGCGGACGACGATCCGCCCATCCTTCAGCCGCTGGTAATCGAACGCGTGCATCGGCTGGCCGGCTTCGAGCATCACGTAGTTCGTGATGTCGACTACGTTGCTGATCGGCCGAACGCCGGCGGCGCGCAGCCGCGCTTGCATCCAGGATGGCGAGGGCGCGACGGTGACGCCGGTGAGCAGGCGGCCGTTAAACCTCCGGCAGCCGTCGGGCGCCTCGATTCGCACCAGGTCCGATGCATCGGCTGGACGGACCTTCGAGATGCCGGGTTCCTTGAGAGGCACATTGAAGATCGCGCCAATCTCTCTCGCGATCCCCAGGTGGCAAAGCAGGTCGGGGCGGTTCGATTTGATCTCGAGCTCGAGGACGGTGTCGCGCGGATATAACTGGCGCAGGTCTTCGCCCGCGGTGGCGCCCTCGTCGAGGATGAGGATTCCGGCCGCATCGTCACCGAGGCCGAGTTCGATGGCGGAGCACAACATGCCCGCGGATGGAACGCCAAGGAAGGATTTCGTCTCGATCCGCCGGTCGTTCAGCCGGGACCCCGGTACGGCGTAGGGAACTCGGTCGCCGACGGCGAGATTCCAGGCGCCGGTGACGACCTCTGCCACGGACTGGCCGGTGCTGACGGACGCGATCTGGTTCTTCGTCGACCCTGGTAGAGGCCGCAGGCTCTTGACCTCGGCGACCACCACACCCTCGAAATCGACATCCTGCTCGTGGATCCGATTCACCTCGTTGCCAGCCAGCGTCAGCCGCTCGGCCAGGGTCGCCACATCGACCTGGACATCGACATAGTCCTTAAGCCAGTTGAGTGAGATCAGCATGGGCTCAGAACTGCTTCAGAAACCGCACGTCGTTCTCTAGGAACAGGCGGAGATCGGTGACGTTGTACTTCAGCATTGCCAACCGGTCCAACCCGGCACCGAAGGCGAAGCCGGAATAGTGGTCGGGGTCGACACCGCCGTTACGGAGCACCTGCGGATGGACCATCCCGGCCCCCAGGATCTCCAGCCAGCCGCCCTTGCAGCTGCGGCAACCCGCGCCCCCGCAAATTCCGCAGGACACCGCCGCCGCAATGCTCGGTTCCGTAAAGGGGAAGTGATCGCCGACGATGCGGATGCGCCGATCGGGACCGAACAGTGAGCGGGCGAAATACTCGATCGTTCCCTTCAAGTCCGAAAGACGAATATCGCGGTCGACCACGAGACCTTCGACTTGGTAGAACTGCGAAGCGTGGGAGGGGTCAGTCGCATCGCGCCGGTAGACGGCGCCCGGGGCGATGATCCGAATGGGCGGCTCGTGGCTGAGCATGTACCGGATCTGGACCGGTGAGGTATGCGTGCGGAGAAGCAAGTGGTCAGCGTCGACGTAAAAGCTGTCCATAGTGTCGCGCGCAGGATGTTCCTGCGGGATGTTGAGCGCTTCGAAGTTGTGGAACTCGTCCTCCACCTGCGGCCCCAGCGCCACCTCGTAACCCAGCCGGGAGAAGATTGCCTTTACCTCGCGCAGGATCAGCGTCAGGGGATGCAAGTGCCCTCGCCGAACCGGTGAGGGGACAAACGTCATGTCGATCCATTCCTGGTCGCCTAGCGTTTGCAGGCGCGCGGCCTGCAACTCACGGGCGCGCGACGCCAGCATGGTTTCGATCTCTCCCTTGAGCGCATTGGCACGCGCGCCGGCGGCCGCCCGTTGATCGGCGGGCAAGCTCCCGAGACCTCTGAGCGCCCCGGTCAGCGCCCCCTTCTTCCCCAGCAGTTCGACGCGGACTTGCTCAAGGGCCGCTTCATCGGACGCCGCGCCGATCCGCTGGCGGGCGTCGACGGCAATCGCATCCAGGTCGCCGACGTTCACACTCATCAACCCTCCAAGCGCGCCCGATTAGTCATGGAGGAAGCCGGCCATCGGGAGGCGAGAGCTGAGTGGCGCTAGCTCAGCTCGAGCCGGCCCCGGGCCGGCCGAATAAACACGAAGCGCTGGGAGCGTCGCATGCTGCCCGCCATGTTACGACTTGGGGCCGCCCTTGGCGACGGCAACCAGCTCGCTGAAGGACTCGGCGTCACGCACCGCCAGATCGGCGAGCATCTTTCGATTGATGTTGACGCCGGCCAGCTTGAGGCCATGCATGAACTGGTTGTACGGCAGCCCCTGGCTGCGGGATGCGGCGTTGATCCGAGCGATCCACAGCTTGCGCATGTCGCGCTTGCGCGCCCGACGGTCGCGATACGCGTACTCGAGCGCGTGCAGCAGAGCTTCGTTGGCCGGACGGAAGAGCGTCCGGTGCGTCATCCGGAAGCCCTTAGCCAGGTTCAGGATTTTCTTGTGGCGCCGCCGGGATGGAACGCTGCGCTTGACGCGAGGCATTTCAGTCCTTCTCCTTCATATAGGGAGCGGCCCGTCGCAGGCGTCGAGCGTCCTTTCCGGTGAGAACCAGCAGCTTGCTGTACTGCCGCTTGCGGCGCGGGCTCTTATGACCCAGCAAGTGACTCTTCTGTGCGTGCGGCCGTACGATCTTTCCGGTCTTCGTCATCCGGAACCGTTTGGCCGACGCGCGATGGGTACGGAGTTTGGGCATCGATCGCTCCTTTAGCTCTTGCGGGCCTGGGCTTGAGGCTGGGGGGCCTGGGCGGCCGCGGCCGGCGCCAGGATCATGATCATGTTGCGGCCCTCCAGCAACGGCATCCGCTCGATGGTGCTGATCGTCTTCAATTCAAGCGCCATCCGATCCAGCAACTTCTTACCGATGTCCTGGTGGACCATCTCGCGCCCGCGGAACATGATGGTCAGCTTGACCTTATCGCCCTCTTCGAGGAACGACTTGACCGCATGAAACTTCGTCTGGAAGTCATGCTCACCGATCTTGGGACGAAGCTTCATTTCTTTGACCTTGATGACGTTGTGCTTGCGGCGTCCATCTTTGTCTTTCTTCAGGCTCTCGAATTTAAACTTGCCATAGTCCATGATCCGGGCCACGGGCGGCTGCGCTTGCGGCGCGACTTCCACCAGGTCCATCTCATGTTCGACCGCTAGAGCCTTGGCGCGGTCGGTGGCCATGACGCCTAATTGTTCGTTGTGATCGTCGATAACGCGGACTTCGGCGGCGCGGATCTGATCGTTGATCCGAAGTTCCCTAAATGCCGTGGATCAAGCCTCCTTCGTACACAAAAAAAGATAGCCCCGAGGCTACCTTCGTCCCCTTGACCTCTTCGGCGCGGGCCTCGAGGTGAGAGCTTGGGACAGCCTCTCTTGGCACGCGGGAGTATACCACGCGATCGATCGCCACAAACTGCCGCTCAGAGGGGCAACCCGGACTCGTCTTCGAGCTGTCGAAGGAAATCCTCGATACCAACCGCAACCTGGTCACCGCCTTCTCTGCGGCGAATGTTGAGAGTTCTCGCCTCCAGTTCTTTATCGCCGACGACCGCCATGTACGGCACCTTCTGAAGTTGGGCATCGCGGATCTTCGCCTGCATTCGTTCGCTCCGACCGTCGACCTCGACCCGCAGATCGCGCTGACGGAACCGGTCGGCCAGCTTGGCGACCGCCTCGACGTGGCGGTCGGCAATGGGAATGAAAACCACCTGGACAGGTGCCAGCCAGACCGGAAATGCACCGGCATAGCGCTCGATCAAATAGGCCATGAATCGCTCCATCGAACCGATCGGCGCGCGGTGGATCATCACCGGACGCTCCATTGCCTGAGTAGACGTGACGTACTCGAGTCCAAAGCGTTCCGGCATCAGGAAGTCGATCTGGTTGGTCGACAGGCTGAATTCGCGGCCAATCGCGTCCTTGATCTGGACATCGAGTTTTGGTCCGTAGAAGGCCGCTTCGCCCGTCGCCTCGACGAATGGGTGCCCACTGGCGCGCAGCGCCTCACGGGCGGCGTCCTGAGCCCGCTGCCAGACGGCGGGGTCGCCCATCCACTTGTTGCTGGTGTCATCCCGCAGGGAGAGCCGGAAATAGAAATCAGTAATGCCGAAGGCGCGATACACCTGCAGGATCAGCTCGATCACGCGCTCGAATTCGTCGTTCAGCTGATCGGGCCGGCAGAAAATATGTGCGTCGTTGATGGTGAAGGCGCGCACCCGAATAAGGCCCGAAACCTCCCCCGACTTCTCGTAACGGTAGACCGTGCCCAGCTCGGCAATCCGCACCGGGAGCTCGCGGAAGCTGTAAGCCTTTCGCTGGAACACTCGTATGTGGTGCGGACAATTCATGGGCCGCAGCTGCCACTGCTCCTCCTCCATCTCCGAGGGCGCGTACATGGAATCGCGATAGCGCTCGAAATGACCGCTGATCTTGTAAATGTCGAGCCGGGCGATGTCCGGCGTCTTGACGTGCTCGTAGCCCTGCCGCCGCTCGAGGCGGAGGATGAACTCCTCCATCTGACGCCGGATGGTGGCGCCTTTGGGCGTCAGCAGCGGCAGCCCGCGGCCAACCATCTCGTCGACCAGGAAGAGGTCGAGCTCTTTGCCGAGCTTCCGGTGGTCCCGCTTGGCCGCGTCCTCCAGCATTTTCAGGTGGGTGTCGAGTTGTTCCGGAACGCACCGAGTAAGCCGGCGTTCGCGACGTGTGGGCCCAGGCAGAGGTCGACGAAGTCGCCGGTCCGATAGATCCGTGCCGTCGCGTCGATGACCTTGTCGGCGATCAACTCCACCTTCAGTGGCTGGTGCAGCCGCTCGAACAAGGCGACCGCGTCTGTCCGGGGCAGCTCCTCTTTAGTGAACGGTAGTGCCGCCTTGATGATCTCCCGCATGCGGGCTTCGATCTTCGGCAGCTGCTCCGGCAGGAGCCGCTCTTTGAAGCCAAAGTCGTAGTAAAAGCCCTCATCTGTCGCCGGGCCGATGCCGATCACAGTTCCCGGAAAGAGATCGAGCACCGCCGCGGCCATCACGTGCGCCGTCGAGTGGCGCAGGATTTCGAGATCTTCGCTCATGCTGTGCCCTCAAAAAGGGCGTAGCCGATTATACGAAGGGTCTAAACGCGCCTAAACGGCGCGCAGGCGCTGGAGACCGGCTGGGATGTCGTCCCGACCCAGCGTTCGCTCGTCGAGAGACGCCTCGATGTCCGGATGGACCTGGAATATGATCGATAACTGGTGCGCCAGGGGAACGATCGGCGCACGCCGCGCCTGCCGTCGAAGGCGTTCTTGCCGGCTCGGGTCCAGCGCGCAACAGCTGATGCTGCAGTACTTGGCCGTCGTCTTCTTGACGGAGGCGCTACACCCCGGGCGAGCGCAGATCCTGGGCGGAGCGGTTTGCTTCAAACCGTGAGCGACCTCCAACATTCTGTTTCCCCTCCAACTTCTTTTCGGTCTCTGCCGAGACCGTCTCCCCTGGCGCGTTATTGATTATGCTCGCCGCTCTACGCAAGTCAAGCTTCGACCGTGCTTATCCACATCAATGCACGGACGAGAGGATTAGCTGGGGAAAAGGAGGCGATGGTCATCAAGAATGGGGGGCGCTGTCAACGAGTAATGAGGCGTTGTAAAGATGTGGCTAGCCTTTTGGCGACCGCGATGGGTTAGAGCGGCGTGGATGGCGTCTTCGGTTTCAGTTTTCCTTCACGTCTCTGCTCAACCAGGTCAGCGACCAGTCTCGGCAGCGCGGCGGCGTCATCCACCCCGCGGACCCAGATGCCATCGGCGCCAAATCGCTTGGCCCGACGCACCTGGTGGGGTAGCGACCCCAGGGCGATGATGACCGGTCGCGCAAAACCAACCGAGCCATTCAGGATGCCGAAGACATAGGCCGTGTCGGCTTCCCAGATTCCCATGTCGAAGAGGACCGCCTGCGGTTGCAGCTGCTCACACAACTGCTGAACTGCCTGGTCGGGCAGCGCCGTCTGGGCCTCATAGCCGGCTCCGACAAACAACTCCTGGTAGGCGAGCGCCTGCCGTGGATCATTCTCGAAAATCAAGATCGTCGCCACATCGGCGCTGCCGTTCGACGCGATTCCCATGGGCCGACGAAATTATGGCATGGGCCAAAGCCGTAAGCGCCGGCGACCGTGTGCGTTAGGACAGATGGAATAGCCCTTCGCTCATCCCCGGGGCGCCACCCGGGGATTTTTTTATGCAAGCCAGGAGCCCAGCCGCTGCCCATCGACGTTCCCGCCGGTCAGGACGGCGACCACCGGCCGACGGATCGATGAATCGGACGCCAGCGCCGCCACGCCCGCCGCTCCTGCGGGCTCGACGACGAGCTTCGCCTGCAGGACGATCGACCGGAGTGCCGCGATGATGGCCTCCTCACCGACCGTGCGCACCTCATCGACATAGCGCTGGATGAGCGCCAGGTTGAATGGCCGGGTGTAGGGTGCGGCCAGCCCATCGGCGATGGTGTCGAGGCGAGAAGGCGGCACGGGATGGCCGGCGGCCAGGCTTTCAGAGACCGTTGGCGCCCGCTCAGGCTCAATACCGATGATCCGCACGCCCGGTCGCTGCTGCTTGATGGCCACGGCCGCGCCGGCGATCAGGCCGCCTCCCCCGACGGGGACGATCACCGTGCGGACGTCAGCGACGGCCTCCAGGATCTCGAGGCCGACCGTGCCCTGGCCGGCGGCGACGGCCGGATCATCGAACGGATGAACGAGGTGCAGGTCGCGCTTGTGCTGTTCCTCCTCCAGGCGCTCCTGCCACTGCCCGATTGGCGTGAGAACGATCTCGGCGCCGTAGCGGCGGATCGCTTGCAGTTTCGTCACCTGCGCGTCGTCACGGATCACGACCACACATGGGATCCCGAACGCCTGCGCGGCATACGCCAGCGCCTGTCCGTGGTTGCCGGCCGACAGCGTGATGACGCCACGGCGGCGCTGCTCGGAGTCGAGCTGCAGGACGGCGTTGATGGCGCCACGGACCTTGAACGAGCCGGTCCGCTGCAGGTTCTCGGCCTTGAACCAGGCTCCCGCGCCGGCCACAGCCTCGCCCGAAACGGTTGGCGTCGGCAGCACGTATTCGCGGATCCGCTCAGCGGCGGCTCGAATCTCGGCCAGGGACAGGGCGCCGGTTTCGACCGCCATCCCTAGACGGTAGCGGTTACCGCGTCCTAATTCCAGAACCCGTGCAGAAGGACGTGGTCGAGCAGCTGGGCCAGCCAGCGCCGGAAGCGAGTTGCCATGGCTCGTATAACGGTGACGGACCAGCTGGCTGTCGCCTACTAAGCGGACCCAGCCTCAGATGAACGCGGCGATCTCATCCACGCTCATTGACTCGCCCAACGACCAGGCGCGGGCGAATGCGTCGGATAGCCCAGCCCGGGCCCCGGCGACCGCTTGCTCATAGGCCGCAACGTCAGCTGGATCCATTGCGGCCCCGCTGGTCTTGAAGAGTCCACTTGCCGCGCCCAGGAGACGGGCCGCCCGGTTCCAGTCGCCTTTGGCGGCAGCCGCTTCGCCCAGCCCGGCGACGGGGTACGGCAGCAGGTAACGGTTTCCGGTTCGATGGGCGAGGGCGAAGGACTCCCGCCACAGGCGAACTGCGGCGTCGATGTTGCCGAATCGCAGCTCGACCGCCCCTAGGTTGCTCGTCTCGACGCCGATCACAAGCTCATCGCCGCGCTTGCGGTTTAGGTCGAGGCTTCGATGGTAGAGCTGCCGGGCCCCATCGTAATCGCCATCCATACGGGTCGCCTCAGCGAGGCAGTGCAGGGGCGACAGTGAGAGCTCCTCGTCGCCGGCTTCTTCGGCCAGGGCCAGGGCCTCACGGCAGAGGATCATCGTCTGGCGCGGGTTGTTATCCCGCAGGCCGACGCGCGCAAGCCGGGTCAGCGCCCCGACGATGAGTGGCTTGTCGCCCAAACGCCTGGCAATTTCCAAGGCCTCGTTCCCGAACTGCCGCGCCTTTTCGTTCTCACCCAAGCGGAACGCAAGACCGGAAATACTACTTACGGCGCGGCAGCGCAAGGTGGGCGTGGGAGCCGATATCGCAGTGAGAAACCGCTCGAGCCAATCTCTCCCTTCGGCCCACCTGCCGCGGAGATGCCAGTAATCGGGTAAGGCGAGCGCCAGCTCCAATCCACTGGTCGGGTCGTTCTTCAGAAGCCAATCGAGCGCCTGCTCGATACGGTCGTGGTCTCGATCGAGCCGGGTCGCCCAGCTCTCCGCATCCGCCCCTCGCAAATGCGATTCGGCGGACCTGACTTCCTGGATGACGGAGTCGAGATCGGTTTTCGTTGGGGCCATCGTCAGATCGCGATCGTGCTTTGTGGTGGGCGCAACAGGAGTCGAACCTGTGACCTCTTCCTTGTCATGGAAGCGCTCGTACCAACTGAGCTATGCGCCCTGCGCGGCAGTTTAGCCGATTCCATTTGTATTCGGGAGGCGTCCTACGCCAGCGGCCGCCGCCTCCCCTTCCCAACCTGCTGAGCGAGTCGACGGAACCGCGTTTCGGCATCGGTATCCTGAAAGGCTCGCCGCGGAATGATCGAGCCCATTTGCCCGACCGGATGGCGTAGGACGTACAGTTCTTTGGTCTCCAGCAGGCCGATGAAGTATGACCACTTGACCCGGGACTCACCGCTCGCGAAGGTCATGGATAGACCACTTTCGGAGAAGCAATACGTCTGATCGCCCATCAGGTCGGCGCGCCGGCGGAAGGCCTGCCCAGGCCTGATGACGAGGATGAAGGCCAGCAACAGGGCATAGATCACAACAACCAGCAAGCAGGTGATGGCGAGGATCGTGTAATGGATCAGGGCACCTGTAAGACCGGCGATGGCGGCAACGATAGCGACGAGGACGATCAGCCGGATCGGCCAGAGGGACCGGGCGAGCCGGAGAACGCCAGCGCGGTACTCGTCAAGAGTGATCCGAAAGGTCACGCAGAGCGGAGCCGCCGGGTCGGGTTCGGCCACGGCGTCAGACCCGTGCTTTTCCGTTCGCCGAGAGGTTCGGCGGCACCAGCGGGCTGCGCCGCCCGGC
>VBEN01000050.1:0-9324 GCA_005881175.1 Chloroflexota bacterium
TCAGCTTAGGCCCTGGCTCGGTAAGCTGGAGGCAGGATGCGAGCCGCGGTCATCGAGCGGTATGGCGAGCCGCCGGTTCTTCGCCAGCGGGACGAACCAAGCGCCGATAGCGCCAACCTGATCGAGGTGACCGCGGCGCCGCTCAATCCGGTCGACCTGTCGATGGCGAGCGGGAAGTTCTACGCTGGTTCGCCACCCACTCCCTATGTGCCGGGTGGTGAAGGCGTGGGCCGTCCGCTGCAGGCCGGAAAGGCCGGCCCACGCGTCTATTTCCGTGCGGCGCTGCCCCACGGGGCGCTCGCCGAGCGTGCGGTGGTGAGCAGTGGGCAGACCATCCCGATTCCGGACGCCATCCCGGATGGTGTGGCGGCGGCCCTTGGCATCCCCGGCACTGCGGCCTATCTCGCCCTGACGCGGCGCGCCCAGTTAAAGGCCGGCGAAACGGTGCTCATCCTGGCCGCCAGCGGCGTGCTCGGGTCGATTGCCGTCCAGGTGGCCCGGTTGCTCGGCGCCGGCCGGGTGATCGCGGGGGCACGCGACGACCGGGGGCTGGCCAGGGCGAAGGAGCTAGGGGCTCACGCGACCGTCGATCTCAAGCAGACGGACGGGTTGACCGACCGGATCCGTGATGCAAGCGGAGGCCAGCTCAACGTTGTCATCGATCCGGTCTGGGGCGCACCGGGGGTAGCGGCGCTGGAGGCGATGAGCCCACACGGCCGCTTCGTGCAGCTGGGACAGTCGGCCGGCCCAGAAGCAGCCATCAAGTCAGGTACCGTGCGGGGCCGCTACCTGTCGATCCTCGGATACACGAGTTTCCTGGTGCCCTGGGATGAGCAAGCAGCGGCGTACCGCAAGCTGGCCGACTACGCGGCGGCCGGACAGATCAAAGTGGAATTCGAGATCTTGCCGCTCGAGGCCGCCCCGGACGCCTGGAAACAGCAGGCCGCGTCGCCGCACCGCAAGCTCGTGCTCTCGCCACAAGCAAAGCCCTAAACGCGCTTCCCGGCGGTTGCCGTTCGTTGCCGAGCACGGATGAACGCGAGCGCTTCCCCTACCAAATAGAGGGAACCGCAGACGAAGACGATGCCATTGGCGCCGGCCCGTTCTCTGGCTCGGTCGATCGCTATCCGGGACGACTCCGCTGTTTCGGATGCATCACCGAATGCTTCAGCCAGTTGGGCCGGGCTCGCCGCTCGGTGCCAGTCGATTGCGGAAAAGATAACCGGGACTTCCATGGTGCGCAGCTGGGCGAGCATCGCAGGGAGGTCTTTGTCCTTCATGGCGCCGAAGACGATGACGAGCCGCCGGCCCCTGGCCAGCGTGCGTACCGCCGCCAGCGAGCGTTCCAGACCGGCCGGATTGTGAGCGCCGTCAACCAGCACGATCGGATGGCGGTCGATCACCTCGAGGCGGCCGGGCCAGCGAGTCCGCGCCAGCCCGTCGCGGAGCGCACCATCGGAGATGTCCCAGCCGCGGGAACGCAGGGCGTCGATCGCGGCGACCGCCAGCGCCGCATTCTCCGCTTGATAGGCGGAGGAGCGGAATCTGGCGTTCGCGAGCGGCTGACTCGATGATCGCGAGCGCTGGCGGCTGGGCCGCCGTGATGGCGACGCTGTCGGGCTTCAGGATGCCGGCCTTCTCGCCTGCGATCGCCTCCAGCGTGGAACCAAGGTGCTGGGTGTGATCGAGCGCGATGTTCGTGATGACCTCGACGCCGAGATCGAGCACGTTGGTGGAGTCGAGGCGTCCGCCCAGGCCGACCTCGCAGACCAGCAGGTCGATACCGGCGCGCGCGAAGTAGTAAAGCGCGGCGCTGGTCAGGATCTCGAACTCCGTGGGCGGGCCGAGCTCGGTCGCCACCCGATCGATGACGGGCTGAACTTCGGTCAGCAGCGAAGCGAAGTCGTCCTCGGCGATCGGCCGCTGGTCGATCTGGATCCGCTCGGTGTAAGAAATCAGGTGCGGCTTTGGCATCAGACCGACGCGATAGCCGGCCACTTGAAGAACGCTCGCCAGCATCGCGCAGACCGAGCCTTTGCCGTTGGTGCCGGCGACGTGAACGCCCTGGAAAAGCTCGTGCGGATCGCCCAGTGCATGGAGGAGGGCCTCGGTCCGCTCCAGGCCGAGCTTGATGCCGAAGCGACCGAGCGAGGTCAGATAGTCGAGGGACTCCTGATAGGTCATGCCTGACCGAGGTGTTGGCGGTATGCGCGGTAGGTATTGACCAGCAGCATGGCGACGGTCATCGGACCGACACCGCCGGGCACCGGCGTCAACGCCCCGGCGACACGCTCGACGCTGGCCCGGTCGACGTCGCCGGTCAGCTTGCCGGTCTCGGGATCCCGCGTAATGCCGACGTCGATGACGATTGCGCCCGGTTTGACGTGATCGCCGCTGATCAGGCCGCGCTTGCCGGTGGCGGCGACCAGGATGTCGGCCGTCGTTGTGATCGCCGCCAGGTCAGTCGTGTGTGAGTGCGCGATCGTAATCGTGGCGTGGTTTTGAAGCAGGAGCAGCGCCAGAGGGCGACCCACCAAGCGGGAACGTCCGACGATGACGGCGTGCTGTCCGGTGGGATCGATGCGCTCGCGCCGGAGAAGCTCGAGGACGCCGAGTGGCGTCGCCGGGATGAAGGTCGGGTTGCCCTGCGCCAACCGCCCGGCGTTGTAGGGATGGAGCCCGTCGACATCTTTATGTGGCGGGATCTGCTCGAGGGCCTGGTCGGGATCGAGACCATCCGGCAGGGGCATCTGGACCAGGATTCCGTCGATGGCGGGATCAGCCGCCAGCTCAGCGATGCGCGCCTGCAACTCCCGCTGGCTGATGTTGTGCAGATGCTCGATCGCCGATTGGAAGCCGACCTCTTCGGCGGCTCGCTGCTTGCCGCTCACATAGGTCGTCGAGGCGGGGTCATCGCCTACCTGGATGACGGTGATGCCCGGACGGCGCTGGTTCGGATGCCGTTCGACGGCGAGCTTCAGCTCATCGCGAATGGCGCGCGCGTGCAGGCGGCCGTCGATCAGGCGGGCAGGCACCGGCTGAGTCTACCGAGGCAGATCGCGCATCTCGACGGGTCGGGTGATCTCCACGGTGAAGGTCTTGAGGTTCGGCAGCGGCGGGCTCTTGCTCACCCGAACGGTCACCTCCACCACCCTGGGCTGCTTAAGGATGGCGGCCGCGATCCGCTCGGCGACGGTTTCAAGCAGGTTGGCGGGCTCTCCCTCGAGGATCTTCCGGGCGATCTTCTCCAGGATGGGATAGCTGAGGGTATCGTCGATCCGGTCGCTGGCGGCCGCCCTCTGGGTGTCAAGCGTCACCTCGAGGTCGACCGTGAAGGTCTGACCGAGCTTCCGCTCGGCCGGGTTGTTGCCGTGGTAGCCGAATCCGGTCAGTCCCGAAAGGATGAGCCGTCCCGTGGGCATGCTGGCCGCCGGGCGGCCTAGCGACGGTTTCGACGACCGGCTAGACGGTTTTGTGGACATGCCTTGACAAATATACGGATGCGTGTAATGATGCCGAAATGAACGTCGAGGTTCGGGCGACCGGGCTGCGCGCGATGCGCGAGAAGAAGGGTCTGACGCAACGCGAGCTGGCGCACAACCTCGGCATTAGCCAGAACTATATTCCGGCGCTGGAGTCGGGGGCGCGCCGGCCGGGTCCCAAACTGCGGCAGGCGTTGATGAAGTTCTTTAGCGCGAACTTCGAGGACCTCTTTGAGGTCGTGATGGTGAATCCGGAGAGTGCCAGCGAACAGGTGCTGGAGCCGCGCGATCATCGACGCGCGGGTTGAGGGCGCGAGGGGGTGCTAACGATAAGTAGCTGAGCGACGCAGCGCAAATCCCGGCTCTATAAAATAGCCGGTGCGCCTGCATAGCTCAGTTGGTAGAGCAGCTGACTCTTAATCAGTTGGTCCCGGGTTCGAATCCTGGTGCAGGCACCATCAACCCCGGCCACTGGATGGGTCGTTGCGCGTAAGCCAGAGGCAGCGCAGTCCTAACAACGAACCTAGCTCCGATTTTTTTCGGCCGACTCTCCGCGCTGGCATCCACGACACCTGGAGGGGGTCAATGCGCGGAGTCCGGATTCCTCAAAATCTCAACGGCGAGGACCAGTTCGTCCTCGGACTTTCGGTTACTCAACTGGCGGGCTTCTTATTGGGTTTGCTCGCGGCCTACACCATCCTCCATCTGACGCTGCCCGCTCCACTTCAAGTCGGAGGGGCGGCAGTGGCGGCGCTGTCTGGTGCGGCGATTGCCTGGGTCAGGCCTGCAGGTCGCTCGCTCTTGCATTGGGGAATGGCGGCCATCGAATTCATATTCAGCCAGCACATCCAATCCGATGCGAAGGCCAGCAGCCAAACAGCCCGCGATCGGGAACATGCGTCGGCTGGACACCGGCCGATGCAACGACAGCCACACCTGAGCGTGGTTATCAACAGCCCGAAGAAGTCGGGCGCACAACCCGCTCCGATGCAGCTCGGGCCTGCAACCGAGGACGACGTGATTGAGCTACCCGAGTCTGCCAGCAAGGCGGATACCGACGTTGCGCCCTCGACCGACGGGCAGACCCGGCTAGCTGCGCCCGTTTATCTTGGGGGACCGCAGGTCATCACCTTCTTTTCAGCAAAAGGTGGCACCGGACGGACGACTCTGGCGACGGAAGTCGCCGCACTCCTCGCCACGAAAGGTCACTACCGCGAGACTCCATCAAGTCCGTCGCAACCCCTCCGTGTTGCCCTCATCGATTTCGACCTGGCATCCGCTAACGTCTCGGCACGTCTCGGAATTGCACAGCCAACCATGCTGGATTATCTCTGCGATCTGAGCGTTCCGAACCCCGATCCGCGGGATTTCGTGATCCGACACCAAACGACGGCCCTCGACGTTCTGCTCGGTCCATCGAAATGCCTGGCCGGCGACCGCAGCGAGCTCTGCGGGGTTCCGCAGGCCGCTCACATCCTAAGCACCTTCAAAGCCGCCGGATACCAGTTCCTGGTCCTCGATATGGCCGCATCGCTCGGAGATCTGGAGACGTACCTCCTTGAAACAGCAAACCGGATCTATTGCGTCGTGACGCCGACGGCTGGCTCTGTCCAGTCACTCTACCGAGGGGTCGAGGCGCTCCGACGGCTCGGACTCGGCGCCAAGCTTCAATACGTGGCCAATAAAATGCGCGACGGCGTCAGCTTGACTGAACCGATGGGCGACCTCAACGGGTCGCTGGTTGCTCGGATCCCCTACGATCCGGCCTTCGATTCCGCGGAGAATCGGCACGAGCCGATCGTGACGCATAGCACCGGAGCGTCGGTTGAGGCGTTGAGCCAGCTGGCGGCATCCATCTACCCGGCCCTCGAGGTTCCAAACGGTTCGCGCTCGGTGACCTCACCGTTCGCGTGGTTATCGAGGCGCCGTCGTGCTGGCTGAGGTCGCAGCCAGCCCACCGAGTCACGAGGAACTGCGGCGATATGTGCGGGCCCAGCTCACTCTGCAAGTCGACCCAGAGATTATCAATCCTTTCTCCACGAACCCAAATCGACACCAGATTCTGCGAGATCGGATTCGCGATGCAGTCCTACGGCGCGACCTGACGCCTGACCCAGAACTTGTGGACAGCCTCTTTGATGAGATCGTCGGGCTGGGTCCGCTTCAGCCCTTGATGGCCGACACGGAGATCAGCGACGTTCTCGTGAATCGCTTTGACGAGATCTATGTGGAACGTCGCGGCCGACTCGAGTTCGTGCCAAACGCTTTCCGGGATGAGGCACAACTGGAGCAAGTGATTCAGAAAATCGTGGCGCTGGTCGGGCGTGAAATCAACCTGGATAAGCCGCTGGTTGACGCTCGCATGGTCGATGGCAGCCGTGCTAATGCGGTCTATGCCCCGGTCGGTGGACCCACCCTGTGCATTCGGAAGTTCAACCGCATCCGTCTGGACCTTCTACCGAGCGAGCGCGATGCGGCCGCGGCGAATTGGGTCAGCACCGGCGGCATGTCAAGTGCGATGGGCGCCTTTCTGGAGGCAATGGCAATCGCGCGGGCCAATATTTTGATCGCCGGGGCTACCGGTTCGGGGAAGAGTACCCTTCTACGTTCCATTGTCAGCGCTTTTCCGGATGAGGAGCGCGTCATCACCATCGAGGACACGGCTGAACTGGAGCTGGACAACCCGCACTGGGTCAAGCTCGAATGCGTACATTCACGCGAGCTCGCCGGCAAGACGACCCAGGAGCGCCGACTCGACGTCGCCGATTTGGTCCAGAACGCGCTTCGCATGCGACCCGATCGGCTGATCATCGGAGAAGTCAGGCATAGCAAGGAAGCGTTCTATGTCTTGGAAGCCCTCAATACTGGGCACGATGGCTCGGCGACCACAATCCATGCCAGCAGTTGCCCCGACGCGCTTGCCCGACTCGAACTTCTGATCAGCCGCGACTTCGCGCAGCTGAGTCCGCCGGAGATTCGGCGCTACATCGCGCGGGTGTTCGATCTTGTCGTCTTCGTGAGTCGGCTCCGTAACGGACGGCGCTGTGTCCTCGAAATCGCCGAACTCCGCGACGTCGATCCGGCCGGTCACTACGAGCTGTTTCCCGTGTTCCGGAGCGCGCTAACTACAGGTCAGCACGGGATTGACGTCGATTTCGCGAGCGTTCCAGATTACCGGCCCGGGCCCCGGCTCGTTCGAAAACTCGAGCTGCAAGGCATGCGATGGATGCCGTAGCCGCGGTCTGTGTATCGGTCGCTATGTTGAGCCTCGGCCTGGCTGGTCGACACTCGCCGCAGCGTGGCAGCCTTCGCCGACTCATGGATCAGATGGTCGCCCACCACCGCCAGCGGCTGACGCTCGCCCGAATCCCGGGTAATCCGCGATCCTACCTGGCCATGTCCTTCATCGCGCCGATTGGTCTCTTTGCAATTGGCTGGCTGCAGTCACCAGTCTTGGCGATTTCAGCTGGGATCGCCGGTCTCTTAGTCCCCCGGGTTTATCTGGCCTGGCTTGTCCACGCGCAGTCCCGGCGAAGCGAATCTGAGGCACCGCGGCTGCTCCAGTCGTTACTGAGCGGCCTTAGCGCGGGTGGCACCTATCTTGACGCGCTTCGGCAAGCGCGACTGAGCTGCACCGACCCCTGGATTCGCGAAGACCTGGATCTCGTCATTCAGCGCTTCATGCTGGATGCGCCCCTTCAGG
Organism: Chloroflexota bacterium; assembly: GCA_005881175.1. Lineage (GTDB taxonomy): Bacteria > Chloroflexota > Dormibacteria > CF-121 > CF-121 > CF-13. Next base: position 7,186 of record VBEN01000050.1, read on the forward strand.
AAAGCCTGCAGGAGGTGGGTGCGCGCGCAACCACGCGCAACCTCGCCCTGATCTGGGAAACCCTGAGGATCTGTGCAGACGCCCATTTACCAACACGGGCCGCCCGCAACCTGTTGCTCGAGCTGTCAGCCGCGATCCAGTTCAATGTTCAGTTGGCCAACGAGGTAAGCGCACGCTCATCCGGCCAGCGGATGCAGATCTGGTTGCTGGCGGTCATCGTCCCGGGCATGTACCTCTACCTCCGCTTGATGAGCCCCCAACTCTTGAGCGTGCTCGATGAGACGGCGTTGGGCCGCTTCGTCCTATTCCCACTCGCCGTTGGCCTCGAACTGGCGGGCATTGCGCTCAGTCTGCGAATCGCGCGGTTCGAAGCATGACACTTGGGGCGCTGTTCGCAGCGCTCGCCTGCTTTGTCGGGCTCCAGGCAGTATTCGGTGTGGCGCGACCCGTGCACCCATCTGGAACCGCGCTTATTCGAGCCAGCACGCTTTCGCCACTCGAGTGGCGTCTCCATCAACGCAAGCACGAAGGCTGGTACCAGCGCTGGCTCCGCCCAATCACATTGGTCTGGGGGGCCCGACTGCACGTGCGGCCCGCGCGCATTGACCCGTTGTATTTGATCCAGGCAGGCCTCGATCCCGAACAACTCGACGGCGTCGACTTCCGGGTCATGCGGCTGATGTCCGGACTCGGGGGTGCCGTGATCGGCTGTCTACTCGCAGCCTTCGCGTCCGGTGGCCTGGCGCTTGTTCCACTGCTGTCGTGGGCCGGCTACATCGCTCCGGCCCGCGTCCTGGCGGGACGGCGCCGGCGTCGCCAGGACAGGGTACATCGCGAGCTCCCGCAATTGATCAGCATGATCCGCGCATTCACGGTTGCCGGAATGCCGCTCGAACGGGGCCTGCACCTGCTCTCGACAAATACGTCGCCTGACAGCATCCTCAAAAAGGAGATCCGAATCGCGCTGGGGCGCTATGGGCTCGGATTAAGCATCGAGCAGGCCCTTCACGAGATTGGACCACGAACTGGAATCGACGAGGTGACCATGTTCGTCGCGGCGCTGGCCCAGAGTAAAAAGGCGGGCAGCGGACTTGAGACCACGCTTCGAGATCAAGAGTTGATGGTGCGGCTGACTGAACGGAACCGCGCTACGGCACAAGCGGCCTCCGTGAGTACGAAATTGCTGGGCGTGCTTGGCGGCATCTACCTACCGGAATTCGTGATCCTGATCATCATTCCCCTCTTCTGGGGCATCATGCAGCGCGCGTTCGGGTGAGGCGGTGGAATCGGCAAGTGCTTCATAACAACACGAGATTGGAGGAAACAGGTGTGAGCAACTCGCAGCGCGGCCAGTCGACCCTTGAGTGGGTGATCGGGGCGGCCATCATTCTCGGCACCCTGGTGGTGGGCATCATGGCCTGGAATAACGGCCTGGTCGCCAAAATCGGCCAGATGGTACAGCGACTGTCGCAAACGTCTTGAGCCGAACCAATCGGCATCGGCAGTGCGGTCAGGAAACGCTCCAGGCGATCCTGGCCGTCGCCTTCATGCTACTGCCAGTTCTGTTCGGCATCATCGAACTCGGCGGCCTGATCCACGTTTGGATCGGCCAGCAGTCGGCCGCAGCGATCGGCGCCCGCATGGCTGGCGAGCGCGGTGAAGATGACGCCCTGGTGCGAGACCGGATCGGTGTTGAACTGCGCACTGCCGGGCTCGACCCGGCGCGTGTCCAGATCAAGGTTGCGCCGGCCTACGTTCACTGGGGCCAACCCATTACAGTCCAGCTCGTCAGCCGCCGTCAGTTGGCTATCCCGTTTCTCTTCAGTCGAGACCTGACGCTGGTATCGAGCTACGTCGGACGCGGCGAGGTCAACCATTGAGCCGGTCACGCGGCCAGAGCGTCCTGTACGCAGTCTTGCTGATGCCGACATTGATGCTTGTTTTCGCGCTCGCCGTCGACATCGCGACCCTGCAAATGGAGAAGCTCCGCCTCCGATATGCCGTCGACCTGGCCGCAGTCACTGCGGCGTCGGCGGTTGACATTGAGTATTACAGCCGTACCGGGCGGCTTCAGCTCGATCCCGACGCCGCCACGGCCACTGCCCGTGAGTACTTGCTGCGCAATCTGGATGGCCTGCC
>VBEN01000050.1:9473-11264 GCA_005881175.1 Chloroflexota bacterium
TCAACCTCGCGCTGCTTGGTGCCACAGCCACCGATGGCCAGGGCATTACGGGTCCCTCCCCGACGGTATCCATCACCGCCGTCTCCGGTTATGCGGGACACGCCTTCGTCTACGCACAGGTTAGTAATTCCACCGTCACCTACCCGGCGCCCACCGGTGCTCACCAGTCACCCTTCTTCTCAGAATGGGTCCCTGAACCAATCGCAAGCGCGTCGTGTCCCTGGATCTGGGCCGTTTATGTCTTCGAGCGCGCGACCGGAGTCCAGATCAACGCGCCTTCAGGCAATCCGCACTCACCAAATTTCGGCACGACGACGACGATGTGCGCAAGCCCGACCAGCAGCCCCGTCGACGAGCCGGCCGTTGCCGACGCGGCCGCGCGCCTCGATCTTGACCTCCGGGTCTTCGCGTCTCCAACTGTTGCTACGGTTGGGTCGCCCACGATTGTGTCCGGCGTCCTGAACAGCAGACTGACGCAGGATCTCAACCTTTATCTGAGTATGGCGATCGAAGATTGGTCCGTCACCCGCTGGATGCTCGATTTTGGCGACAGCCAAGTCAGGACGGTCAACGGCCCTGTTGCAACGTCTGTCAGCGCGCCTCACACCTACCTCACGGCTGGCCGTTACGACGCTCGGTTGATCGCTTTTATCTCCGGCCACGCCCAAGCGGCCGTATACGACCGCTATGGGGACGCTCATCTGGTTCGTCGTCCGTTTAGCGTCGAGGTCGGTAACCACGCGGTCATCACAACAAGGCCCCGCCCATCGCGGAGTTATGTGCCTCCCCGGGTCGCGGTTGGGGTTACCCCATCTATTGGGAATGGCACGCCAACCGACACGGTCGCCTTTCGTAACATCGACGCCCTCCGCGGCGCTCTCACGACATTGTCAATTCACCTTATCGTCCTTCGGGAAGGCCTAATCAACATCGACGGGACGCCCGCCGGTCTTGGACAGTCACGACTGACCGGGTGGCGATTGGACGGCGGGGCATCGGACGCACCCGGCAAGAGCGGTACAACCGTGGGCTCCACTCACCGGTCAGGCGAGCCAATGCGACTACAGTGGAACTCCCCTAACCAAATTGTGACCGCGCGGCCCGAGGATTACGTTGTTCCCGTGACGCTGATGGTCGAGACTCGCTTTTCTGACGGCCATGTTGCTTCTTATACGATCGCATCCAGCTTTTCGGTCACGGTTAACTTTGCCGCGCAGAGCGGCTAGGAGGGGCGAATGCGACGCAGCTTGTATCTGGTGATTTTCGTGCTGCTCTCCGGGATTGCCGGCTTGTTCTATTACTTACAAACGCGTCAGGCTACGGCCGTCGTTGCCGCCCGTGACCTGCCGCGTCGCTCAGCCATGAAGTGCTCAAGACACTTGACCAGGCGGTCGGCCAGGTCGTCGCCATTCCCGTCCTCGAAGGTCAGTTTCTGGATGCCCGCCAGGTCGCGCCGGCAAAGAACGCGGCGATGCTTGGCTCCGGTCTCGAGATGCCGGCCGGATATCGGATCATCGGCTTGCCAATTGCACCAGCGGCCGCCGTCGGCGGCGTCCTGAAACCGGGCGATCGGGTGGACGTGATGGCCATTGCCGGTGGGACCAAGGCAACAACGCTGGCCGACCAGCCACCTATAGCGCCCATGCTGCTCGGCAGGGATGTGCTGGTGATCGGGCTGCGAACCGAGCAGGGCACTGGCGTCGACCAGGCTGAGCACGGCCTCAACCCTGCCGGTACCAAGCCGGCGAGTATTCTGCTTGCCATTCCCCAAACCGATGAGGAGGCATATTC
>VBEN01000227.1 GCA_005881175.1 Chloroflexota bacterium
CCGTGACGTTGAAGCGGGCTGGAATTTCAACCCCCTGCACGGTGGTTCCGGCGGCCTTGACGTCGGTGACATACACGATCCCGGCATCCGCCTCCCCCAGTGCGACCTTGCTGACGACCGCCTTGACGTCGGCTTCCTGGCTGGCCGGCCTCACCCTGACCGCGGCCCTCTCCAGCGCCTGGCCGGCGTACCGCCCGCACGGGACCGCCGGGGCGCAGAGTACGACGACGAGCCCCGCGCGACTCAGGTCGGCCAGCCCGCTGATGTGCTCGGGGTTGCCTCGGGCCACCACGATCTGCAGCTGGTTGCGAGCAAAGACCGAGGGCGTGCCGGACACGAGGCCGGCCTGGACGAGCTTTTGCATGGTGGTCTGGTCCGCGGATGCAAAGACATCGCCGATCGCGCCCTGCTCGATTTGCGCGGCCAGGGTGGACGAGCCGGCGAATGTGAAGTGAACCATCACGCCCGAATGCGCTCTCTCGAAGTCGGCCCCGATCCGGCTGACGGCATCAGTAAGGGATGACGCCGCGAACACCGTGATCGAACCGTTCAGGTTGGAGGCTGTCGAGGCCGGGGGCGCGTTCTGACCGGCGCAGGCGGCAACGAGCATCACGATCCCGGTCAGAATTGCCGCGAACCTCGACGGCATTCGGCGCCGTTAGCGTCTCGGTAACTCGACGATCACGTTGGTCGCCTTTACCACCGCGACCGCCCGGACTCCCGGCGCCAGGCCCAGCTCGTCGGCCGCCTCCCGCGTGATCAGAGCCACCAGGCGATGCGGACCAGCCTGCATCTCGACCTGGGCAGCGACTCGATCTTTGACCACCCGCGTCACAATGCCGGGGAAATGGTTGCGGGCCGAGCGGCCCACCGTCGTTTCCGGTTTCTGCTCAGGCGATGCCGCCATGAATCTGGCCAGCTGCCGGCCCTGGACGACGCGCTGCCCACCCGAGGTCCTGACGGTCGCTAGGCGGCCACTGTCCGCCAGCCGGCGCACACTGTCGACACTGATGCCGAGCAGCTCCGCCACCTCGCCGATCTTGTAAGACGCCATTGCCGTGGTGCGTAGACTCTAGCATTTGCGGCATTGAGCCGGCGAAAGCCTCGGAATTGCTAGGAAATCGCGGCGACCAGCCCGGGGTCCGAAGGGCCTAGTTAGCGGGCGACCGCTTCGCCTCGTGGGCGGCGACAGCTTCCAGCACCTCATCGCTCGCCGGCGGGTGGTCGAGGGCGCCCAGAGCCGCGAGCGCTTCGCGCGCCGCCACCTGCTCCGCCGCGCGCTTTGTCCGCCCCGACCCGGTTCCACGAATGCCGTCGCCAAAGCTCACCATCGCGGTGTACTCACGGCGATGACCTGGGCCGGAGGCGCCCACGATCTCGTACTGCGGGGTCGCCAGGAACCGCTCCTGCGTCACTTCCTGCAGCCGGCCTTTGTAGTTGTCATCCGGCCAGGCCTGGACGTCGATCAGGCTACGGCTGAACAGCTTGTAGGCCGCCCGGTACCCCTGGTCGAGAAAGATGGCGCCGATCACCGCCTCGAACGTGTTCGCCAGGATCGATTGCAGCGAGCGCGCCCCCGTCTTGTGAGCACCCTTCCCCAACAAGAGATAGTCGCCGAGGCTGAGCCGGGACGCCAGGCGGGCAAGGCTCTTGGTGTTGACCACCGATGCCCGCAGTCGGGTCAGCTCACCCTCGTCGGAGGTCTGGTAGGTGCCATAGAGGTGCTCGGCCGCGATCAGCTCCAGGACGGCATCGCCCAGGTACTCGAGCCGCTCGTTATCCGCTGAGCCGCTTTCGGGGTGCTCGTTGTTGTAGGAGCGATGGGTCAGCGCCTGTCGCAGGAGGGCAGGATCGTGAAAACGAACGCGAAGCGTCCGCTGTAGCTTCTGTAAAGGCTCGTCGGCCTGAGCTTGCTTCGGCTCAGGTAGTGATGCCGAGCTTCTCCTGGACGTAGTCCCAGGCGGCTCCGACGGTCTGAATCTTTTCGGCGTCTTCGTCAGGTATCTCCATCCCGTATTCTTCCTCGAACGCCATGATCAGTTCGACCAGGTCGAGGGAATCCGCATTCAGGTCGTCGACGAACGAGGCATCGGGCGTGATTTGCGCGGGCTCCACCCCGAGCTGCTCGGCGATGATGCCCTTGAACTTCTCGTAACTACTCCCGTCCATACGACTCCCCTTTTGGCTGTTGCGAGTGCGGTCAAATTCTAGACGAAGCCGCCCGCGAGGTTCCCCGTGAAATGGTGCTAGATGGGAAGGCCGCCGTCAATGCCCAAAACCTGTCCGGTGATGTAGGAGGCCTCGGGAGAAGCCAGGAAGACGATGGCCGGGGCCACGTCCGCGGGCGTGCCGATCCGCGGGATCGCCGCGGCCTGGCGGGCCCGTTCCAGCAACTCGGCCGGCAATCCACTGGTCAGCTCGGTTTCGATGAAGCCGGGTGCGACCGCGTTGACGGTGATATTCCGGGAGCCGACCTCTTTGGCCAGCGCCTTCGTGAGTCCGATCAGCCCCGCTTTGGAGGCACTGTAGTTCGCCTGGCCGGCGTTGCCCACCACCCCGGCAAGCGATGAGACGTTGACGATGCGGCCGTACCTTTGCCGGAGCATGGGTCTGAGCGCCGCCTTGCTGGCCAGGAAGGCGGCCTTCAGATTGGTCTGCAGGACGACATCCCAGTCCGACTCGCTCATGCGCATCACCAGGGTGTCCCGGGTCAGGCCCGCGTTATTCACCAGGATGTCGAGCCGGCCGAACTCTTTGACCACGGCTTCGACGGCCATGGCGGGCGCGCTCGAATCGGCAAAATCGGCCTGGAGCGCCATGGCCTGGCCGCCGCCATGCGAAACCTCCTCGACGAAGCGGTCGGCCTCGGCCTTTCGGCTGCGATAGCTGATCGCGACTTTCACGCCGGCCACGGCGAAGAGCGCGGCAGCCGCGCGACCGATGCCACGACTGCCCCCGGTGACCAGGGCCACCTGGTCAGCAAAACGCTCAGCCGACATGCGCGGCCTTGAGGTAGGCGGTCATGCTGGGCACGTCCTCGATATTGTGGACCACCGCGCCCGGGAGAATCTTCTTGACCAGCCCGGTCAACGTCCGCCGCGGGCCAACCTCGATGTAGGTGTCGGTCCCGAGCTGCTGCAACCGCTGTATCGACTGGGTCCAGCGGACCGGGCCGGTGAGCTGCCCGACCATGAGTCGGCGCACCTCGCTCGAGTCCTGGTGGACCTGGGCATCGGCATTGAAGACCTGGGGCCGGCGCAGCGACCGGAGCGGGATCTTTTCCCAGGCGGCGGCAAACACCCGGGCCGCCTCGGTCATCAGCGGCGAGTGGAACGCGCCGCTCACGGGCAGCCGCACCAGGCGCTTCGCGCCGGCAGCCTGCAACTTCGGGCTAACGGCGTTCAGACCCGCCTCGCTCCCGGAAATCACCGCCTGGCCGGGCGCGTTGTAGTTGGCGACGACGACCAGGCCTCCGCTGCCGGCGCAGACCTGCTCCACGGTGCCGTCGGGAAGCCCGAGGACGGCGATCATCCCGCTGGCCGATGGGGCAGCCGCCGACATTGCCGCGCCGCGCGCCCGGACGGCGGCCAGCGCATCGAGCGGGGCCAGTCCCTCAGCCGCCACCAGGCCGGCAAACTCGCCCACGCTGTGGCCGGCCACGGCCGCCGGTTCGATCCCGTTCGTCACCAGCCGCCGAAGTAAGGCGAGGCTGTGAAACAGGATGGCAGGCTGGGCGTTCTCGGTTGCCTGAAGCTCGGCCTCCGGCCCGTCAAACATCAGCCGGCGGAGCGGCATCGCGAGCCGGTCCTCGGCTTGGCTGAGAAATTCGACCGAACCCGGATCCCCTTCCAGCAGGTCACGCGCCATTCCGACGAATTGGGCGCCCTGGCCTGGAAACAGGAAGGCGACGGTGATCGGCTTCGGACCTAGTCGGTCTTGATGACTTCGCGCCCGTCGTAGTAGCCGCAGTTCCGGCAGATCGCGTGCGGCCGCTTCGGCTGGTGGCACTGCGAGCACTCGACGAGCTGCGGGCGCTTCAACGCCAGGTGGGCACGGCGCTCACCCTGGCGGGCATGGGCGTATCGCGTCTTGGGAAGGGCCATGAGCAGCCCATTATACGGGCGGCGCGGCTACCGCCCGCTGATCACCTCGACTTCTTTGACCGGTTTTGTCGACGCGGGACGGAGGGATTCGACGCCCTTCTTCACGGTAGCGATCGTCCGCATCAGCTGCCCCTCGAG
>VBEN01000228.1 GCA_005881175.1 Chloroflexota bacterium
CATCGGGCAAGCTGAGCCGGAGGTCGTCGATGCAGGCCAGCGCTTCTTCCTGATCGATCACCACGGTTCGGGTGAGCGGGATCTGACGGCTGTGCGCGATCAGGTATTCGAGGCGGTCGACGGCTTCATGGATGTTCATGCTTCTGCTCCCTTGATGTGAGACGTTGCTTGAGCGGTTCGACGACGTTGGCTGGAACGAATTCCGAGATGTC
>VBEN01000229.1 GCA_005881175.1 Chloroflexota bacterium
TATCGGCCAGGCCTGGCTGAACCGGGCCGAACGGCTACTTCAGGACGAAGCTATCGGCGTCGAGCACGGCTACCTGACCCGTCTGCGGGCCATGCTCGCAGTCGAGGATGACGGTGGTCTGGACCGCGCGCTGGAGCTGGCGCGCGAAACGGTCGAAATCGGCACCCGCTTTGGAAGTCGCGACCTGATGGCGCTGGGCCTGCAGGACCAGGGTCGGGCGCTCATCGCGAAGGGTGAGCTCAAGGAAGGAATGGCGCTTCTGGGTGAGGCCACAGTGGCAGCCCTCTCCGGTGAGCTGGCGCCGTATACGACCGGCGTCATCTACTGCAACATGATCGATCAGTGCCAGGCAATGGCGGACTACGGGCGCGCGCGGGAGTGGACGGAGGCCGCCAGTCGCTGGTGCGACCGGATGGCGATCGCCGGCTTTCCGGGAATGTGTCGGGTCCACCGGGCCGACGTGATCGGCTTGCGGGGTGGATGGCGCGAGGCGGAGCTCGAGGCGCGCAATGCCTTCGACGAGCTCCGCAACTTCCACACGGCATACGCAGCCGAGGCGCAGTACGTGATCGGCGAGACGAGACTCTGGCGGGGCGACCTCTCCGAAGCCAGGGAGGCGTTCCGGGTGGCTCACGAGCTTGGACGCGATCCCAACCCCGGTCTGGCGCTGCTGCAGTTAGCCGAGGGAAAGGTCGAAGCGGCGGCAACCACGATCCGCCGCAGCCTGAGCATGAAGCGTCAACCGCTTGGCCGCGCGCGATTGCTGCCGGCACAACTGGCAATCGCGGTGGCCAGCGATGACCGAGCCACAGCTGAGGC
>VBEN01000030.1 GCA_005881175.1 Chloroflexota bacterium
CCGCCGCCCTCGACACCGGGCGCCAATTGCGTGACCGCCGGCGACACCACCATCCAGGACCGAGTCAACCGGGAGCTCACCGGGACGGGCTTCTTGATCCCGACAGCCGACATCCTCGTGACGCCGGATCAGAGCCAGCGGGTTACCGATTTCACCAGCCTCACGCCGACATCCCAGTACCCGATCAAGGTCACGGCCAGCTTCCAGTTCAACTTCATCACGCCGATCATCGGCAGCCTGATCGGGAACCCACTGACGATCAGTTCCAGCGCAGTCTTCAGGGCGGAGTACTGATGCGCAAGAGCCTGTTGCGCCGCCACCGCGGCCAGTCGATGGTCGAGTTTGCCGTGCTCTCGCCGGTGTTCTTCCTGCTGCTGCTCGGCACCATCGACCTGGGACGCGCGGTCTACATCTATAACACCATCTCCGATGCCGCCCGCGAGGGTACTCGGGCCGCCATCCCCTTCGATTCGCCGCTGCCGACGAATGCGGCGGTGGTCGCGGCCGTCCGGAGCAAACTTGGCGGCGGTTTCACTCTTGCAGTCGACAACGCGTGCGCCGGGCAGCCAGCGGGCGGGAGCTGTCCGACCGTTCCAACCGTCCCGAATACCGGCTACATCTGGTATGGACCGGGAATCGGAACACCTGGCCGGGGCGAAGTGACGGTCAAGATCTCATTCCTCTTCCAGCCATGGATTCCCGTCGTGCGGGATGCGGCCGGCGACGGCGTTGTGATCTCGGCGCAATCCACGATGGTGACGGAGTACTGAGCATGCTGATCAAGCTACGCAAAGGTAAGCGCGCGCAGAGCCTGGTCATCGTCGCCCTTTCGGCCACGGCCTTGTTCGGCATCATCGCGCTCGGCCTGGATGCGGGCCGCTTGTACTTCCAGCGTCGCGACGTGCAGAACGCGGCGGACGCAGGGGCCCTTGCCGGGGCCCAGGAGCTGCTGCCGACCGGCAGCAACACCACGGTCACGAGCGCGATGATCGATTCCGCCGGCTGCCAGGCATCCGTGTACGCGCTGCTGGGCCTGCTGGACACACCGCGCGACGGCAGCGGCACCAACTGCAATCCGGCCCCGGGCGCCTATCATCCCAACAGCTTCGGCGGTGGCATCAGCGAGCCGGCAGACCACATCTCGGCCACCGTCCAGGTCTGGACGCCCAGCCGCAACAATCCGAACGAAATCCACGTCCGGGTGACGTACAACGTGCCCCTGACGTTTGCCGCGGTGCTGGGCTTCACCACCTCGGCCGTGGTTGCCGATGCCTATGCTCACGGCGGCTTCTACAACAAGACTTATACCGTGTTCGGCTTCGACGCCGGCGGTAATGGCAACGCCGTCAACTTCGACCAGAACGGCAATGCCCAGATCGACGACGGTTTCAACGGCAACGACATCTGCCAGCCCAGCCCGGACCAGGGCCGCCTGGTGTCGAACTCGAAGTGGCACGCCCCCAACCCGGGTGGCGACTGGATGAACCTCAATGGGCAGTTCTACTATTCGCAAGCGTCAGACACGCACGCGTTGATCGAGTACTGGTACAAGAGCGTGGGGACATCCCAACCGATCGAGGGGTCGCCCAACTACGAGCCGCCGCTGAAGCCGGGCCTCGCTTCCCCTCCGACGACGACCACCTACAACGGGAAAACCGTTCACGTTTACTACCCGGGAACCTACATCAACCCGATCAATGCCACGAACAACAATGATTACTACCGCTTCATGAACGGGATCTACTACTTCCAGGACGTCGATTTCAACATCACCGGCGGCATCGTCTCCAACACCTCGGACGGTGTACCACACTACGGCCCCTTCGGTGGGGTGTCGGACCTCCCGGCGGCGGCCGATAGGACCAACGGGGTGACCTTTGTCTTCGACGGCAATGCGAAGTTCACCGCCAGCACGAGTGGCAACACCTCACCCAGCGTCTTCTTTGCGGCCCCCAGCTTCGTCTCCAGCGGCACCGACAGCATCGCGTTCTTCATCAAGAGTACCGACACCATCAGTGGGCCGAACGGGTCGCCCTGGGACGAGGAGATCGACGGCACCAAGGGAACCGCGGGCAAATATCCGTTCCAGATCTGGGGATCGATCTTCAACGCCGACAACAACGGCTCGCACGGGACGGTCGTCACGCTCCGGGCGGTCAGTGCGTCCAACGGCACGAACCGCTACGCGGTAACGGGTGAGGTCGTGTCACCCCAGGTCGACCTCGATGGTGGCAACCTCAACACAGGGCCGTACACGCCCACCACGCCGGGCGTCCCGCCAAACTGTAAGCAAAGTGACTATCAGCAGAGCCCGGCCGGGTTGCTCGTGCAGTTCAATGCTCACTACGTGCCCCACTGGCGCGGCCTCGCCTACCTGGTCAGATAGGGTGACCCCACCCCGACCCTCCCCCGCAAGGGGGGAGGGAGATTTCTGGGGACTGACGCCTTACAATTCGGGGACGTGGCGCACGCCATCTACTGCTTCCTCGACGGGGAGACGTTGCACGGCGACCCCCCGAAGGGCGAGCTGGACAGCCCCGTTGTGGAGACCCGCGTCCTGAACCTCGGGACGAACAATCGCGGGGCTTTCGTGCCACTCAGCAGCCTCAAATACGTCCTGCTCGACTCGCGGCCGCCCTCCAACCCGGTGGATATCGCCCGCTATCAACGGGTGGCGATCCATTTCGTCGACCACGAGGTGCTGCGTGGATACAGCGATCGCCAGCTCCGACCATCCCGTTACGGCGTCACCCTGTCGCTGGTGTCGCCCGACCAGAGCGAGGTGAAAGACCTGGCGATCCCCTTTACCGCGCTCAAGGGGATCTTCTATTTGAAGACCTGGGAAGGCGGCGACTCGCCCATGCTCGAGTCCGACTGGGTGCCCCGCATCCTCGAAGCGCGTGAGCAGGAGCAGGTCCGGCGGCAGTATGTCCCGGCGGGCAAGCCGCGGCATCTGATGCCGTTGTTAGAGAGGATCATCCGCCGCCGAAAGATCGCCGAATAGCCTCGGTTGGGGCGGTTCCCCCTGATATGTTGAATCGTAAGATGCAGCCCGCCGCCGTGCCGCCGCAGGCGGTGGTCGCGCGATCGGCCCTTAAAGACCGGCTGCTCGATCCACGCACGCTCATCTCTTTTGGAATCCTCGTCATCGTGTTGGTCGTCGTGCTCACCCACGTGCAGTTCGATTACGGTGCCAGCCTGCGGGCGATCAGCCAAACGAACGTCCTCATCTACGCACTGGCATTCGCCGCCTTCTACTTCTCCTTCGTGGTGCGAACCATTCGCTGGGAGATCCTTCTGCGCAACACTGGCGAATCCAATCGGTTCGGTGAGCTGTTCCACATCGTGATCCTCGCCTGGTTCGCCAACTGTGTGCTGCCCGCGAAGATGGGCGACTTCTATCGCGCGTATCTGCTTCGCCAGCAGACCGACGTCTCCGGTTCGAAGGGGCTGGGCACGATCTTCAGCGAGCGCGCGCTCGACTTCCTGGTCCTGATGAGCCTGCTGGTCATCAGCGGCCTGATCAGCTTTCGCGCCACCGTCCCCGAACGATTCCTTCCCGCCTTCATCGTCGGGCTGTTGATCGCCGCCGGACTCATCGCCGGCCTGTTGGTGGTCCGCTATAGCGAGGGCCGGCTGTCGCGGTACCTTCCGGAGCGTCTTCGCGAACGGGCCGCCCGCTTCAAGCATGGCCTGCTGAGTGCCTTTGCCGGCCGCTTGCCCCTGCTGCTGGGCCTGACCGTCGTCGTCTGGATGGCGGAGTCCACCCGCCTCTTCCTGGTCGTGCAGGCACTGCCCTTGCACATCTCGCTCAGCCTGGCCCAGATCATGTTCATCGCCCTGGTCGCCTCATTGCTGACGACGATCCCTGCTCTGCCCGGCGGGCTGGTCCTGGTGGAAGGCGGAATCATCGCGGTGCTGGTGTTCTTCGGCCTTACCGCCTCGCAGGCGCTCTCCGTCGCCATCCTCGACCGCCTGATCAGCTATTGGAGCCTGATCGCGGTGGGACTGGTGGTCTTCCTGCTGAGTCATCGACGTTGAAGGTCCTGGTCACCGGCGGGGCGGGTTTTATCGGATCCCACATCGCCGAACGGCTCCTGGCCGAGGGCCATGAGGTGGTTATCCTCGACGACCTGAGCACCGGCCACGTCGGGCATCTCGCTTCCCGGGCGCGCTTTTACCAGATGGATGTGCATTCACCCTGGCTCGAGGAGCTGTTCAGGATCGAGCAGCCTCAGGCTGTCGTCCACCAGGCGGCCCAGGCCAGCGTTCGCCGCTCTGTCGAGGATCCGGTGTTCGATGCCGGCGTCAACGTGCTGGCAACGGTGGCCCTGCTGCAGGCCAGCGTCCAACACGGCGTCCGTCGCTTCCTCTTCGCCTCGACCGGGGGCGCGCTCTACGGGGACGCCCAGGTGACGCCCACCCCAGAGGACTATCCAACGCTCCCCATTTCGCCGTATGGCGCCTCGAAGCTGGCGGCAGAAGTTTACCTGCGGACCTTTCACGCCATGCACGGTCTTTCGTACGCCGCGCTGCGCTACGCGAACGTGTATGGACCTCGCCAGGATCCCCATGGGGAAGCGGGGGTCGTCGCCATTTTCAGCGGCCGGCTTCTGAGCGGTGAGACGGCGCGCATCAATGGGGACGGTAAACAGACCCGCGATTTTGTCTATGTGGGTGATGTGGCGGATGCGAATACCCGAGCCCTCGCATCGGACGCCGTCGGATCGTTCAACGTCGGAACTGGCGTCGAGACCGACATCAACGCGATCTTCCAATTGCTGAAACGCCTGACGGGCAGCAGCCAGGCAGAGGTTCACGGGCCGCCACTGGCCGGCGAACAGCAGCGCTCAGTGGTGGATGCGCGAAAGATCGAGAAGGTGATGGGCTGGCGCCCAACGACGAACCTGGAGGCCGGCCTTACGGCGACGGCGCGGTATTTTCGCGAGGCGCGGGGCGTACCGGCGACAGCGACAGCGCGGCCTGCCTGAGCGCCGCGTCTCCGGCGTCCATCAGGCGGCGGGCCACCTCCACGATCAGCGGATTGTGGGCGCTCTCGCTGCCGATCATCCGGCTCGCCCAGTCGTAGGCCTCGCAAGCGCGGCCGAGCTCGGTCCGCACATCGGCCGCCGGATCAGGGCCAGTGGACGGGCGGAGACGAAGCATCTGGTAGTAGCCGGTTTGAAAAATCTTCCGTGCTTCCTTCGCGGCGTCGGCCCAATCCGCGCTCGGACTGCCGTCGAGGGTCTGGCGGAGTTGCGTGGCGGCCTTTTCCACGCTGACCGCAACGTCCGCGAGGACGATTTGGTAATCCGTCGGCGGCAGCTTCGACGGCGTCCCGAGCACCCGGTAAACGCCCCAGAGCGCGGCCGCCAGCGCCAGCAGGGTCAGGAGATACAGCCAGAGCATTTCCCTGGCCTGAGGTTAACGCGCGGCTACTTGTAGCGGAAAATGATCCTGCCCCGGGTCAGGTCGTAGGGCGACAGCTCGACCCGCACCCGGTCGCCGATCAGGATCCGGATATAGAACTTCCGCATTTTCCCCGAGGTGTAAGCGAGGATCGTCTGCCCGGTCTGCAGCTTGACCTTGAACATCGCGTTCGGTAACGGCTCGACGACCTCGGCATCCATCTCGATGGTTTCCTCTTTGTCGCCAGGCGTCTCCTTCTCGACCAGGGTGTCGATGCCGGGCCGCAGCGTGGTAGGACCGCCGCGCTTCTTGGGGTAACTCCGTTTCTTGCGCAAATCGTCGCCATATTACCCGAGTTCCCCGTGAGAGAATCGGCCGAGTGCAGGTCACGGCCGAACTTACCGGCAATCTGTGGAAGATCGTGGTCCGAGAAGGCCAGCAGGTTGGCGTTGATGAGACCCTGATGATTCTCGAGTCGATGAAAATGGAGATCCCGGTGAACGCGCCGAAGGCCGGCCGAGTTAGCCGGATCCACGTCCAGGAAGGCCAGACCGTCCAGGAAGGTCAGCTGCTGGCGGAGATCGACTAGCTCAGGCGGCCGCTTGCTCGGGCTGGTTGGGGGCGAAGAACGCGATCCCGACCACCGACATGCCGCGCTTGCACAGCTGGCAGTAGGTGACGGTCACGCTCCTCCGGCTCTCCCAGCGGCGTGTCTCCCGGCGACCGCAGTGCTGGCAGACGAGGTCGAACATCATGTCGGCCATTGCCCAGCGACCGTACCACCGCCCACGCCCTGATCCGGGCACGAGGCTGCCACGGGCGGGTACAGAGATGTAAAGGCGTTAGCGCAGGAGCTGGTCGATGGCCGCCTTCACCTCGTCGGCCGCCGTCGGTCCCTCGAAGCGCGCCTGGATGACGCCATTCGGATCGATCAGGAAGATCCAGGGCTCGGTCGTCAGCCGCCACTCCGCGACGGTCGGCGCCAGCTGCTTCTTGGACGGGTCGGGCTTGAAGTCCCGATAGATCTCGATGTGAATGAATGCCAAGCGGCCTCGATAGCCGGGCTCCAGGCTCTGGACAACGTGCACCTCGGGCCCGCAGATCCGGCTGGTGCAGAACGCCGGCGACGCGAACACCACCAGCGTCGGCCGATGCTGCGCGATCGCCTCGGCGATCGACAGCTGGTGCATATCATCGGGCGGCCGGCCGCTGTCGATCGCCTCAGCATCCGGTACCTCGCGGATTGTCGGGCTCCGGCTCGGCGGCGCGGCTTGCCCGACCGCGGGGACGATCGGCGTTGCTGTCACATTGAAGGCCAGCCGCTGCGAAAGGCGCTCGCCACTCGGACGTGAAGCCGTGATATCCATA
Organism: Chloroflexota bacterium; assembly: GCA_005881175.1. GTDB lineage: Bacteria > Chloroflexota > Dormibacteria > CF-121 > CF-121 > CF-13. The sequence goes on from VBEN01000030.1 coordinate 6,778, forward strand.
CCCCAGTTACCGGCGGGGTTGAGGTCCAGGTGGGCGACATAGGCGCCGGCACCTTCCAGCCCCGCCCCCTTGAATGGAGCATCGGACTCACCCTTGAAGACGGCCGTGCTGCCCTGCAGCAGGAAGGCGCGGACATGAACGGTGGCGTCGGTTACCGGGGTGTTGTGATCGAGAATGCCGATGGGCACCCGTTGCTGCGGGCCGGTCAGCAGCTCGGATGCGACGACCTGCGCCTGAAGCGGGGACGCGTCGCCGGTTGCGGGAGCCTGGGAACCGCAGGCGCCCAGCAGGAGCGCCGACGCCAGGATGGCAGCCCGTCTCACCGAGTTCTGGCGCGTTCGACGAAGAGCTGGGGCCGCTGGATCTCCGCCATGGTAGGCAACCAGTCGGGTCCTTCCCAGACCCGCGCCAGCAGCGGCTGGCCGCCGGCCTCCCGGACCGCACGGCAGAAGCGCTCGCCCAGGACGTACTGGCGCATCTTCATCTCCAATCCGGTCAGGCGCAAAAACGCACGTTCGAGCGGCGTGCGCTGCTCCTGCCGCCGCCGGTAGGCGCTTTCCAAGAGAGCAAAGTGCGGCAGCTGCCGGCGGCCGACCTCGTTCATCACAAGATTGCTGTAGCCCTCGAGCAGGCTCATTACGGCCTGCAGTTTCGAGATCGCCTTCCACTGCTGGCCGACGCCAACCGTGAGGGTTCGGATCAGCTCCAGCCGGCCAGGCCGGTGACCGTCACTCAGGCGTCCGACCAGCACCTGTTTGAGCAGCCCCTCCAGGTATGCCTGCAGCCAGGGATGCGCCTTGAACTCCCAGGCGTGTGTCATCTCGTGCATCGCCAACCAGCGGCGCAGCTCGTCGATCGGCAGCCGATCTTTCTCCGCCCAGGCCTGGACATTGGGTTCAACCAGGATCAGCGAGGAGGTCTCGACCGGCTCCCGTCCGAGGAGGGCGGGGTCGTACTGGCCGAGGACCCGCCGAGCCAGCAATCCCAGCATCAGGCCCAGGTAGCGCGAGATGCCTTTCTGGCCGAAGCTCAGGATCAGCGAACCGGGAATCAGCTGCTGGAGGCTCTCGAGCGGCTCGAACATCTGCCGGAAGATCCGAATGTTGAATCGCACCCACTGCCGGCGGCCGACGGCGGTCAGCCCCGGGTACAACCGAGTGCCGGAGGAGGCCGTCCCCGGCCCCAGCGCTTGCGCTAAAAGCGGCTCGAGCTCGGCCGCGATGGCCTGGTAGGTTTGCTGCCGGATCGCATCCTCGGGTAGGTGGGCCGCCTCCCCGCAGCGGTTGAGCGCGATCTGCTCCACGCGCTCCCAATCGATCAGCCGGGCGGCTTGCTCGCGCGGCCGGACCAGCTCCCGGAGGACCACGGCCCCAACGCCAATGGCTACGCCCCAGGCCATGGCGCGGCCGACACGCCGAGTCGGGGGGACGGATTCAGGCATGCTCATGGGGGCCGTCAGCTGCCGCGATCCTCATTCTACCGGCGCCTCACCCGGGCTGGCGCTCGGAGAGGGCGATTGCTAGCACTCGCCGTTTAAGAGTGCTAAAATGCGGGTACCTACCGCCTCGGAATAACTGGCCGTTTGCCCACCCATTACTAGCAGGAAGGAGGACGATCGATGGCGAAACAACTCGCTTACGATGCCGACGCCCGTTCGGCGCTGAAACGCGGCGTCGACAAGGTCGCGGACGCGGTTCGAATTACCATCGGCCCCAGAGGCCGAAACGTGGTGCTCGACAAGAAATTCGGCTCGCCGACCATCACCAACGACGGGGTAACGATTGCGAAGGAGATCGAACTGGAGGACCCCTTCGAGAATATGGGGGCCCAGCTGGTCAAAGAAGTCGCCAGCAAGACGAACGACATCGCCGGCGACGGTACCACCACTTCGGTCGTGCTGGCCGCGGCGATCATCGGTGACGGGTTACGCAACGTCACCGCCGGCGCCAACCCGATGCAGCTGAAGATCGGCATTCAGAAAGCCGTCGATGAGGTTGTCAAGGCGATCAAGGAGCAGTCGGTCCAGATCTCCGAGCGGGAAAAGATCGCGCAGGTCGCCACCATCTCGGCCGCCGATCCGCTGATCGGCGAGATGGTCGCCAATGCCATGGAGAAGGTTGGCAAGGATGGCGTCATCACGGTCGAGGAGTCCAAGGGGATCGAGGACGAGCTCAAACTCGTCGACGGGATGCAGTTCGACAAGGGCTACATCTCCCCTTACATGGTTACCGACGCCACCCGCATGGAGGCGGTGCTCGAGGATCCCTACATCCTGATCACCGAGAAGAAGATTTCGGCGGTTGCCGACCTGCTGCCGGTGCTGGAGAAGGTCGTGCAGAGTGGCAAGCCATTGCTGATCATTGCCGAGGACGTCGAGGGCGAGGCCCAGGCGACCATCATCGTCAACAAGCTGCGCGGGACCTTCACCGCGGTCGCCGTCAAGGCGCCCGGCTTCGGTGATCGGCGCAAGGCCATGCTGCAGGACATCGCGATCCTGACCGGTGGCCAGGTCATCTCGGACGAGCTCGGGCTCAAACTCGATTCCGTCCAGCTCAACCAGCTGGGCAAAGCTCGCCGCGTGACGATCACCAAGGACGACACGACGGTCGTCGAGGGCGCGGGCAAGCAGGATGAGATCAAGGGCCGCATCAACCAGATCAAGGCAGAGATCGAGAAGACGACCTCCGACTGGGACAAGGAGAAGCTGCAGGAGCGGCTGGCGAAGCTGGCCGGCGGCGTGGCCGTGATCAAGGTTGGCGCCGCGACCGAAACCGAGCTCAAGGAAAAGAAACACCGGATGGAAGATGCGGTTTCTGCCACCCGGGCCGCCGTCGAGGAAGGCATCGTGCCCGGCGGTGGTGCCGTGCTCGTGCACTCGATCAAGGCGCTCGAGAGCCTCCGCAACCTCACCGGCGACGAGGCCACCGGCGTCCAGTTGGTGCGCCGCGCGCTCGAGGAGCCGCTGCGTCAGATCGTCAACAACGCCGGCTGGGAAGGCTCGGTCGTGGTGGAGAAGGTCAAGGGCCTGCCCAAGGGCCAGGGCTTCGACGCCAACAAGGGCGAGTACACCGACATGCTGAAGGCCGGTATCGTCGACCCGACCAAGGTGACCCGTTCGGCGTTGCAGAACGCGGCGAGCATCGCCGCCATGCTGCTGACCACGGAGGCGCTCGTCTCGGACATTCCCGAGAAGAAGAAGGAAGCGCCGGCTCCGTCTATGCCGGACTACTAAGCCGAAAGCGAGGAGAGAGCCGCCCCAACGGGCGGCTCTTTTGTTTTTCACAGGTAGCATGGCGGCATGAAGCCGAGAGGCATCGTGACGTTGCTCACGGACTTCGGCCTCGAAGACGCCTACGTCGGCGCGATGAAGGGCGCCATCCTCGCGGTGCACGCCAACATTGCCATAATCGACATCACGCACGGCGTCCGTCCGTTCGCGGTCTTGCAGGGTGCCTTTCTCCTCGACACCGCCTGGCGCAGTTTTCCCGTCGGAACGGTGCACATCGCCGTCGTCGATCCGGGGGTCGGCACGAGCCGAAAGGCGATCGCGCTCAAGGCGGCGGACCACATCTTCGCTGGCCCCGACAACGGGCTGTTCACGTTTCTCAACGAGCCCATCAGTGAAATCGTTGAGCTAGCGGCCCCGCCGGAGGCGGCGCCAACCTTCCATGGGCGAGATCTTTTCGCCCCGGTCGCGGCCCGACTGGCGGCGGGGGCGCAACTCGCCGAGGTCGGCACACTCCGCCGACAGGAACCATTGCGGCTACCGGATGCCTGGGCATCAAAGGTGGGCGAGGCCTGGCGCGCGCAGGCCCTGCACTGCGATCACTTCGGCAACGTGATCAGCAACCTGCCGCTCAGGGCGCTGGCTCGCATCAGGGCCGTGAACGGGACGCGCGTCCGGACCGTGGAGACCTACGAGGAGGGCGAGCCCAATGAGCTGGTCGCGCTGATGGGCAGCAGCGGCCGCATCGAGTTCGCCCTCCGCGAGGGATCGGCGGCGGCCCGCTTACACACGGCGCCGGGCGAGACGCTGCTCGTCACGTGAACTGGCCGGAGCTCCGCTGGGACCGGGTCGCAATGGTGTCGTCCAACGTGTTGCGCCAGGCGGATGCGAGGGCGCGCGACGAGTTCGGCATCGAGCCCCTGCAGCTGATGGAGGTTGCCGGCTGGCAGGTCGCCCGTTTTGTTGAGGCATTCATGGGTGGCGTTGGGGACAAGCGCGTGCTCGTGGTCGCCGGCGCGGGCAACAATGGCGGTGATGCGCTGGTCGCCGCGCGCTTCCTCCACCAGCGAGGCGCCTCGGTGAGCGCGGCGATTATTCCCGCCAAAGACCGGGGCAGCCTTGTGGCGCGGCATACCGTGACCATCGCCAGGCTGGGGATTCGAGTCAGCGAGGCGCCGGCCGGTATCGACCCATCGGTGGACGCTATCGTGGACGGCCTTCTGGGGACCGGTGTCCGGCCGCCGTTGCGGGAGCCGGCCCCGCGCATCATTGCGGCGATGAATGCGACGGGACGGCCGATCGTGTCGATCGACGTGCCCTCCGGGATGGACGCTGACACCGCGGACGGCAGCGAAAGTGCAATACGGGCGGTGGCGACGGTAACGCTGGCGGCGCCGAAGCCGGGGCTGACCCGGGCGCAGAACACGGGCCGCGTGTTCGTCGCGGATATCGGGATGCCCGCGGGGCTGTTTTTGGCCGACCGGACCGCGATTGAGGCAATCTATCGGGCCGGTGATCTGGTGGAACTGGTCAAACCTGATCTCGCCTGAACTCGATCACTGACACCACTTCGAGTTGACGAATTGGTGCCGCCTGACTAGACTGCAGGCATCCGCCCCACGTCCCAGTAATGGATCAAGTACACGTCGAGGCTCCAGTTGCGAGCGCGCGGGCCGCGTCCGTGGAACGCGAGTTCTATTCGGACTTCCCCCTCGTCTTGAACTACGTCGCCCGCCTGGTCGATGACATCGACGGCGGCATCGGCATCACGTGTGCCGCTTTTCGTCAGGTTGCTGATAGTCTGCGCCATCGCCCCGCCGACGACGGGTTGCGGCGCGCCGATGTGTTTCGGGCAGCGACCGAGCTCAGCCGCCAAGCCCTGAAACCGCGCCGCTGGTTTCGCCGGCACCGCGCCACGCAGTTGAGCCTCGATGGTTTTCCCCAGGCTGAAGCCCGGCGGGCCTTGCGCCGCGACACCGTTCAACGGGCGCTGACGGCTCTTCCCTTCGAGGCGCGCGCCATGGTCTTGCTGCGTGACTTCGTAAAACTCTCATACGACGAGCTTGGCGAGGTGGTCGATGTCGCACCACGCAAGCTTGTGCATGCCCTGGACCGCAGTCGCGCCGAACTCGGGGAGATCTATGACTACATCAAGTTTTGACGGCAATCGCTGCAACCGCATCTCGCCCAGCGCGGTGCTTGATGATCGGCTCGATGGGAAGGATCTCGAGTGGGCCCGCGACCACCTGCGGCGGTGTGAAGCCTGCCGCGACCGCGTCGAGGACTTCCGCGAGATGCTGTTGCGGGTCGGACGCCTGCCGAGCGCGTCGGTCGGCGCGGCGGCGATGGATCAGGCGTTCGCGGTGGCCATCCCCGACCGATTCCGCGCTGAGACCGGCGGGCGATCATTCGAAATTGCATCCTCGGGGACCACGCCCACGGCCTCGCCGCTTCCCGAGTTTCCGCTCGCCATGCGGCCCGAGGTCAGCAGCGTCCCCGACCTGCTGATCGAGCTGGAGCGGGAGATTTTTCGCGATGAGCCTGGCCAGGACCATCCGACGCAGCTGACGCCGATTCCCGAGTCAACGCATCCAATGATGGCCGAGCCTCCGGTCGAAGAGATCGACGCGCTTGCACCGGAGGAGGATGTCGAGCCGCAGGGCGTATTCATCAGCGAGCTCCCGCTGATTCCGGCGGTGCCCGAGGTATTGTCCGGCCCGCTGCGCGAGGTTCCCGTGGATTCGCACCGCGAACCCGAACCCGTCGTTTCAGAGCGCGAACCGGAGCCAGCTGCAACGGCCGCGCCGGAGAGCAGTAACGTCGTGTTCGATCAGGAAGCGGCGCTCCGCTTCGACGAGGAGGTCGCGCCGGCACCGCCGCCGCGGAAACCCGATACGGCGATGCGGATCGCGGTTGGCCTGGGCGCCGCCGCCTGCGTGCTCCTCGCCGCCGTGCTGTACGAAGGTGGATGGCTGACGAAAGGCCTCCATAACCTGAGCTCGACCTCGCCCACGGCAACCGCGTCCCTTCACCCTTCGACCAGCGCGAGCCCACGGCTTTCGGCCTCGCCAAGCGCCAGTCCTTCGGCACCTCCCGCCCCGGTGCTGTTCACCCTCGGTAATGGGGTGAGCGGCGACAGCGTCTTCCGCATCCGGCCAGGCACGGCCGTGGCCGGCTACACGCGACTGGTCTTCGACATGCATGGTGGCGGCTTGCCGACCATGGTGATCAGCCGCCCCGATGAGATGCACGTCGCCGTCACCTTCAAGGCCGCCACCGTTACCGGTGTGCCGGTCAATGGCATCCACAGCTCGCAGGTGGCCGGCATCGAGCCGGCGGTTCAGCAGGGGCCCGACGGGACGATCACGATCGACCTGACGCGGCCGGTGCGCGTCACGGTATTTACCCTTCCAGCGACCGGCGGCTATTCCTGGCGCCTGGTCGTCGATCTACACACGAGCTAGTTCAGGGAGGTCCGGACGGTGCCGGCGGCTGCGGCGTGGGCGACCATCTGCTTCAGGAGCAGGATCTCCTTGCGCAGGATGCGAAGCTCGAGGAGTAGACGGGAATCGGTGCGCCGCTCGGCCAGCAGTGTTTGCTTCTCGGGCACCTGCAGGTTCAGGGCAGCCGCGATCAAGTAGGAGAGCAGCTCCGGCTCCATCGGCGGCTCTGCCTTATCCACCTTTTGGCCGACCAGCTGCCGTAAGAGATTGGAGTATTGCTGGAACGCCATGGCGGTCGTTTCGGTCAGCTGGGCCGTGGCATCGAGATCATCACCGGCCTCCGGGATGATGCGGATCTGGCCGCGAAGATAAGGTCGATCGTCCGCAGTTCCGAGTATCTCGAAGCGTGACGCGCCCATCACCAGCAGATTCATCCGGCCATCATCGAGTCGATCGATGCGGACGATCTTCGCCAGGGTGCCAACGTCGTATGGGTTGGCCGGCCCGACCTCCGTTCCCTCCCGAATCGCCACGACGCCAAAGCTGTGTCCCTCTTCCAGGCAGTCCGCGATCATCTGTCGGTAGCGGGGTTCGAAGACGTGCAGCGGCAGCGGCATATGGGGAAAGAGCACGACATTGAGCGGAAACAGCGGGAGCCATTGGCGGGGCACGAATCCAGTATATGAAGGTTTTTCGCTGTGTCCTAACTGACGGCGGGGGCGGCCTCCCGCACGGATTGTAGGGCCGCCTTCTTCCGGCGCACGATGCCCGTGGTCAGGAGCGCACCGAATACAAGCACCGCGATCGCCACCGCGAGCGCAGGACGCATGGCGTTGAGATAAGCCTGGGCAAACACGTCATGGCCTAACTGAAGGATCCTGCTCCTGACCTGGACGGGGAGATTGGCGGGCAGCGCGACACCTGATTGGCCTCGGCCGACTTCAAGGGCGCCGTTCGCGGCCTTTGCGAAACCCTGGACGAACTGCGAGCGGAAGGCAGGCGGGACATTCGACGCCTGCACCTGGGCCTGGCTGACGAGCTCGCTGGCGAGCCGGTTTTGCAGGATCGCACCGACGATGGCGCTGCCGAAGGCGCCGCCAAGCTGACGATTGCTGTTCAGAAGCCCGGAGGCCGCTCCGGCGAGCCGGGGATCGATCCGCCGCATCGTCACCGTTGTCATGGGCGCAAAGGTGCAACCCAGCCCGACGCCGGCCAGGATCAGCGGCGGCAGGAAGGTGAATTGGCCCGCGCCGAGGGACGACACCCAGATGACCAGGCCCATCCCAACGCTGAAGCACGTGAGCCCGGCTAGCAGGATGTACTTTCCACCGAATCGGTCGGTGGCGCGGCCAGCGATGGGCGCGATGACCATCGAGGTCAGCGACATCGGCGCGAAGGTGAGGCCCGCTTTCAAAGCGCTGAAGCCGAGCACCGACTGCAGGAAAATCGTCAGTGGCAAGAACAGACCCATCATGCCGAAGAAGACGATGGCGGCAAGCGCATTGCCGATCGCAAAGTTTCGATCCTTGAACAGCGATAACGGCACCAGCGGGTCTTCGCGCCCGCGGTCCCAAAGGATGAATAGAACGAAGAGGATGACGCTGGCGACAAACAGGCTGGGGATGCTGAAGAGACCCCAGTGACTGCCTGCGGCGTCGAACGACAGCGCGTCGGTGAAGGTCCCCCAGTGATAGCGCTGCCCCTCGATCAGGCCGAAGACCAGGGCGAACAGCGAACCGCTGGCCAGGAGCACGCCCACGGGATCCAGGTCCTGGTCGCGGCCGAGCCGGATTCCCGGAAGCAGCCAGACGCCGAGGATGAACGCGACGATGCCGACCGGGACGTTGACCCAGAACACCGCCTGCCAGCTGAAGTTGGTCACCAGAAAGCCGCCCAGCGTCGGGCCGGTGACCGACGCGACACCGGCGACCCCACCCCAGACCCCGAACGCGGCGCCACGGCGGTTGGGGGGAAAGATGTTGGTCAGGATGCTGAGCGTCTGCGGAGTGAGAATGGCGCCGCCGATGCCCTGGACGATGCGGGCGAGAATCAGTTGACTCGGACTCTGCGCGAGGCTGCAACCAATCGAGGCAAGGGAAAAGACGGCCAGCCCAATCAGGAAGAGTCGCTTGGCGCCATATTTGTCGCCCAGCCGACCGGCGGTGATCAGCAGCACGGCATAGACGAGGATGTACGCGTTCAGTACCCAGAGGATCTCGTCGAGGCCCGCGTGCAGGCCGTCGATGATGCTCGGGATGGCGACGTTCACGATCGTGAGATCGAGCAGGATCATGAAGAAGCCAAGGCAGAGGACAAGCAGAATGATCCAGGGACTGCGCCTGGTCTGAACCGCCGCTTGCATATGGCGTGAAAGTCTAAGGAAGCGCTGGATCAGACGCCAATTTAGAACTGCGCTAGCAGGTCGCCGCGATGAACCGTGAGGCCCGATGGGCCATCGCCATGATGGTGATCATGGGATTGACCCCTGACGCGCTGGGGAAGGCGCTGCCATCGGCAACGAACAAGCCCCTGACCGCATGCGCCTGGTGGTCCGGGCCGACCACCGACGTTGCGGGATCATTGCCCATCCGGCAGGATCCCATCTGGTGAAAGCTGACGTAACCCATCTGGCCAGGTCCGTAGCCGTTGCGGTCGACCTCGCTCATATAGGACTCGACGCCGCCACGCTGGCCCGGCCGGTACGCCACATACGCGCTCTGGCTGGTGAAGATCTCCCGGGCGCCGGCCGCCTCCAAGACGCGCACGCCGACCTCGATGCCCTTGCGCATGTGGGCCAGATCCTGCCGCGACAGCCGGTAATCGACCCGGCTGGTGCCGTCTTTTGAGGTCACCCGACCCCCGCCGCTGTCGCGAAGCAGGATTCCGGTGAGAGACAGGTTGGGGAGCTGACGCATCAAGCGACGGTACTGATCCGGCTTTCGCCACGGCGTGACCAGCGCCAGCAATGCCGGATGCAACGGCGCCGACTCGATCTTCGGTCCGAAATGGTTGCCGTCGAGGTTGGTGAACTCGTCGGAGTAGACCGACTGAAGGGTCCCTTCCCAGGGCCGGATCGACTCATCGAAGATGCCGGAGACCGCCGTCGCGGGATGGAGCCGGAGCCAGTGGCCAACCGCCTTCGAGCGTAAGCCGGAGCGCTGCAGCAAGGCGGGCGTCGCGATCGCGCCGGCCGCCGCCACCACCGCGCGACTTCGCACGATCAGGGTGAATGCCGGCATCTCCGGTTGCCGGACGGTGGCACGAACACCGACCGCCCGGCCGCCCTCGATCAAGACCCGATCCACTGTGCAGTTGACGACGATCCGGGCGCGGCGCCGGTAGGCGTCCATCAGGTAGGTCTTCAGCGTCGATTGCTTGGCGCCGATCTGGCAGCCGTAGCCGCAGAACCCACAGCGCTCGTCCTGGGTACAACCCTGGACGTTGCGCGGCATATACCCGACGTGCCAGCCGAGCTGGCGGAGCCCGCGTTCCAGCACGCGTTCGCGGGCACTGACGCGGCTGTGATTGACGTTGACCCCAAGGCGCTCGTACACGGCGTCCAACGACGAGGTGTACTCATCCGTCGCAAAGGCGGCGAGCCCATGGCGCTGCGCCCATTCGTCGCGCAGCCAGTCGGGACTCCGAAAGCTGGTCGTGTAGTTGATCACCGTGCCGCCGCCCAGGCAGCCGCCCGCAACCAACGCGATCCCGGCGTCGGCGGTCGCGGCGAAACCGCCCTGGTAATACAGCTTCCTCATCATGGCCAGCTCCAGCTGGTTGAAATCGGCCTCGTTGTAGTAGCCACCTTCCTCGAGCACGATCACGTCCTTGCCGGCCGCGGACAGTTCGGCGGCGGCCACCCCACCGCCCGCCCCGGAGCCCACCACGACCGCGTCGCAGGTCAACGTCGTGTCGCCGTCGAGCGTCGTTGTCCTGATGGCCTTGGGCATGGGCGGCGGCGCCGACACGGGACCCGGGTATCCGATCTCCGGCCAAACCGGATTGGTCCCGTCGTCTTCGGTATCCCCGAGAAACGCCAGCAGCGACAGGCGCTTGAACACCTGGAAGAGCTGCCGGCGGAAGGCCAGCCGGCTGGTCGACCAGGCTGCCATGACGGCAACGCGTTGCTCGCGTGGCCAGCGGTGAAATGCCACGGGGCGACCGGTGAGCAGGAAAGCGCCGCTACGCCGGCCGAGCACGCCCACGATGAGACGGAGCCGGCGCCGGTCCGCCGGGGATGGGAGTCGAGCGAACGTCTCTTCCATCGAGGCGGCGACCCGGATTGGGGAGCCCGGGTGGCCCATGCCGCCGATAAACGTATCGGCCATGGCGACGAGCACAGCCGATCGGCTGTCGCGGGCGGTTGTCGTCGGCGGCGCCTTGACGGCGGTCGTCACACCTGTTACCCCCCTGACGCAGTGATCAGTGGGTCAATCATAAGCAGCCGGCGACACTTGCGAAAGGGCCAAAATGATCGCTATGTGCTACTCAACCGACGCCCGACCCCCATTACCGCCCATTACGGGCGGATCGACCGATGACTCCGAGCCGGTCCTGACGGCCACCGACGGCAACCGGCTGCTGGCCTACGGGGTTCGCGCCGCCAAACCAACTGGCGCCGGAATCGTGGTCATGCCCGACGTACGAGGGCTTCACGCCTTTTATCGGGACCTCGCCCGGCGATTCGGGCAGGCCGGCGTCGACGCCGTCGCCATCGACTACTTTGGGCGTACGGCGGGGGTCGGTGAGCGGGCGGCGGATTTCGACTTCATGTCCCACGTTCGCCAGACGACGCCCGATGGGATTGCCGCCGACGTGGCGGCGGGCGTCGCCTACCTGCACTCGCCCGCCGGCGGCGGGGTCGATGCCGTCTTCACGGTGGGCTTTTGCTTTGGCGGTTCCCAGTCGTGGCGCCAATCGGCCGCGCAGCCTGGATTGGCCGGCGCCATCGGCTTCTATGGCCGGCCTGTGAATGCGCGCGACGCGATTCCAAAGATGAAAGCACCGCTCCTGCTCCTGATCGCCGGGAGCGATGCGGCAACCGCCCAGGACGAGTTCGACAGGTTCGATCAGGAGCTCAGCAAGGCCGGCGTTCCTCATAAGAAGGTTGTCTATGAGGGAGCGCCCCACTCCTTCTTCGATCGAAGCTTCGAACAGCATCGGGCCGCTTCGGAGGATGCCTGGCGCCAGATGCTGGACTTCATCAAGGAATCCATACGGCAACCCGCGCGCGCGTGAACCTCGGCCAGGCCGGCGTCTGGCTGGGGTCGATGGCGAATCTGCCCGCCGCGAAGCTGCGCGATGCGGTCATCGAGATCGAGGCGATGGGCTTCGGCACCATCTGGATCGGCGAGGCCATCGGTCGTGAGCCGTTTGCCGCGTCGGCGCTGATCCTTTCGTCAACCAGCCACGTGACGGTCGCCACCGGGATCGCCAACATCTGGGTGCGCGACGCGACCGCGATGATGAACGGCGGCCGGACGCTGGCCGAAGCCTGGCCGAACCGATTCGTTCTCGGGATCGGCGTCAGCCACGTGCCGCTGGTGAACGCCCGCGGGCATCAATACGAGCGTCCCCTCAGCGCGATGCGTGCCTATCTCGAAGCGATGGGGAATGCGCCCTATCGGGCGACCATGCCGGATCCGCCCCCGCCGGTCCTGCTGGCCGCCCTGGGGGTGAAGATGCTGCAACTCGCGCGCGAGCGGACGGCCGGCGCGCATCCCTACTTCGTGCCCGCCGAGCACACGCTGGAAGCGCGCGGCATTCTTGGTGACGCCCGCCTGCTTGCCCCTGAGCACGCCGTCGTCTTCGCCCGAAATCGCGACGGCGCGCGGGCAACCGGCGAACGCTACATGAAGACGTATCTCAACCTGGAGAATTATCGCCGGAACCTGGAGCGCCTCGGCTGGCCCCGTGACCAGCTTCAGCCACCGGGAGGCGATCGCCTCTTCGATGCCGTGGTCGCCTGGGGTGAGGACGAGGTGATCGCGAGCAAGCTTCGACTCCACCGCGACGCCGGCGCCGATCACATCGCAGTCCAGGTCCTCACGGCGACGCCTGATCGCGCGCCCCTCGATGATCTCCGGCGGCTGGCGCCACTTCTTGTGAGGTGATGAGGGCATCACGCGCTGCCGCGCCTAGCGTGTGGCGGGGCTCCTTCTGTGGCTCGAGGTCCGGCGGCGGGCGCCGGACGTTGGCGCGTGCGGCGTTAGCACCAATGGGAGGTTCCAATGGAATCAACAGAGACTGCCGTGCTCGAAGAGCTCGGCTGGAACGAGGACTTCGCGAAAGCGCTTGCCACGATTGGCGATCCGGCGATCGCGCCCGCCCGGGTCTCCGCAGACTTTGGCGTTCGGTTTCTGGTCGAATCGGTAACGGGCCCGGTCACAGCCCTTCTCAGCGGGCCTCTCCGGCAAGCCGGGAGGCCGGTTGCCGTCGGCGATTGGATTGGCCTTCGCGGGCAAGCCGGCCCGGGACAGATCTGCCATGTGCTTCCACGCCGATCGGCCATCCGGCGAAACGCCCCGGATACTGAAGCCGACGAGCAGGTCCTCGCTGCGAACATCGACCTGGTCTTCCTCGCGAGCGCCGTCGGTTCTGACTTCAATCTTCGACGCATCGAACGTCTGCTGACGGTTGCGTATCAGAGTGGCGCGGCTCCTGTGGTGTTGCTGACGAAGTCTGACCTCGACGAGGTCCAGCCTTACGAGAACCGACTTGCCGAGATCGCCCCAGGCGTCCCGGTTGTGGCCGTCAGCGGTTTACGCGGTGAGGGGATCGATGCGGTCCGCAGCCAGCTGACCAGGGGAAAGACTGCCGTCTTGATCGGCTCCTCGGGTGTGGGTAAATCGACCCTCATCAACCGGCTGCTGGGCGCGGACGTGCTGCGGACGAGGGAAGTCCACCGCGGCGGACAGGGGCAACATACCACCAGCCACCGCCAGCTGATCAGGCTGCCGGGCGGCGGCCTGATCATCGATACCCCTGGACTGCGGGAAATCCAGATGTGGGCCGGCGGGGATGCGCTCAGCGAAGCGTTCGCCGACATCGAGGCGCTGGCTCGCCGCTGCCGCTTCAATGATTGTCAG
>VBEN01000219.1 GCA_005881175.1 Chloroflexota bacterium
CTTAAGAGTCGGACTGGGAACGATCCGCTCCAGCACGCGCTCCCAGAACGTCCGGCCGACCACGGCGGCCGCGCGAAGGACGCGACCTGGTCCCGCTCCCAGACTGTCGATGCGCGCGCCCAGCACCTCGTGCACGCTGTCGGGAACAACCAGCGCCAACGAACGCCGCCCGACCCACACCCCTCCTTCCTGCCCAATCGCCCCGGTCTCTCGCAGCGAGTGAGCGAGCTGCTCGATGAAGAACGCGTTGCCCCCGCTCTTGAGCAGCATCGTCTCGAGCAGCGACGGCTCGACGTCGCCGCCAAGACTTAGCCCGATCATCTGGCGCGATTCGGTTTCCTCCAGCGTTGTGAGCTCGACCCGCTGCGAAGGCCAGGGCGGCTCCCACTCTGAGCGGCCGGTGGCAACGAACAGGCAGGGAAGAGAAACCAGCTCCGGGACCAGGTCCTGGAGCGCGGCCTGACTGGACGAATCCATCCAGTGCAGGTCTTCGGCCACGATCAACAACGGTCCCAGGGCTGCCTGCCGGCGAATCACGTTCCGCACGACTTCCACCAGGACCCGCCGGCCTGCTTGCGGATCGAAGTCCGCTGACGCATAGCCCAGCACGTCGAGCACAAGCCGCACGGTGGCGACATCGATATTGAGACCGAGCTCGCGCACGCGCGTTTCGATGCCCGCTCGTGCCACGGCTTCCTCGTCGGCCTGCCGGATGCCGAAGGCGCTTCGCAGCAGACTCGCGAGTAACGCATACGACGTCTGCCGGTCATAGGACCTGCCCCGCGCCGTCCACCGTTCCACGCCGGCGCCGAG
>VBEN01000220.1 GCA_005881175.1 Chloroflexota bacterium
TGGGCTTCATTTATGAGCTGACGGGGACCGACGTGCTCGCTCGGTACCACCGGATGATCGGTGACGAGACCTTCTTTCTGACCGGTAGCGATGAACACTCGCTCAACGTCGAGCGGCGGGCCCGGGAGGAGGGCCTGTCCACCAAGGATTTCAGTGATCGGATGGCGGAGGCCTATCGCCAGATCGAGTCGCGCTTCCAGATTTCGTACGACCGCTTCATCCGGACCGAAGATGCGGACCATGTCAAGGGCGTTCAGGATTTCATCGAACGGATCAAGCAGCACGACGACATCTACAAGGGCACTTACGAAGGCTGGTACTGCACATCCTGCGAGGAGTTCAAACAGGACGCGGATCTGCGGGACGGATTCTGCCTGATCCACCCCACGTTGAAGGCAACTTACCTGAAGGAAGAGAACTATTTCTTCGCGCTCTCCCGCTACCAGGACCGCCTCCTGCAGCATTTCGAGAAGCATCCGCAGTTCGTCCAACCCGAGAGTCGGCGCAACGAAATCCTCAGCATCATCAGGGGTGGACTCCGTGATTTCAGCATCTCGCGCTCGACGGTCCGTTGGGGCGTCCCATTCCCCGGAGACGACCGGCACGTCGTCTATGTGTGGGGCGACGCCCTCACCAACTACATCACCGGCGTCGGCTATGGAAGCGACCCGGCGAAGTTCAAGACGTGGTGGCCGGCGGATCTGCACGTCATCGGGAAAGACATCACGCGTTTTCACGCCATCTACTGGCCGGCCATGCTGATGGCCGCCGGCCTCCCACCGCCCAAGCGCATCTGGTCGCATGGGTTCATGACCATCCACGGGGAAAAAATGAGCAAGACGCGGGGCAACATCCTGGACCCCGGCGAAGCGGTGGAGCGATTTGGTGTGGACGGCGTTCGATACCTCCTGCTGCGGGAACTCCCGTTCGACCGCGACGGAGACATCAGCTGGGAGACGATGACCGACCGGTTCAATGCCGACCTGGCCAACGACCTGGGCAACTTTGTCTACCGAACGCTGTCGATGTTGCAGCGCTACTTCGACGGCAAAGTGCCGGCCCCGGACGGCGACATGGTGGCCCTGGACGAGCAGCTGCGCACCGCCTTCGAGCGCGCGATCCGCGGCCTCGACAAACACATGAAAGCCGTGGATTTTACGGCGGCCCTCGACCTGATCTGGCAAGCGGTCAATCGCGGCAATAAGTACATCGAGGAGACCGCGCCCTGGGTGCTCGCCAAGCAGTCGGACCAGCGAAAACGCCTTCAGACAGTGATGTACAACCTGGTCGAGGCCATCCGGCTGACCACCTACCTGATCATGCCGTTCATGCCGGAGACGGCGACCAAGATCGCGGCGCAAGTCAAGGCTGACCCCAAGGCATCCTGGGTGACCGCGCGCGAGTGGGGACGGTTGGCGCCTCGCACCCAGACGACCCTCGGCGGTGTCCTCTTTCCGCGAATCGAGAAGCCGGAGCCGGTCGCCTGATCGATTCGCACGCCCACCTCCTGCACCTGCGCACGCCGCTGACGCCCGCGCAGGCGCTGGAAGAGGCGCGAGCCGCCGGCGTGCAGGCGGTTATCAATATCGGAGACGATGGCACGGATAACAGGCCGGGTATCGAGCTGGCGGAGCAGATTCCGGGGCTGCGAACAACAATCGGCCGGCATCCGCACTCCGCCGGCGAACCCATCAGCGCCGGCGAGCGTCGCGCGCTGCGAGAGCTGGCCACGCATCCGAGCGTGGTGGCGGTGGGGGAGATCGGGCTCGATTACCACTTCACGGATTACCATCGGACGCCGGCAAAGGCCCAGGCCCATCTCTTTCGTCAGATGCTGACTCTCGCCCAGGAGGTTGGCCAGCCGGTCGTCCTCCATACCCGCGACGCATTCGCCGACCTGATCGCGATCCTTGATGAGTTCCCCGGCGTGCGAGGGGTCTTTCATTGCTTCAGCGGAAACTCCGCAATCGCCGCCGAAGCGCTGTCCCGAGGCTTTTACATCTCCTTCGCCGGAACGGTCACCTATCCGACCGCCCACGGCGTCATCGGTGCGGCCAGTATCATCCCGCTGGACCGCATGCTGGTGGAAACCGATTCACCGTTCCTTCCACCGCAGAGCCGGCGCGGGACGCCGAACGCGCCGCGCTATCTCGTCGAGACGGTTGAGCGAATCGCGGCGCTTCGCGGGACCACGGTGGCCGAGATCGGCGCGGCGACGCGGCAAAACGCCATCGATCTCTTTCGGTTGAACCACGCCGTCTCGTAAGCGTCCCCTCGATCTCACGGACCCGTCGATCATTCGAGGGATTGCCCGCCGCTTTGGCATTCGCTTTCAGCGACGCTGGGGACAGAACTTCATCGCCGATCGGAGCGAATTGGAGCGGATTGTCGCGGCCTTGGAGCTCAAGACAACTGACGATATCGTCGAGGTCGGTCCAGGGCTGGGAGCGTTGACCGTCGAACTTGCCAGCCGAGTGCGCGCCGTCGTCGGGATCGAGATCGATCCGGCCTGCGTCAGGGCCCTGGCTCTATCGCTGCGGGATCATCCCAGGGTTCGGATCGTCGAGGCCAACGTTTTGCAGACACCGGTGGGGGACTTTCTGCCGGCTCCCTATCGCGTGGCCGGAAACATTCCCTACAGCCTGACCGGCGCCCTCTTTACCCATCTGCTCGAGCAGCCTCGGGCACCGGAGCGCATCGACGTGCTGGTCCAACAAGAGGTCGCGGAGCGAATCGTGGCGCCTCCGGGTGGTTGGAGCCTCGCCACTCTCGGTGTTCGGGTGTACGGCCAGCCGGAGCTTGTCCTGCGGGTTCCACACGGCGCCTTTTTCCCCCCGCCGCGAGTCGACTCCGCGCTTGTCCGGATCATCCCTGACCCGGATCCCGCCTTTCCGAGGGCTGAGCTGCCGGGCTTCTTCCGTTTCGTCACACCTTTCTTCCAGGCCCGTCGCAAGCAGCTGCCCTTCGTGCTGAGTCGAAAACTGGGGGTCAGCGGAGCGGAGGCTCGCGCCCGGCTTGCCGTTATAGACATCGACCCGGCGCGGCGCCCGGAGACCCTGTCGCTCGATGAATGGAGGCGATTTTTCAAAAGTGAGCGCGGACGTTGACAACTAGCTACGATTTAGGCGCCTTGAAGGAGCCGGAGGACGTGGGCGCGGTGCCGGATCCGCGCGACATCATTATTCCGAGGCCCGGCTTCGGCACGGTGCTCGCGAACCGCGACTTCCGGCTGATCTGGTCGGCCCAGGTCGCCTCCCAACTTGCCGACAAGTTCTTGATGTTTGCCTTGCTCATCTTGACCTACAGCATTAGCCGCGCAAGCACTCATGGTGCCGCACTGTTCCTCGCCTACACGTTCCCCTCGGTCTTCCTCAGCCCCCTGGCCGGGGTCTACGCCGACCGGCACGACAAGAAACGGTTGATGTTCTTCACGAATGCCATCCGCGGGGTGCTAATCCTGCTTATCCCCCTCAGCCAGCTGACCCCGTACTTTGCGCACGTCACCTGGCACCTGCTCGTGATCACGTTCCTCTTCGCCGCGGTCGGTCAGATCTTCGCGCCCGCCGAAGCCGCCTCGATTCCCTTCATCGTCGGCAATGAAGAGCTGATGACTGCCACCTCCATGTTCACCAGCACCGTGATCGTCACGCTGCTGGTCGCGGTTCCCGTGTCGACGCTCGCCGTCCGCTTCCTCGGTGAGGATTCGCCCTACTGGATCGCCGCCGGGTTGTTCTTGCTGGCGGCCTGGCTCATCTACCTGGTCAGGAGCGACCTCCACGCGCGGACCAACCAGGTCAAAGCTAAGGACACCGACATTCTCTATGAGCTGCGGGAAGGCATCGGTTACATCGCCGCGCGACCGCTGGTCCGATTCGCGGTCATTCAACTCAGCCTGACGATCGCGGTCATCTTTTCGGTTTTTGTGTTGGCGCCGGGCTACATGAGCACGGTGCTGCGCCTTCGCGTGACCGACGTGTACCTCTTCCTGGCCCCGGCGGTTATCGGCATGCTGGCCGCGGCGTTCTACCTTGGTCAATACGGTCGCCACTTTCGGCGCAACCGCCTGCTGATCGGTGGCCTGCTGTCGGCGGGCATTACGCTGATGCTGCTGGCGGTCGTCCCCTACCTCCTCGAGCAGCTCTCCGCCAGCTGGTTGCTGGTCTGGTTTCCTGTGGTCTTCGGCTTCATCGGCGGGC
>VBEN01000008.1 GCA_005881175.1 Chloroflexota bacterium
CTGGATCGATGCCATCAAGGCGATCCTGCGCGATGAGGCTCGAGCGCCAGCGATGGCGATGACGTCCTGATGGCCCATCGACCTGACTAGAAGACGGCCCAGTTGACGGTTGACAGCTCCTCGTCGGTAAACGGCACGTTGGGCTGTTGGAGATAGAGGTAGCCGATGAGCCGTGTGACTCGCGCCTCCTGATAGTAGTAGCGGCGATGATCCTCAAAGGCGCTGGCGTGGATCGCCTGCCCGCTCTGGCCGCGGGCCGCGCTCTCCTCGGCCGTCAGGATCAGGTCGTAGTTTTCAAGGAACCGCTTGACCCGCGTGTCGCGATAGACCATCAACCGCTTCGGTGCGGAGGACAGGTCGACGGTGATGCGCTGAAAATCCGTGCGCATGGCGGCCAGCGCGCCCGGCGGGGACGGCGATTGGGTCGCTCGATCGAGGTCCTGGTTTAGGGTCGCTAGGCCCGCCGTGACCCGGTCCAGGTAGGCCGACTCATCCGGCTGCACGTCATCGGGCCGCACGTAGGGGAACGTGGCCTGGCCGTGAAGGAAGTCGATCACCTCGTATCCAAGCTCGCCATTTTTGGCCGTGTCCTGGAGAAAGAAGGCATCGACGGGGGGTGACTGGCGGGTACTGTAGCGATAAAAGCCCACCCGATGGGACTGCACCTCTCGCAGCTTCGCCTGGCGCTCAGACAGGCAGAGATCCGCAAAGTCGGTGAGCCCCGGACGCTGGAGCACAAACAGGCGCGCGTTCGAGTAGTCGACAATGCTCCGATCGGTGGTATCGAGGATGAAGGCCTCGTAAAGAGCGGCATCCTGCTTCGTTGCCCGAAGCGCGCGCGCCACCGACTGCACCGCGTCCAGGTCGAGTGGCCGCTGGCCATAGGCGTTCATCTCGAGCGTGCTGCCGTCCTTCCAGCAGTGGACGGCCAGTAAGCCGGCGCCCAGGTTGGGACAGTTGACGGCCTGTTCGGTGGTTCGGAATGGCCGGCGGTCCGCCGACACACCGGCGAACGCGAGGAAAACGATCGCGATTCCGACCGCGACCGCGATGAGCCCGGCTGCCCAGGCGAGGAGGCCCCGGCGAAGGGCGGCCGGAATCAGCCGCCGGCTGAGCCAGAGCAGCACGGCGGCTGTCGGAATGAACAGCACCGTGTACGATGCCAGACTGAAAACCGTGTCCGCCTGCGCCGTGCAGGGCATGCCGGGATAGGTCCCGCCGGCCCGAAGCGGGGCAATCAGCCAGGCAATCAGCAGCAGCCCGAGCGGCCACACCCATCCCAGCCACTGCGCAAGACGGCTGCGGTTTTTTTGGGCGACCTTCACTGCGCGAGGGAGACGACGGCCTGGCGGCGCGGCGGGAGCATGTAGTGGATGCCTGGCTCGAGCCGCCCCTGGCTGTCCAGTCCGCCGGCCTGGAGAAAAGCGCGGGTGCGGGCGTATGCCTCGTCGATCAGGCGATCCACCTGACTGAAATCCGTTCCGGCCGTCCCAAACTCGACGTTGGGAACCAGCAGGCAGATCTCCGCCTGCTGGGCGAAGCGCTGATACTCTTCCAGCATTCGCTGGCCGAGCATGATCTGGATGCTCTGCGCCAGGATGCCGGTCAAGCTGTGGTTCGGGGGCCGGCGTGGGTTCGAGGTGCTGTTGTCGATGGCGACGATATGGGTGGCGCCGAGCTGGATCGCCTCGGCCAGGCCGACGTTCTCCGCAACGGCTCCGTCGACGAATTCCTCGTTGCCAATGCGATAGGGGTTGAAGAGCCCGGGAATCGCGGACGATGCGGCGACGGCGTCCGGCACGCTGCCCGTCGTAAAGATTTCCTTTCGGGCTCGGGTGAGGTTGGTCGCAATTACCGCACAGGGCAGGGTCAACTGCTCGAAGGTCGCTGGCAGGTTCATGGCGGCCAAGGTTCGCAGGTAGCGGCTATCGAAGAAGCTGTTGTGGCTGCGCATGTAGCGGTACGCCATCCGCAGCGGGTTTCGGTCAAACAGGTCGCGGTTGCGGATCGATCCCCAGACGCGGGCCAGCTGTTCGATCGTCTGGAGGTCCGGTTTGGCGGCCAGCGCGACCGCATTGAACGCTCCCGAGCTGCAGCCGACGAGCCCGTCCGGCCTGATGCCGGCTTCGAGCAGGGCCTTGAGCACACCCACGCTGCAGGCGCCACGGCTGCCCCCGCCTCCCAGGACGAAGATGAGGCGGCGTGCTCGTTCCACGGTTTGCGAGTTCGATGGGCGGCGTCGTCGCCACCAGGACAGCATGGAGGGGGATCGCCAGAACCCAGTTTCCGCCATGGAGATTACGTTTCAGATCCCGATCCGAACATGCGCACGGCTGAGTGTAACGGGTCGGTGGAAGTCAGCCGGAATCGGGCCGGAAGCATGTGGACGCTGCGTTGTCTGGCTAGAAGAGGGTGACGACAGGGCGAACGCGGCCAGCCGCGTGTTAGTCTTGGAGTATCACTTTTTCTGCCTATGCGCTGTCCGTACCTTGAGCAGATCCTTCGCAAGCGCCAAGCCTTCCTGAAAGTCTTTCAGGCAGACTGCCACGTCGACCGCCGGGTCCACTACTTTTGGGGAGTGGCGAAGTGGCCGTCGCCGCCCTGCCTGGGGAAAGTCGCCACCTGCGCCCTGTACCAGGGCGCCCGAGCCAGCGAAGATCAACGGCTTCGCCGGCTCATCGACTAGTCCAGTCACCCAGACACCTGATTAGGCGACTGCTGCCGCCGCGCTGACTATGCTGACAGCGTGAGTCCGGACGTCATCGTGATAGGCGCCGGCGCCATCGGAACATCGATTGCCTTCCAGCTCGCAAAGGCCGGGCTGAAGGTCATGGTCTTCGAGCGCGGCCGGGTTGGCGGGGAAGCCACAGGGGCGTCGGCAGGAATGATCCAGCTCAACCCTGACCGCGGCACGCCGCCGGCATACGCTGCGCTGTCGACTGAGAGTGCCCGTCTCTTCAGTGCACTGGCGGCTGAGCTGCTGGAACGCACCGGGATCGATATCGGCTATCGTCGGGCTCCGCTGCTCCACGTCACGCTCGATGAAGCCGAAGAGGCGCGGCTCCGAGGGCACCGCGCCTGGCAGCTCGACCATGGCATGACTGTCGGCTGGCTCGACGGCGCTGCCGCATTGGATCTCGAACCCGCCCTGAACCCGGCGGTGCGCGCCGCGCTGCTCTATCAGGACCACTACCAGGTCCTGCCGCGTGCCCTTGCGCAGGCGCTAGCGCGTGCCGCGACCGACCTCGGCGCGGTCGTTCGGGAAGGCGCAGCTGTCGATCGGCTCCTCACGCAGGGCGATCGTGTGATTGGGGTTGCCCTGGGCAGCGAGACGATTCGTTCGGCGGAGACCGTCGCCGCGAACGGCGCCTGGGCCTCGGCATGGGCGGAGGCACTGCATACGCCGATCCCGGTGCGGCCGGTGCGCGGCCAGATGGTGGGCCTGTCAACCACCGCAACTCCGCTACGCCACGCGATCAGCTCCAGCAGCGGGTACATCCTGACCAAAGCCGACGGGTCGACCATCGTCGGCACGACCGTCGAGGAGGTTGGGTTCGACGCGCGGCCCACGACCGCAGGGGTCGCCGGATTGCTGGCCCTGGCTCCACGGCTCGCGCCGCGACTGGCCGATGCCACCGTCTCCGGCGCGTGGGCCGGTTTACGGCCAGGCACTCCGGACGGTCTCCCGTTATTGGGACGGCCGCCCGGATGGGGCGGAATCGTGGTGGCTGCCGGTCACTTCCGCGAGGGGATCTTGCTGACTCCGATCACGGCTGAGCTGGTCCTGGACCTGCTGGCCCGGCGACGGCCTCGTCTTGCCCTCGATGTTTTCGACCCCGGACGGTTCCGTATCCGTGCCGCCTGACATTCCGCGCGCCTTCGAGCGGCGGGCCGATGGCTTCCGCCACGCCGCCGGTGGCGGCTTGTGGCTGGCACCGCTGGTTTACCTCGAGCACGCCCGCTTCGGTCCGGGCTGGTATGGCAAGGTGGTCAGCGCCGACCCCAATCGGCTGCTGGCCTGGGCGGTCAGCAAAGCCATCCCGCAGCGAGCGCTACAGTTCAAGTCACTCCCCGACCTCGACTCACCCCTTCACCGCCGACGGCGTCTGCCCGGTTATCACATCGACCTTTGGGGGGCTCGACTGGCGCTGGCGTACGATCCGCAAACCATCGCCCGCGCCCGGGCCCGCTCCCCAGCTCCAATCCCCTAATAGCGCTCGATTGCTTTCAGCCCCGATCCCGTGATGATGAGAACTGCGCCGGCCGGAAGATTGAGCACGCGGGCCCCCACGATCGCCGCGGCGGAGGTCGGTTCGATCAGCATCCCAACCGTGGCGGCCTGCCGCCAGGCCTGCTCGATCGCGTCATCTGGCACGGCGATCCAGCGACCGCCGCTGTATCGGACCGCGGCGTAACTGCGCTCTGCCCGGGTCGGCTCCGGGATGCGAATGCCATCCGCGATCGAGGGTTGGCGCACGACGGGCGCGGGGCGGCCGATGGCGGCGCCCCGAACCAGGGGCGCGCACGCCTCGGATTGCACGCCATGCAGTTTTGGCGCCTTCGCCATGCGGCCGGCGGCCACCAGATCGGCAAACCCCATCGCCAGCCCGATCAGCATGGTGCCCTGGCCAACCGGCGTCACGATGTCGTGCAGCTCGTCGCCGAGCGCCTCGAATAATTCGTACGCGATCGTCTTGATCCCTTCGAGAAAGGCATCGTCGCGAGCGTGGCCGACGTCGTAGGCATCTCTGGCGGCTATCAGAGCGGCCTCCGTCACGGCGGAGCGCGGGCCGGATATCTTGACCAGCTCGGCGCCCAGGACCTGGATGGCTCGCGCCTTCGAGGCCACGATGTCATCCGGTGCGTAAATCCGCGCTCGCAATCCGGCGGCGGCGGCGTAGGCGGCGATCGCCGTTCCGGCGTTGCCCGATGAGTCTTCGACGACGATCCGTGCCCCGGCTGCGCGGGCGGCCGTGATCGCGGTGGCGGCCCCACGGTCTTTGAACGACCCGGTCGGGGAGATGCTCTCGAGCTTCAGGAGGAATCTCTCGTAGGGCACGATTGGGGTGGCGCCCTCGCCCAGCGTGACCGGTTCACCGCGAACCGCCAGGTCGGCGCGGTAGCGCCAGAGCCCTCGCCCGGACCGGGTCCCGGGCTCAGCCGTCTGGCTCACGAGAGGATCTTCTGGAGGGCCGGATCGAGGAACTCCTTCGTCAGTGGGAAGGGCTCGAAGCTGCTCACCGTGCCGTCACGGGCGACCAGGACGCTGACCGGCAAACCGGTGCTGCTGAGCGTGACACCATACGCATCGCTGGCACGGCCATCGGGATCCAGCACCGGGACCGGCTGCAGGTCCAACGACTTCCAGAATCGCCTCACGGTGTCGGGTGATTCATCGCCCCAATCGATGGCGACGACGGTGAGGCCTTCGGCTCGATGGGCCAGGTACTCATCGCGGATGAGCGGCAGCTCGTTGCGGCAGGGAACGCACCAGGTTGCCCAGAAGTTGATCAGGACCGGCTTTCCTTTGAGGTCGGAGAGCGAGACCGGCTGGCCGTCGAGATCCTTGAGGCTGAAGGCCGGCGCCGGCATCCCCACCTGGACGGGTCCGTGGGTGGTCGGCAGGGTCGACTCATCACTCTGGAAATGGGAGTCGAAGGGGGTGGTGACGGCGACAACAGGGAAGAAATCATTGAACACCGTCAGTCGGTTGGAGAAGATCAGGATGCCCATGCCGATGAGAAATACGGCCGCGACCGCCTTGAGGACGCGGTAGGCGCCTCGTACCCGCGCCAACCCCTGGGTCAGCACGCCGGAGATTCCGGCGGCGATCAGAAATGGCAATCCCAGGCCGGCGGAATAGAAGGCCAGCAGCAGCGCGCCCTGGGCCGCCGTGCCGCTGCTGCCGGCGCGCAGCAGGATGGCGGCCAGGATCGGACCCACACAGGGTGTCCATCCGATCGCGAAGGCGAGACCGATCACATACGATGCCCAGGGGGCACGGGGAAGCCGATGGGCGATGTCGAAGCGTTTCTCCCCCATCAGTCCGGGAATGCGGCCAAGCGCCAGGAGCGCGATTCCGATCAACACCAGCGCAACGCCGGCCACCTGCAGCAGGAGTGGACGGTAGGCCTTCAAGTCCGCGCCGATCAGGCCGAAGGAGGCGCCTAGTGCGACGAACGCCGAGGCGAACCCGGCGACGAACAGCGCGGCGTTGCCCAGGACTTGGAGTTGTTGGCGGAGCGTCATTGTGGTGCCCGCCGCGGCCGCGCCCATATAGGTCACGTAGGCTGGTACCAGCGGCAGGACGCAGGTGGACGCGAACGATAACAGTCCGGCGAGGAACGCCAGGGCCAGGTCGACGATCATCCGGCCGGCTTAAGCTTCTCGGTCGCGAGCTGGCGGTTTTTCGGTTGCGAGCTGCCGGACCCAATCCCGCAGCCGCGCCGGGGCATCGTCGGTGCAGCACTCTTTGCGAACCAGACGCTTCATCTCTGCCTGGAAGTCGAAGACCTTCTCACAGGGCGGGCAATCGTCCAGGTGCGCCTTGACGCTGCGGACCTCCGCATCGCTTAGCTCGCGGTCGATGTACACCGAAAGTTTTCGCATCGTCTGCTCACAGTGGTCGCCCATCAGTGTGCTCCCACGGCCACCGGCCGGGCCCTGGGCCGGCCGGAATACTCCCATAACTTCTTCTGCAAGGCCTGGCGCCCCCGGTGCAGCCTGGACATGACAGTGCCAATCTTGATCCCCAGGATCGAGGCAACCTCCTTATAGGAGAAGTCCTCGACGTCCACCAGCACGACCACCATCCGCATGGGCAACGGCAACTCCTCGAGCGCGTGCTTCACCTCATCGCCAAACCCCCGCTCGACGATGATCTCCTCCGGGGACATGAGATGAACCGGCATCCCCTCCCGTCGCAGCTGGTCGTAGATCGAGAAGTCGGTTCCGGGCTGATCGAGCGGCTCGGTGGGAGCGGGCCGCTGGCGCAACCGGTTGCGGAACACGTTGGTCATGATCGTGAACAGCCAGGCTTTTTCGTTTGTGCCCGGCTTGAACCGATTTCGGTAGCGGTAGGCTCGCAAATACGTTTCTTGCACCAGGTCCTCGGCGTCCTCTGGCTTCCTCGTGAGGCGCAGCGCGCTCCGATACAGCGCGTCGACGTGCCTCTCAAAGAGCGAAAAGTCGCTATTCATGCCAACGCCTCGCTGGTCCATTCTATTCCGGCGAATTTGTCCCGCCACCCTGGCCTGGAGGAGCGCCCGGTCGCGGGCCGCGACCCCGGCCCCGACCTCGACGGCGGCGCCGGCGGTTCGAATCCTGCGGCGGACGCTCGTCTCCCTTTGGGGGGGAGGGTCGGTTTCCCGATTCTCCCTCCCCGCTCGTGGGGGAGGGTCGGGGTGGGGGGTTCGGCCGATGCCCCCGCCGCGATGGCGCGACCGGTGGTCGTGCCTGCGCCTTACCCTGCACCGACTCGGGTTGGGCCGGCGGCAGGCCGCGCCCGCCTCGGCGCCGCCGGCGGCCGCGACGTTGCTGATCGGCGGGTTCTGGACGCCCACGCTCTGCGCTTACCTCCTTGCGTGGCTGCTCCGGCCGCGCGGGGGCGGGCACGATGCGGGCTAGCCCGCGGGGACGGCGGCGCCGGCTCGGCTGCTCGCGTGGACGTGCATCCTGATGCCTGACCCGCTCTTCGAACTCTGAGAGCCACTCGTCCATCGGCCGTTTGATCTGCGGTCGCGGCGCGCGTGGCTCTTCCGGCCAAATACGCGGCCGGTCAGGGCGAATGGCTTCGGGCGGTGGGTCGGCATCGGTTGGTTCCGGTTCGACCGCGAGCTCAGGCGGGAGTTCCGACATCTCTCGAAATCTTACCCGTGGTCTGTTCACGAACCGGTTGGCGACTCGTCCAGTTGACGAGGAAGCGGCGGCGGAACCGGTCCAAGGCGGTGATCACGGCGCGGCCGAGCAGCGCGATCAGGATGACGTTGCCGGCCGCCCGGAACGAGTCGTAGACGAGCGATGTTGAAAGGTAGAAGGTCCCAAAGCGGCGCACGATCTCGCCGACTGCAAGCCCGGGTACCCAACTCAGCTGGGAGGAAGCCGGGGCGAGCAGCAGTGGCCATTCCCAGAGATCGAGCAAAAGCCCGTAGGCCAGGCCTGCGACCGCGCCGTAGCAGCACAAGAGCCCGATGCCCAATCGCGAGGTGGATCGCCCACTCAGGCGGCCGAGATACCCCGCGCCCATACCAACCCAACCGGCTGCAAGCATCTGGTACGGCAGCCAGGGGCCGAGTCCGGCCGTGAGCACGGCTGAAAGAAGCAGCGTCAGCGCCCCGCTGGCGAAGCCGAAGCTGGGGCCCATGGCGAAGCCGCCAGCAATGATGAGGAAGAAGATCGGCGAAAACCCGAGCAGGCCGATGACGATGACCAGCCGCATCACGGCATCGACCGCGACCAGTGCGGCGAGGATCGCCAGCAGTCGAGTCGAAAGCCGGTGCGTCTGCACGGCCACCGCCAGCACGACGAGCGCCGAGACGGCGACCAGTGCGCTGAAGAGCAGCACCGCCTGCGGAAATCGTGAACCGAGGAGAAGCGGGGCGATGAAGAGCATCACCCCGGCAGCGGTGATGCCCACCAGCACGGCATCCTCGACAGCGGTGCCGAAGGCACGGCTCAAACCGGAACCTCTTCCGGCAGCAGCCACTGGCCGCCCAGCAGCTTGTTGATCTGCGTGGAGAAGACCAGCGAGTCACTGAGCACGCCGCGCGGCGGGCCGTCGGCATAAATCTCGCCGTCGGCCATCAACAGGACGCGGTCGGCGGTTCGCGCCGCCCATTCGACGTCGTGAGTCGCGACCAGAATCGACGCCCCGTTTTCGGCGCGCGTCCGCAAGAAGCCGCTCAGCGCCCGTTTGACGACTGGATCCAGTCCTCGCGTCGGCTCGTCGAGCAGGAGAAGCTCCGCTCGGGCGGCAACCACGGCGATGGCCAGCTGCTGCCGTTCTCCGGAGCTCAAGTCGCGTGGATACCGGTGACGCCAATCGCGAAAGGGGGCAATCGACGCATCGGCCAGACCGCGAAGCTCGTCCTTCACCGTCGGCGCAAACAGCAGCGCATCGGCATCCTGCGGAACGTACCCGGCCCCCACGTGGACCTTGATGTGACCGCGCTGCGGTCGGAGGATGCCCGCGATCAATTTCAGCAGCGTGGTCTTCCCCGAAGCATTGCGACCCATCAACGCCGTCACCTGGCCACGACGCAGCATCAGCGACACGCCCTCGACGGCGCGCACGCCGTCATACGAGTAGGCGACGCCCTCGAGTCGGCACATCACCTCGCCTGTGCCATGAATTGCTGGTGCGATGGGCGTTCGGATTGGTAGCTGCGTCGTGTGGATCCGTGCATCCCGTAATCCCAGTGGGATGGGCGCCCAGCCCGCCCGAATCGCCAGGTCCACGACTGGCGGGCGGGCCCCTCCGTCCGCCACCGCTGCCCTCGGCGCCTGGTCTTGCATCGACCCGGATTCGAGGGTCCAAATTCGGTCAACAAACGGAGCGATCCGCTCCACGCGATGCTCGGCGATCACGGTCGTCATCCCGAGCTCCGCGACCAGTCGCAGCACGACCTGGAGCACATCCTCGGCCGCCTGCGGATCGAGTTGCGACGTCGGTTCGTCGAGGGCAAGCGCCTGTGGATGCATGGCGAGGGCCGCGGCAATCGCCACCCGCTGACGTTCGCCGCCGGATAGGGTGCCAATCCGACGGCGTCGAAGCGCGTGGATGCCGACCTGGTCAATCACCTCCTCGATGCGTTTACGCATCAGCGACCGCCCCAGGCCCAGGTTCTCGAGGCCGAAGGCGAGCTCGGCCTCGACATCCTCCAGCACGAACTGGGCGTCGGGATGTTGAAAGACGAAACCGATGCGCGCGCCCAGCTCGCGCGGGAGCTGCGCCCGTGTGTCGAGTCCACACACGATGACCCGGCCGCTGAATGCTCCACCGGTGCTGTGCGGCACGAGACCGTTGAGGCAGCGAAGTAGGGTCGACTTTCCGCTGCCCGATGGTCCGCGCAACAGGATCACCGCCCCGGGCTCGACACGAGCGCTGATTCCCTGGAGGGCCGGCGCGCCCGCCTCCGGGTAGCGGTACCGAACGTCGTCAAGCGTGATGATCGGCATGGTCCGTTGGAGCCAGGGCAGCCGTGACCGCCGGCGCGGCCAGCAATACGACGGCGATCAGGCTCACCGAGGTCGGCGCCGTCGGCGCCAGGTCGACGTAAGGGTTGTAGGGCGTCGCCGGGAACACGAGCGTCACGGTCAGGGCGGCCAGCGACGCGATGATCGCGGCCGCATCGAGCGCTGACCACTGGAGTGGACGGTAACGCGAACGATGACGGCTGCCATAGCCACGCGCGTCGAGCGACTCGCCGTACTGGAGTGCCTGCTCCAGCGTGCTCAGCAAGAGGGGGACGAGGACCCCAGGGGCCGATTGCCAACCGGTCCGGTGACCGCGGAGCCTGCGCGCCTCGCGGATCGCTTGAAACGATGCCCCGGTCTTGGGGGCAAAGGCGAGTGACAGCGCAAGTGCGGTGCCGGCGCGATACAGCGGCCGAGGAAGCAGCGACAGTAGGTCCGCGCTTCGAACCGTCGCCGAAAGGATCCCGAAGATGGCGACCGTCAGCAGGAGGGCGACGCCGGTCGACACCCCATAGAGGATGGCCTCCCAGGTCCATGCCCCTCCGATGATCGGGATTGGCGGAAGGTTGACCAGCACGTGATGGCCGAACCGGCTAAGCGCCGCGCTGAACAGGATGGGGACGATGGCGAGCGTGGCACCGACTTTCCACGACGTCGAGCCTCGCCGGCCTCGGTATGCCAGCCACACGTTGATCACGACCAGGAGCAGCACGCCCTGAAGAAAGGGGCTTCGGTCGATGAACGCCGCCGATAGGGCGGCGATCGCCCACGAACACCAGGCCAAGGGGTTTCGGATCATGGCCCGCGTCGCCGCAGGTTGATCACGCCCAGGCTGAGGAGTAATGTCGCGGTCCCACCCACCAGCAGCCATGGCCACATCGCGGCCGACTTCGGCGTTTGGCTCGTCGAACCGGTGATGGCCAGCACGGACCGGCCGCTCGTCGATACGCTCGGGGCTGCCGCCTCCAGGCTGGTCGGTGCCGGCGTCGAGGCCGCGGTCGGCAGTGCCGTCGCTGTTGGGGCGGCGCGAACCGCCGCCGGCGCACTGGCCGCGTGGGTCGCGGCGACGGGCGGCACCGCCACCTTGCAGACCTGGCCGAAGCCGGTTGACGGGGGCGGCGCGCCGTACGCTGACGTGTAGGTCCAGCCCTCGATATCGCCGTCGCGGAGCCTGTAGCCGCTGACGCCAGTTGATCGTGCGACCCATCCTGAGGGTGTGACATACCAGTCGGACCAGTTCGGGCCGGACGTGGGACCAAAGCAGCGGTCGGGAACGGGGGTGGGCTGGCGATCGAGCTGGCAGACGGTATCGGCCCCGCCGCCCCAGTTGTATACCTGGGGCGGCTGGCCAGAATTCACGCCGGCAAGCTCCAGCAGGGCGAGGCCGCTGATGGCTTCTTGCGCGAACTCGACGCATTTCCAGAGCACGCGCGGGCCAGGCCACCCGGCACCGTGCTCGATCACGAGGGCGGCGCGATGGGTCGCGGCATGCGCGGGCGCGTGCCACAGCACGCCACTGGATAGCGCCAACCCCAGCGCGATGGTCGAGCGGACTATCGACGGCGCGCGCGTCGGCGAGACCTCATGAGGATAACGGCGCCCAGCAGGAGGACGGCAAGACCGGCAACCGATGGCCGGATCTCAGGCGACGTGCCCGTCTGGGCCAGCCGCGGCGGCGTCGCCGCCGAGCTCGTCACGGGCGTTGGTTGCGGTGCCGGAGTCGCCGTGGTGGTCGTCGAGCAGGCGAGGAGCGGCACCGCGTTTTCGGC
Organism: Chloroflexota bacterium; assembly: GCA_005881175.1. Classification (GTDB taxonomy): domain Bacteria; phylum Chloroflexota; class Dormibacteria; order CF-121; family CF-121; genus CF-13. The sequence goes on from VBEN01000008.1 coordinate 11,964, forward strand.
GAGACCACTGATGGTCAGCGGACGCAGGAGGAACGCGGCCGGTGCGAGCGTGGTGGCGAACAGCTTGCTGTACGGGTTGGAAATGGCTCCGGCATCGGCTCCGCTGCCCAGCTGCAAGCCTGCCAGGTGCGTCAGCGCCTGATCCAGTTTCGAGCGCCAGCTCTGGTTGGTCTGCTGGTTCGCGGCCACAATCGCCTGAATCGCCAGCTCGTCCGAGTTGCCGTCCGGGGCAGCGCCTGGCGTGTCCGCAAATCCTCCCTGGCCGAAGACCGATTGCAGATACGCAAAGCCGTGTGTGATTGCCTCATCGTCTGATGGCACGCCGTCGCTCAGCAGGGCCTGGATGACGAGCGCGGTCGTGTTGGAGTCGGTGTACTGGTCGCCAGCGAAACTCCATCCACCATCCGCCTGCTGGTGGTCTTTAAGGAATGTCACCGCGTCCGGGCCGACGGCCTGCTTCGCGGCGCGTAGGCCGAGGATCGCCAGCGCATCACTGAAGATGTCGGCGCCGTACTCGCCATTGGTGCCTTTGGCGGCCTGCAGTTGCGCGATGACCACCGCGGTTGGGCCGGCATGCGGCTGCGACGCGCGCGCGAGCAGCAGCTCGCCATTCGTTCCGACATCCGTGCTGACGGCGGTCTTGAGGTAATCGGCCAGCGACTCGGCGCCGGTCTTCATCGCCGAGGCGTCCTGGCCGGCCGCCGCCAAGCCAAACGCGACCTCCGACGAGCGGGCGATGGGATTGCCGCCGCTGCCGATCTGTCCGTTGGGCTGCTGCTGGGTGCATTGCAGCCATTGCAGGGCTCGCTGGGCATTACTCGTGAGCCGGCTCTCCGCGCCGGCTGTGATCGAAGCCAACAACAGCAGGGCGATGGCGATGACATTCGCGGTCGTCAGTCGTTTCATGTGAACCTCCAGAGCAAGAATGCGCAGCTGGAGGCCGATCGGAGTCGCCAGAAAAACAAAACGCTCCCAGACCTCGACGGCGGGAGCGATGAAGATGCCTGGCATCTCCCTCTCAGCCTCGAAGAGGGTCGTGATCCCCGACAGGCAGGTCTCCTGGCTCCGGATCGTCGCCGTTGGACTCCTTCCCAAGGCCACGGCCTCGGTGGATCTCGTCCACGGCTCCCCGGTTACAGTGACGGGTTCGCGCCGGATTCACACCGGCTTCCCTTTTCAGCTCTCATCGAGCCACCTGTCGGCGTTCTTTACTTGTCGTGGCGCCTGGCCGGCATCACCTCCCCAAAGGGTGACCGCAATTATAGGATGCGTGCCGGGAAAAAGAAACGCCGTCCGAATGCCGGACGGCAGCCGATCAGTTTGCCGCGACGCTACTGCTAGGCGACGCGCGACTGCTCGAAGTAGACTTCCAGCTCCTCGATGGTCGGCACCCGGTTGATCTCGTCCGGCTCAACGTTCATGAATTCTTCCTGGGCCGTGAAGACGAGCTCGATCAGGTCGGGAATCGTGATGCCGGGTGCATACGGCACGCTGAAGGCGCGCAGCTGCTCGACGAGGTGGCGGGGAACGACGGTCCGTTCTGCCAGATTGAGCTCTTCGAGCCCCCACAAAATCCTGTCCAGCCCGTAAAGGCTGAGCTTGCGCTTGGCCTCCTGGGCACGGGTCGCGATGACGCGCAGCGTCGTGCGTTGGGTCTCTGCTTGGATCGCTTCGTACATCGTTAGGATGGTTCCTCCGACGCTTGCCGTGGTTGGGGTCAGCGACCACGGTACGTGCCTGTTCCCACAGCCAGCAAATAACTTTCGTTAAAACATGTAAATAGGCGACCCGCTGTCACCGGCAGGCTTTCGAAAACTCGCGGGATAATACCCACAATGGCGTACATCGACGCCGACGCGGATCGCGTACCCGGACGGGATGCCGTCGAGCTGTACACCCGCACCTACGGCACGCTGCTGCGCAGCTCTGGAGAAACCAAGCTCAAGGTGCTGGAACAGTCGCACATCGGCATGCGGTCCAGCCTGCATCCGAAGGCCGGATCGGCCGAGCCTGACACCGGTGCGCTGATCTACGCGCTGCGCCGTCTGCCCCCCTGCATTACGACAGTGCGGCGGATCGTTCTCGGCCAATCGGCCGAGGTTTTCAAGCGGATGCTCAACGTCGACGTCGAGCGCTGGGAGATGCAGAGCTCGCCTGGTCGCCGCCGCCGTTATTACTACGACGGTAAGGAAACGCTTGCCGTCTACATCGCCAGCCCGTCGGACATTGATGATGTCATTCCGCAACTCGTCGCGCTGCAAATCGAATGGAACAAGTTGCACGCCTTGCTGAGCGCCGAAGATCTGAGCGGATTAGAGACCGTCGCGGAGCAGTTCGAGGTTCTCGAGCGGCTTGGAATCTCCGAGGACGACGCGATCCGACTCGTCGAGATTTGGACCGACCTGCTGAGTCCACTGCGCCGCATCCAGGCGGACGAGAAAGACTTCACCGTTCGGATGCTCGGCGGTTCGGAGATCGGCTACATCAAGGCGACACGCCGGTGGTGGGCGCCGATCGAGTCGCTGATGCAGAGTCAGGGGGTTGGCGACCGTCCGGTCTATTTCATATCGAGCAATACCCATAGCCTCGTCAACCTGCTGAGTGGCTCGGCGCGACGGCACCAACAGGAAATCGTCGATTACATCGAGCGCAGCAATAACCTCGAGCTGGTCCCGGAGCTGCGCAAGCTCCGCCAGGGGCAGTCGCGTGGCAACTGGGACAACTTCCTCTATTACGCGGCCCGGGCGTACTATGGCCAATCCGCCGAAGCCGGACAGCGGCGGGCGCAGCGGACCAGCGAAGAGGAGGCCCGCGGCATCTTCTTCCTTCCGAGCCACGCCGGCCTTGACGTTGCCGCGCAGGTCATCGTCCTGGATCGGCTGGTGGCGAGCGATCTCGACGCGCGACTCGGCGATCCGCCGGCGGATCGCTTGAAACGCAGCCCCGCGGTTTTGATCAATGTCAACTACCCGTTGGGCCTCGGCGCATACAACGTTCTCCGCGAGGTTGCGGTCAGTGTGGGGACGCTGCGCGGCGTCTACGTGCTCGGCAAGGCGGCCACCTTGAACGGCAGCATCGGCGACGTCATGATCTCCAACGTCGTCTTTGAAGAGCATTCGGAAAACACCTACTGGCTGGAAAACTGCTTCAGCTTCGACAGCGTGGCTCCTTTCCTCGTGTATGGCTCGGCCCTGGACAATCAGCGCGCCGTGACCGTCAGAGGCACCTTCCTGCAGAACCGGGGCTACCTCGACTTCTATCACCGCGAGAGTTTCACCGTGGTTGAGATGGAAGGCGGCCCCTACCTCAATGCCCTGTACGAAGCCGCGGAATCATCTCGCTACCCGATGCGCGAGAACATCAACTTCACCAAGCTGCCGTTCGATCTCGGCGTCCTCCACTACGCGTCAGATACGCCCTATACCCAAGCCCGGACGTTGGGGGCCCGCGGTCTCTCCTACTACGGGATGGATTCGACCTATGCGTCGACCGTGGCAATTCTCCGGCGGATCCTGGCCCAGGAGCGGGTCCTTACGGCCGACGTTGCGGCGCAACGGTGGGCGGACGCGGAAGCGCGTCAGGGCGCCTGACATTTAGCGGCACCGTAATGCGGCGTTGATAGGCTGCGGTCAGTCAGAAGCATTTCCCCAGCCCCCCTCCTCCCCCACAATAGGCCGCCCTTAACCAGCGGCCTTTTGTTTTGGTGGACGCGTTCTCAGGCAGCTCGCCTTCGCTGACGGCTCCGGCTTTCCTCCTTGCGGAGGGCCAGCCCTTGAAGCGCGACGTCGATTCGCCGGTCTGACGGGTCGAGATGCTTGGCACCCGTCAAATGCCGGTGGGCGGCGATCAGGTCGCCCCGTTGCATCTCGGCCAATCCCAGCTGCAGCGTAAAGCCTGGGTCGACGGGGCATGCCTTCACGGCTTCTTCGAGGTACAGGAAGGCGTCGTCGCGCTGACCGATCTCCCAGAGCAACGTCCCCAGCTCCGCCAGGATCTCGGGCTCATCGGGCGCCACATTCAGGGCTCGCACGTAAGCCAGGCGGGCCACCTCGGCATGGCCGAGCAGGCGATGATCTCGACCGATCAGGTACCAGGTCTGCCAAGAGGTCGGCGCCAGCAGCATGGTGCGGGTGTAGGCGGCCTTGGCCCGTTCCCGATCGCCAACTGCATCACAGGTCAGGCCCAGCCGGAAGGCGACGTCCGGATGGTCCGGATCGATGCGACTTGCTTCGTCGAGCACCTGTCGGGCGCGGGCGAAGTCGCGGGTGCGATGGCACAGCGTTCCCAGTCGAAGCCACGGAAGGGCTTCCTCCGGGGCGAGCGTGGCAGCCGCCTGATAACAGACCAGGGCCTCGCGCACGTTGCCTTCCGATTCCGCCCGCCGGCCGGTCTCCAGGAGACGCTCGGCTTCCGCGGTCATCGATCAGGAATAACGCGCGCCGCCGGCCGCTCCTACGCTGGCCGCGCCTGGTCGAGGAAACGGAGCAGCTCCGGCTCCTCCATATCCTGCGCCGGGAGCACCGGCGTGTACTTGAGGCGTGTCGCCAGCTTCATCGCCAGCTCCACTTTGAAATCGACCGGCGTGAAGCCCTTGTCGGTGAAGATTCCGAGGCTTCGGTCGCGTATGACCAGAGCGGCGCCCTGCTTGCGCGCCAGCACCGTCATCACGGCCGTCCCGCCGTTGGCGCGGGCGCGAGCTGCGCGACGAGCCGCGCAAGCTGCGTCGGCTTGAAGGGTTTTTCAACGGTCGCCAGCGCTCCCGCCGACAGCGCACGATTCGGGGTAACAACATCGCGAAACTCGGTCATCATCACCACCGGCGGATTGGGGGAAAGCGCTCTCAGCAGGTCAAAGGGGTCACCATCCGGAAGGCTCGAATCCAGCAGCACAAGGTCAGGCTGCGTCGTCCTGGCGGCATCGAGCACCGCCGACGCGCTCGATTCCCAGCGCACCTGGTGTCCTTCGCGCTCCAGCTTGAAGACGATGATCGACGCGATATTGGGCTCGTCCTCGACGAGCAGGACGCGTGCCATGACGCGGCACTAATGTTAACGGGTGCCGTCGCCATCATCCAGCGCCCATACCATTTATCTGGCACACGGCGCATCGGGTGATGCCTCCAGCATGCGACCCTACGTTCGGGCGTTGGCCGTGCGCAAGCTGCCGGCCGCCGCCATCGATCTGCCGCGCTCGGGCCGCTCGGTGGTCAAAGCCGAGAAGGCGGTGCCCACGTTCATCGAAAAGGTGCCTGCGGGGTCGATTGCCGGTGGCCATTCTTACGGCGGCCGCGTCGCCAGCATGGCCGCCACCGAGGTGCGTTATGCGGCGTTACTGCTCCTCAGCTATCCGCTCCACCGGCCCGGGCACCCGGAGGACCTGCGCACCGAACACTGGCCCCAGATCGCCTGTCCGGTACTCCTGCTTTCGGGAGAATCGGATCCATTTGCCAGAGTGGAGCTGCTGCGGGCATCGGTCCGGTTGTTGCCGAAGGCCGAGCTCGTGACATTTGCCGGCGTGGGCCATGGTCTCCTGCCGGTGCTGGACGACGCGATGGACCGCGTCGCCGCGTTTGTTCGCAGGCATCGACTCTAATAGGCTTGGAGAATGCCGCTATCGACGACGCGCTGGCCCGGACGTTCCGGTTCGTCGCGCGGGTCCTCACGTCACCCGCTGATCGCTTAGCCGGTGAAGCCTTCAGGCAGCAGGACCTCGCCCTTGGTCGTCTGGACGTAGACCTGCCAGTTGTAGTAGCCGAGAAAGGCATGCGAGTCATCGAACATCTGCTTGGCGTATAGCTGGACCGCTCGGACATATAGCCAGCTCGGGTTGTAGGCGTAGATGGCGCCGGTCATGTTTTGGGGGGCGCCGTGGACGTGCAGGTAGCGACCGGCAGCGAGGATGGCATCCCGCGGATTGTTGACGTCGCCCCGACCGTAGCTCGCCCACGTCGCCGGCATGAACTGCATCGGTCCCTGGGCCCCGGCGGAGCTGAGACCCTGGATCCGGCCCATATTGGTCTCGATCAGGTTGATAGCGGCGAGATACTGCCACTGGACACCCGAGCTTTGCTGGGATTCACGGTAGTAGCTGAGTAGCACATCCGACGTCGGCGGGTCGATGATCCGCCAGTGCGGCAGCGTCGTGCGTGCCCCGTTCAAATCATCGATTTGCTGGGCAGCCGACAGGTTGTCCTGAACGACCGCCCGCAGGGGTGCGGGGATGCTGCCGAGGACTGCGCCGACCCAGTCCCGATGCGCGGCAAGCAGGTGATAGGCCTGCTGCTGTCGCTGGCCGAGAACCACGTACTCCTCGGTTGCGGTGTCAGGAATGCGGATCGCCTGCTCCACCCCGGCGAGTTCGATCGCCAGCGACGCCGCATCAACGATGTTCGCTGGTGAGGCGGGTGTCGCCGTCGGCGAGGAAACGGGCTCGCTAGGAGTGGCCGCAGGCGAGGCGGCATGCGACGAGGGGATCGGCTTTAGGCTCTGAGACGCCGCCCCGCACCCGCTCAGGCTGAGAGCCACGACGGTGGCGATGACTCGAAAGACAGGGCGCATTTCGCGCTGGGAAGTCTAGATGTCGGCGACCGCTGAATCAATGCCCGGGGTACTAACGTTTCTGTTCAGCGCCCGGCACGATCCTGGCAGAAGGTCGGCGCCGGCCCGACGTTGCACCCGAGTGAGTTACCCCTGGACTCGGGTGCCAAAGGGTCTCCCACCGCTGGACCTCGTGCAGGTACGCCTTCTTCCGCTGGCCGACTTCTTTATGGGCCTGATGTGGTCGCGGCCCGGTGGCCTGTCGCTGCGCACCACGTGGGTTACGCCGGCAACATTGTGGTTGTCGACAGCCGTTGTGCTTCTGGTCGGGCTTCCCGGAGTGGCCGCGATCGCCTACGGTATCGCGACAGGCCAGGTTCTCATGCTCTTCGCGGGACTGGTCGCCGCCGCCCTTGGCACTGGCGCCGGCGCGGTTGCGACCTACGGCATCCGGCAACGCCGCCTCGCCCCTGCCGCTCGGCGCTGAAGCCTACTGCGCCGGGCGTCTATCTCACGAGCGCCGGCGCTGCTTGATAGGTCGGTGGCAAAGGCGTGCCCACCTGGGCTGAATCGACCTCGACGATGTCAGGCTTTAGCGGGCCGAGCACACCCAGGACCTCGTCTTGTTCGGTCTTGCCGACTTTGAACTGGTTCAAGGTCGCTACGAGATCCGTGACGAGGGCGTCGAACTCGCCCGTCGTGACACCCATCCCCGCGTGGGCCTCCTTCATGCCCCGCCCGGTATAGGTGCACGGTCCTCCAGCAGCTTCGCAGACCTGATCGATCAGCATCTTCGTCAGCCGGCCCAGGTCCGTTCTGGCGAACTTCTGATTGATCCGATCATCACGGGCGACGCGATCTCTGAAATCCTTGACCACCGCGGTAATCGAATCGATCCCACCGAGACGCTCGTACAGCGAATTGTCCATGCTCCCACTCCTCCCGATTGACAGCCTCTTGCGGCCGGCACCGCGCCAGCCCCCGATATGCCGACTATTGGGCGTCAGGCTCGCGATGTCAATAGCCCGGCGTTCGAGGTGCTAACTTTTAGGGGACCCAATTGCGGTTCGCACTGCGTTCGAGACGGCGGTAAGGAGGGAGTTCATGAGAAAACCTACGCTTGCGTTGCTGGCGTCGATGGCCGTCGTGCTGATATCTACGACCGGCGCTTTTGCTCAGACATCAAGCCGTGTCAGCGTCGGCAGCCCGGCGGGCAATACTCCGCAGAACCATCAGAACGAGCCGGCGGTTGCCCTGGATGCGAACTCGCCGAATGTCCTCGTGGCAGGGTCGAATGACTTTGTCGACGAGCAGGCCTGCCCTCAGCCACTCGCCGTAAACCGTGGGACATGTTTGGACCGAGCCACCGGGGTCGGTGTATCCGGTGTTTATTTCTCGTTCGACTCGGGTCACAACTGGACGCAACCCACCTACACGGGTTGGACCACCGCCGACTGCGATCCGCTGACCCCCTGTAAAGGTCACCCCGGTGCCATCCACACCTTGCCCTGGTACTACGAGAACCAGCTCGTCTCTTTTGGCGATCCGGCCGTGGCCGTCGGGCCCGTTCCTGGCAGCGACGGGACGTTCTCGTGGGGCAATGGAGAGCGCGTCTACTACGCGAACCTGACGACCGCCTTCAGCACCCAGGTCGAGTTCTCCTTCCCCAACCCTGTCTTCAACGGATTCGTTGGTATCGCCGCCTCTCGCCTGGACAACCCCACGCCGGCGACCATCCTCGCCAAGAGCAGCTGGCAGCCGCCGGTGATCGTGACGAGTGCGCAGGGACAGACGTCCTTCTATGACAAGGAGCAGATCTGGGCTGACAACGCCGCCTCGAGCCCGTTCTTTGGGCATACCTACATCTGCGCCAACGATTTCCGAAGCAATGGCAGTCACAAGAACGGCAACTCCCCGGTGCCGATGCAAGTCCTCTCGTCGGCGGACGGCGGGAGTAGTTGGACGAAGCGGATGGTCACCTCGGCGACGACCAACGGCCGCGGACCCAATGATTTCGGCTACAGCGGATGCACGATCAGGACCGACAACGCTGGGGTCGTCTACCTTTTCGCGGAGCGGTTCGCGAACCCGGCGCTAACGGGACTTCCGACGCACAGCGTGCAAGTGATGTTCAAGTCGTTCGACGCCGGTCTGCACTGGACCGCGCCCACCGTGATCGCCAACGTGACCGACCCCTGCTACTTCATCGATCCGGTCGAGGGCCGCTGCGTGATGGACGGTTACGCCGGTGCGCGAACCGATCTTGCCGCCTCACCGAGTGTGTCGATTGCCAACGGCGCTCCAACCGGAGCCGGAGCCACCAACGAGATCGTCGACGCCTGGGCCGATGCTCCGGTGCTGAATGGCGAAGTCGCTGACTTCATCTATTCGACGAACGGAGGGGCATCCTGGAGCACCCCGACCGCCGTTTCACGGGCAGGTGATCGGCCCCTGTACGCGGCGCCGGCCATCGCGCCCGATGGTTCGCGCGCGTACGTGATCTATGAAGCGGATATGGCGCCGTGGGCTGGCGCCGACTTCCACACGCCGCGACCGTACCATGGCGTGTTTGTCAGTTCGGCTCTCGGATCAAATGGGGCTCCGACTGGATGGACGACCGTGTTCAATGAGCTGCCGGGCGACCTCCTCGCGACCTACCCGGGCCACGATCTGTATCAGGAGCGTGTGGGCGATTACGTCTACGCGGCCGCGTCCGACAGCTACGGGGTCGGCGTCTGGGCCTCTGCGGCGAATGCCGCTGTATGCTCGGCGATCCAGGATTACCGCGAGCGCTCCTTCGCCGCGGGACACCGAGTTCTCCCTGGAGCACCATGGCCGCTGGCAGAGTGCCCGCCGAACTTCGGCAACACCGACATCCAGTCTGTTTCGACAGGCTAGGTTCGTTCGACACGTTGGGAAAGGGCGTTCGGCTCGCCCTTTCCCACCCAGCCGAGCTCAGCCGGTCAGGTCAGGCCTGGCCTAGAACGCGATGTTGCGTCCTTCCATGATGAGCCGCGCCCATCCTTTGGGGTCCAGCCAGGAACCGCCGACAGCATCGACCTCAGCTTGCGAGACCCCACGGGCCTCGGCGCAACCCTTTCAGACATGGATTCTGATCTTGTTGTCGCGTGCGAAATCCAGCACCTCCGTGAGTGGCGGCACGCCTTTGCCATGTACGGTACCGGCAACCCCGGTGCGGATCAGGTCTGTCGAATCTCCGGCGAGAACCATCCGAACCTCGATGCCGGCCTGCTTGGCTCCGCGAGCAAGATGAAATGGGATGGTCGCCTTCGTCGGGTCGGTTGTTCCCCACGTTGTCGAGATCGTCAAGACCGCTTCCATGCTGCACCTCCCGGACGTCTTGACAGGTTCCCCATACTAACCCTGTTTGATCCGCGAAGAATCCCGCGTTTCATTGCTCGCGATGCTGCCGGGGGCCACCGGGCGCTCAAGCTTTACTAATCCGACGACTCGCCGGTTCCCAAACCGCTTGATCGTGGGCGAAAACGATTCGTGCGGGATCGAGTTTTTGGAGCCGCTCGACCCACGGCCGGTACGGCAACGCGGCATCGTCAACGGATTTCTCCTGTTGCGCCCGCCAGGCTAGCTGGTCGGTGGTGTAATCGAACGCTGAGTCGTGCGCCTGGCCGGCAAGGACAACCGTCCCGTCAGCGGCACGAACCGCGATTGCCTGGTGGCCGTCCGTGTGCCCCGGAGTTGGGATTACAAGAACGTCCGGCAGGATCTCCGTCTCGCCTTCCATTTCATGGTAGAGGGCACCGTTGAAGTCAACGAGGCTGGGCAGCGTGTAGTCTGTGTCGCTGCGAGCCTGCTGCAATTCGCACGACTGGACGAAGATCGGACGGCCGGCGAGGGCCGGGTTCCCGCCGCAGTGATCGAAGTGTAGGTGACAGTTCGCGACCCACCGGACGTCATCCAGGACAATCCCCGCCAGGAGCAGCGCGTCGGGTAGTGGCCGCCGGACCGGCCGATAATGCGTATCGACGGCGGCATCCCCCTGCCCCAGGCCGGTATCGAAGAGCAGCAGACCGGTTGAGTGCTGGACCGCATAGCCAAGGACGCACTCGACGCGAGGCTTGCCGGTGCCGGTCTCACTCCCCGGCCGCACGAAGTAGCCGAAATCGATCCGCCGGATGCTCCCGACGATCGGGGTCATCGGCCCACAGTAGCAGCAGCGACAGCCAGCGCCGGCCATCACGTAACTCTCCGGCTGGCTCCCGGCGCCCGTGGTCTGCGGATGGCTCTCAGGGCCTCGGGTTGGCTTTAGCTCCGGACTTCTCAAAGAGGTCAATAGCCCGTAGCGGATTCGAACCGCTGATTTCTGCCTTGAGAGGGCAGCGTCCTGGACCAGCTAGACGAACGGGCCTTGGGGGCTCGGAGGCGACCCTTATTATAGGTAGGCGAAAATTCAGCACCGGAGGATGCGATCGTGATTTACGATCCGACCGGCGTCAATTACGTGATGAACACGCTCCAGGCCGCGAGTTACCTGGGCGTCCCCTCGGACCTGATCGATGACATGGTGAGCAAGCACCAGATTCCATTCACCAAGGTGGGCGAACGTGTGGTCTTTTCCAAGGCTGCCCTGGACTACTGGATCTACGCGAAGTCCATGGAGAACCTTCGAGACGATCTTCCGAACCTGGGCTTCCAGGGTCGCAAGGCCGGCTGATCCGTGCGTCTCGGCCGTCTGCTCCGGGCCGCTGCTCTCTTTCTCGCGCTGGCTGCCGTCGCCCAAGAGCTAAGCAAGCCGGAGGGCCAGCGAAGCTGGCACGGTCGGGTTGCCGGCGTCCCGTATGACTTCCGCTTTCCGACCCTGAAGCGGTTCAAGGAAAGCTACTGGAATCCCGACGACGACCGCGTCTTTACCGACCGGGTGGTGGGCATCGGATGGGCGGTGAACTTCGCGCAGTTGCTGCCACGGTTGCAGGAGGGGTACCGCCGGCTCGCCGAGCGCACCGGCGCCTCGTCGTGACGGTCCGGTAACGTCCGCTTCCGTCGAGTGACAGCCTTTCCGCCACTCAGCGTTCTATTAACGTGCCCGCGGCCAGCCATCGCCCCTGCTCAACGATCCGTGGCCGCATTTCCCTAGGCGGAACGGTCGGATGAGCGGACTTCAAGAGTTCCTGACGCCCTTCAGTCACCTCATCTTCGCGAACCGGGACAAGGTCATCGTCCTACTGGCGGCGCTTCTCGCCTGGTTCACCATCCAGCTCCTGATCACGCGCTGGCGGAACGAGCGCCTGGAACGTGACCTATCGGCCGCCAAGACGGGCGGTTCCGCTCCCAGCGGGCGGCGCTATGCGACGAGCGCGCCCGTCGAGGAAGCGCACGCCGAGGGTGGAGCGCTGCCACCAGTGAAGGGTGGTCGAACCTACGCCCGAAACCTTGGCACGGCGCTTCAAAAGGCAGGGATGTCCGGTCCGGCAATCTATTCACCACCCACGCCGGCGGGCTGGACGCCGAACACGAATCCGCAGGCCGGTCCACCGCAGCCTCAACCTGGGATGGCACCGCCCTATGCCACTCCGAACGCTCCTTGGGCCGTGCCCACCCAGCCGCCCCCAGCGCCCTGGGGCTTCCCGACCGCGGCCGGGCGGCCAATGCCGGGGCCGCAACCCAACCAAGCCCCCTTCTACCAGCCGCAACCACCGCCCTCCCAGCCAATGGGTCCGCCGCAATCGCCACCGCCGGTGCCCGCCCTGTACGGACCGCCCCCGCCGTTCGGACAACCGGCCTACCCGGCGGCCTCGAGCGGACCTGCGGCCCCCGCGCCCTTCAGCGCCCCACCCGGCATCCCGACGATGCCCGGGGCCATGCCCCCCTTTGGGAGTCCAGCTGGAGTCGAGCCCACGAGCGGCGAGCCGCCTTCCCAGGACGCCGGGCGCCGGGGAAAGCCGAAACGCCGCCGATTCAATTTCAACGTTTTGGAGAACCTGGAGAAAATGGTCCAGCAGAAGGTAGAGCCCGCGCCGGCGACCGGCTGGACGCCTCCGGCACCGGCGAGCGGCGGCTCGGTCACGCCACCCCTAACCACAACCCCAGTATCGCCACCCCCGCCGACGTTGACGGGGCCATGGCAGCCGCCGGCGGTCGCGGCCGAAACGACAGCGTCACCTAAGCAAGCCACAGCAAAGGAGGAGGAGTCGCTTCCCCTGCACTTCGGCCCGCCCGAGGATGAGCAGCCGGCCGAGATCGACGCGGCTACCGATTCGGAGACGACAGCGAGTGTGGAGGATGCGCCCGAAACGGCGACCTTTGCACCCGAGGAATCCGACGTGGCGCCAGAGCCGCAGGCAGCCGTTGCGAGTGGAGGGGAGCCCGAGGCGCAGCGCAAACCGGACGCACGTCGGTCGATGCGCGCCATGATGTTCGGGGAGGAATCCAGCGGGGGCGAAAAGCCGACCGAGGCATCGACCGAGTCCGAACCGTCGTCTTCGGACTCGAGCTGGAGAACACAACCGTGGGGCCGGTCGGAAGAAGGCCCCGTTTCCACCGAAGCCGAGGAGGCCGCCGTCGAAGCCGAAGCCACGTCGGCGGCAGAGGGCGTCCCCACGGAATCGGCGGCCGCGGAAGCATACGATGCCTGGCGGCCGACGTCGCTAGCGGAAGCTGACGCTGAACCCGCACCCGCCACCGATTCTGCGGAAACACCCGGGGCCGATATTCCCGAGACGCCCGTGGCCGAGAACGGAGATCGGCCCAGCGCCGGGACGATCGTGATTATCGAGGACGACCACGCCGCCGCCAGCTATTACGCGACGCTCTTCAAGGGCAACGGCTACCACGTCGAGGTCGCCAACGACGGTGTGTCAGGCGTAGATCTCTGCACCCGGGTGCAGCCCCAGGTGATCCTGCTCGATGTCATGATGCCGCGCCAGAACGGGATCCTTGTCCTCCAGACCCTGCGCGCATCCGATGAGACGAAGAACACACCAGTCGTCGTGATGTCGAACTTCAGCGAGCCGACCTTGATCAAGCGCGCGATCCAGTTGGGTGCCCTGGAATACGTCATCAAGACCCAGGTCGAGGGCCCGGCGTTGCTAAACGCGCTGCCTCGCTGGATGAACCGCGAGAAAGCGTTCGCCGCGGCGTAACATCGATCGAGGCGACGCCGCTTATCGGGTAAGGCGCAGCGTCGCGATCTCCCACGGACGCAATGGCACTCGTATGATGCCGTCCTGAAACCCGACGTCCTCTCGGAGCTCGCCGCCCAGCGTGATCCACGCGGCGCCTGCGAGGTGGAGTATGCACCGAACCGTCGCTAGCCGTGGTTGGTCCGACGCATTCAACAGCCGCAGGTCCAACCCACTCGGGCGCGGGATGCAGGCGGTCATCTGGATACAGTCTGGTTCGAGCTCGATACCGGACGCTGGCGTTACGACCGCCGGCCCGCGACCCGGCAGGATGGGAACCAGCGCGGCCTCCGCCGCTCGCCAGACCGCCGCGCGTTCCCAATCGCCGGCGTGGAAGAAGAGACTGTAGCGGAACCGCTGTTCGCCGAGCAGCTGGGCGCCTGGAGTCTCGAGGCCAGGGCCGGCATGCCCGGTGCGGGTCGTCAGGTCGTCTCGAGATAGCCAGCCCACCCCGCGCAGCAGCGTCAGGGCCAGTTCCTGCCGGCCGCCGGCCAGCAGTTCGTACTCGTGCAGGCCGTCGGTGATTACGGCGAGGCCAACGCGACCATCACTCGCGTCCACAAAGGACCACATCGGATAGGTCGGCAGCTCCAGCTCGGGTGAGCCGGGGTCTCGGCGCGCAGCCAGCACCGGCCGGCGTGTTACGTCGAAGGGAGTATCGGCGGCCGACTGTGTCACGGAAAAGGGGAGAGGAAAATGGACGCGGAGCCGATGGTCGGTCGCCCGGTTTATCACCTCCAGCTCGATGTCGAGCCGGGGCGACTCAGCCTCGAGCGATAGGGCAAGTCGAACCGGCAGCGTGGTCTCGGCATCGGCACGACGTCGGCGGTCCTTGCTGAGCCCGCTGGGGACCACATAGTCGAACCGTGCCTCGAGGCGGGCGCGAAGCGGGCCCGATTCGCTGATGGTGCTGGAGAAATTGCGAACTGGGCCCGGTGGCGTGCCGGCCGGGGTCGGCGAGAAGTTGTACTCATCCCCGGCATCGCCCTCGTCGACCAGCCGGTGCAGGGCCGGGTAACGCGTACCCGTTTGTCGGTCGACCACGGTGAAGGTGCCGTCCGGGCTCAGCTCGCAGGTCAGGAGCGCGTTTTCGAGGCGCATGGAACGGGCGATGGCCGAGATGCCAGGATCGCCGCCGGCGAGCAAACCAACCGAGCAGCCGGAAATCACTGGCGTTCTGATCAGACTGCCGCCCACCTCGACCAGCCCGGCTCGCGGGAACGCGCTCGGATTCCAGGCCTGGCCATCGCCAGCCAGCTGGGGAAGCGCGCGCTCGAGAACGCTGCTGGCGATCGTCAGGGCGTCGACACTCCGTTGCCGAGACTCATCGGCGACAGCGTCAATCCCCGAACCGCACGCCGTGTCGTGGGCAGCGTTTTGCAACAGCAAGGTCCAGGCCCGCTCCAGGTCCGCGGCGGCATCGACCCGGCTAAGGGCGGCGATCGGCTCCGCCACTCGCTCCAGCATCCGGGTTGCCTGCGCATACACCTGTTTCTCGCCAACCCGGACGGAGAGCGTCCCCATCAGCACGTTGGCTCGCGCCGAGGAGCGGAGTTCCCCACGCCAGAGGGGCCACTCGTGCTCCGGCAGCGTGGCGAGGTAATCGTCAAGCCGTGCGAGTCGGATCTGCGTCCCGTTCAGCCGTCCGCTGGCGCCGCGAACCGCGGCGCTCAGCGCCCGTTGGGGAAGGACGTGGTCGTTGCCGTTCATCAACAAGACATCGGCGCCTGGATGAAACGGCTCGATGGCCCGGAGCGCGGCGGCGATCCGGGTCGCCAGACCGTCGGCTTCTGTCGGCAGGTCCACGCCGTGCGAGTAGGAGTTGCCCATGTAGGCGGTCAGAATCCGACTACCATCCGGTGCTTCCCACATAAAAGCGACCCGGTCGATCGCCAGTGGCACGCCGCGCCAGACGGCAGCATGCCGAAATCCGAGCTGCCGGTAGAGCTGCGGCATCTGGGCCGCGTGGCCGAACGAGTCGGGAAGATAGCCAACCCGCATCGAACCGCCGTGCGCATCGGCCGACGCGATGCCTCGCTGTAAATCGCGAATCAGGGTTTCGCCAGAGACCAGGAACTCATCGGGAAGTGTGTACCAGGGTCCGACCTGGATCTGGCCGCGAGCAACAGCGCGCTCGAGCCGCGGCTTGGCATCCGGGCGGACCTCCAGGTAATCGTCGATGACCACAGTCTGGCCGTCCATGAGGAAGCGGAAGTCTGGGTCCGCTTCCGTCAGGGCAAGCAGCTCGTCCCAGAGGTCCACGAGCTGGGCGCGAAATGTCGCGAAAGTCTCGTACCACTCGCGGTCCCAGTGCGTGTGCGGGACGACGTAGACGGTTCTTTCTGTCAGAGCCCCGTTAGCTTAGATGCCGCCGTGCCACTTCTGGGAGCCGATGACGTGCACCCAGGTCAACCCGTTGTCCAGCTCGATCGGGTTTCCACTCGCGTCGAGGTAGACGGCCGGGACATTTGGATCCGGATGGTGCCAGGTGGCGTGAATCAGCACGCCATCGACGAAGATGTCGGCCCGGCCATCACCGGTCAGCTCGTAGGCCTCGGTGTAATAGCCGTGGAAGCTGTTTGCCGGGTTGGTGTCGAGGAAGGAGTTGACGTACTCGACGATCACGGTTTTGGCGTGGACCCGCCCGGTGCCCACATTGTTGAAGGCCCGGCCGTCCTGAGATTTGAAGTACTGCTTCGAATTGGCATCGTACTGCCAGACCGCCCCATGGTCGGGAACCGAGATCTGGGGAGCGGGATCGCCGGTGAAGTTCCCATCAGCATGCTTCGAGGCGATGTCATAGGTGGGCGCCGCCAGGTTCTGCTTGGCGGTCCACGCGGTGGCATTTGTTCCGCGCATCATCACGTTGTGCGGCGCGAAACGCGGCGGGTTTGCGCGGTAGAAGACGCCGCCGGCACCACGGGCATAGTCATTGACCATATTCGGAGACTTCCAGACCAGGCCCAGGATGTAGTCGTTCGCGCCGGAGCAATAGATCATCCCCCTGTACATCAGCTCCAGGCGGATCGTGATCAGGCGGCAGCTGCGCACCGGAACGACGAGCTCCGGAAGTGGAT
The DNA here is from genome assembly GCA_005881175.1 of Chloroflexota bacterium. Classification (GTDB taxonomy): domain Bacteria; phylum Chloroflexota; class Dormibacteria; order CF-121; family CF-121; genus CF-13. Next base: position 28,734 of record VBEN01000008.1, read on the forward strand.
GCCAGTAGATGACACTCAACCGGGGGATCGAGCCTTCGCTGATGTACTCGTACACCATGTCAGCCTGCTGCATGCCGGCTTGGGGACGGGCATCACTGCTGTTTTCGACCTGGATGATGGTTGGGGCCCCCGCGCCGATCCGGGCCGCGTCGCCCTGGGACGGCACCTCGATGATCGTAGTAAAGGAGAACTTCCAGTCCGCCGCCAGTGGGTCCTGCTTGCGATTGACCGCCGTCTGCGGAATGGAAAGCTGATAGGGGTGGCTGTGGCCGAGCTTGAAGTCGAGGGTTGCTGTTTTGCCATCGCCCGACCAGCTGACCTTCTTGCTGTCGAAGGGCTTGCCGTTCAGCGTAATCGGCGTTTTTCCGCCGTCCATCGGCTGCGAGAATCCGATCTGCACGTTCCCGGCGGGCTTTAGGCTCTGCTGGCCGTCGGTCACCTTTTCGTTGTTGACCTTGACCGCCGCGATGCTGGGCGCGGGCTCCGTCTTGAAGCGGAAGCTGCTGCTCACCCCACGGCCCGACGTGTTCTTCGCATCCTTGACGGTGACGCGGTAAGAGGTGTTCGGCGCCATCTTTGGCCGGAACTGGAACTCCCTCGCGCTCACCGTCTTGAAGCCAACCAGCACAGCCGGGCTGATGCTGAATGCCTGCTGCACCGAATCCGCTTTCATGTCCTGGTTGAAGCGAAGATCGATGGTGGCCGTCCGGGGGACCGCCTGGTCGCCGTCGTTGACGTTGGCGTTGACCTCGAGCGGCGTGGTGATGATGCGAATGATGATGGCGGCCGCCACCACCAGAATCGCAATCGGTGCGAGCCACCAACGTTGGCGAAGGGTCTGCGTCCAGGTCATTGATCACTCCCTATTACGTGAACCCAGGTCAGCCCGGTGTTGAGGTCAACCGGGTTGCCGCTGGCATCGTAGTAAACCACCGGTAAGTCGCGATTGGGATGTTTCCAGGTCGCGTGGATCATCCCACCGTCTGAATAGATGTCGGCGGTGCCTTCGCCAGCCAGCTCGTAGTACTCCGTGTTATAGGTGCCGTGCACTCCGGTATTCGCCGGGTTCCGATCGATGTAGGAGGTCACGCGCTCGATGATCAAGTTCTTGGCGTGCACCTGTCCGGTGCCGACGTTGGTGAAGGGTACGCCATCCTGCCACTTCAGGTACTCGTGTCGGTTGGCATCGTACCGCCAGATGGCGCTGTGCTGTCTGATGGTGACGCTGGTCGCGGGAACCGCGCCGGGCAGCGCCACGTCGGGGTGTGCGGCGGCGACGTCGTAATTCAGCGTACCCAGGTTGGCTGCCGCCGTATGTGCGGTGACCTGGTCCGGCCGGGCGATCACATTGTGTGGCGCGTAGCGGTCGGAGGCCCGATACATGTAGGCGTACATGTAGGCGTAGTCGTAGACCACGTTCGGCCATTTCCACACCTGCCCGAGTACGTAGTTGTTGGCGCCGGAACAATAGATCATCCCCCGATACATCTGCTCCAGCTGGACCGTGATCAGGCGGCAGCTCCGTACCGGACCGATCAGGCTCGACGGCGGATGCCAGTAAATCGCGGAAAGTCTCGGGATGCCGAACTCGCTGATGTACTCGTAGACCATGTCCGCCTGCTGCATTCCCGTCTGGGGACGGACCGTGGGCTGCGAGCTGTTCTCAATCTGAATGATGATGGGAGCGCTCGACGCACCGATCCGCGCGGTCGACCCAGCGGATGGCACCTGCACCATGGTGGTGAAGCTGAGCTTCCAATCGGTCACCGCGGTGTCCCGCATGCGATTGGTCGCGGTTTTCGGCACCAGTAGGGTATGGGTTCGACTGTGGCTGAGTGAAAGGGGAACGTTCGCCGTCAGGCCGTACTTGTCCCAGCTGATGGTCTTGAGATCTAGCTGGGCGCCGTCGAGGAGCAACGCGGTCCGGGCGGCGTCCATCGGCTGCGAAAACGTGACCTTGAGGGTGCCGTGCAGCGTGACCGCCTGCTGGCCGTCGGCCAGCGCCGCATCGTTGAAGCTCGCCCCCGTCACCTTGGGTGCCGGCTCGGTATGAAATGCGACAGTGTAGTTCTCCTTGCCGAAGCCGATGCCCTTGCGGGCACCCGTGACCTGCATCCGGTAGCCGGTGTCGGGCTGGAGCTGGGCACGGAACTCGAAGGTGCGCGGGTTCTTTACCACCACCGCATAGGGCACCGATGGGATGATCTGGAAGCCGTGCTTGACGGAGGCGATATCCATGTCCTGGCTGAAGGTCAGGACGACCGCGGAACTGCGGACCACGGCCCGATCGCCGTCGGCGACGCTGGCGCTGACGGCCAACGGGGCGGTCAACGCCCGCAGGACCAGCCCGGCTGCAACCAGCAGCAGGACAATCGGAAGGACCCACCAGCGACGACGTAACGTCGCTCCCAGCCCGCCGGCGCGGGCCGCAACCTGTGGCATCAGCACAACCTCGATAGGCTCAATTCGACCGGCCGCACAGGCTATTTGACGCACAGTTGGGATTCAACTGCAACGGCTATCCGGCTTGTTGAGCCCCCCGCCTATCGGTTTTCTAGTCGGTGGATCCCCTCCCGGGGCGGGCTACGCCACCATCAACCGCGGCAAAAGCAGTTGCTGCACGTCGAAGAGGACGTCCAGCACCCGTACCGGGTCACGGGTGACGTTGCGGTTGAGCGCCCGAAGCAACTTACGGCTGAGGGGCCGGACAAAGCGGGTGATCTCGTCCATCAGCGGGGCGGGGACGGCCCCGCGCTGGTTCTCGATGATGTCTTCGATCGAGAGAAGGAAGTCGTCCACACGCTTTACGTCCGCCCGACGGCGGGCCTCCTGGTCACGCCGGTCGGCCGCCGCCTGGAACTCACGATGGATCTCGTCGATCGCGTCGCTCAGCATCTACCTGCTCCCTTCACTAACGCCAATGTACCGGGCTGACGATTCACGAAAGGTGATACATGCACTGTTACATAGTCCACAAGGCCTGTCAAGCATTTTCACTCTGCGTGCTCAGGTTCAGGCCGTCAGACCGTTCCCAGACACCTCCTGCAGCGTGTCGAGCTCGCGGACCTGGTTGAGATCCAGGCCCTGGTTGCCCAGCGATTGCAACAGATGCAGCACGTATTTCACGCCCGCCAGATTCACTCCCTTCTGACGAGTCAGGAACTGAATCACGCGAACCCGTCGGATATCGTCTTCGGAGTAGCGCCGTCGGTTCGTAGCCGTTCGCTGTGGCTTGATCAGATTCTCGCTCTCGTAAATCATCAGGGTGCGGGGATGGAGGTTGAGGATCTCGCTGGCGATGCTGGGGGTGAAAACCGCCCGCCCGGGGGCAATCGCCGGCATCCTCTTTCGTTTTCCCATATCACCCCAGCGCGGAGCATCCCCCGACCCCGCATTGCCGTAACTTTATATTCACGATATCACTTATTGCTGACTGGCGCAAGCCTTTAATTTCCCGACTCCAGATGTCTGGGGCATGCCGCGTACAGTAAGACGAAGCGATGCTGGCGATCGAGCAGTACACCCGCCGCCTTCTCAAGGACTTTCATCCGATCGTGGCGGCCAATCGGCCGCCGGTCGACCTGGCGCCCGACGCCGGCGACCGGGAACGCTTCGTGCGGGGATCCGGCGGGCTCGTCACGGGACTCTCAGGCCTTGCGCAGGCCACGGGAGCGGTGTGGGTGGCATCGGCGCGAGATGGATTCGAAGCCGAGCTCGACCCGGGGAGCGGCGGAGAACCGATGGTGGTTGAAACGGCGGATGGCGCCCGCTTCCAGGTGAGTTGGGTCAATCCGCCGCGACTCGCCTACGACCTGTACTACAACACCATTGCCAACCCGCTGCTCTGGTTCGTTCAGCACTACCTCTGGAACCTGGCGGAAGCGCCGGTGCTCGATGACAGCACGCACCGGGCCTGGAATGAGGGCTACCGGCGGGTCAACCAGCTGTTTGCCCAGCAGGTGGTGCGCGAAGCGCGGCGTGGTCGCAAGCGGCCGCTCGTGCTTTCGCACGATTACCACCTCTACCTGGTTCCAAGGTTGGTGCGCCGTGAGCTCGCCGATGCCGTGCTACAGCACTTCGTCCACATCCCCTGGCCCACACCGCAATACTGGAAGGTGTTGCCGCAATACATGCGGGACGAGATCATGGACGGCCTGCTGGCGGCCGACATCATCGGTTTGCAGACCCATTCGGATGTGCGCAACTTCTTACTCACCTGCGAAGAGAACATGGGCCTCCCGGTCGATTTTCGGCAACAGACCGCCTTCTATCGCGGCCGGACCGTATGGGTGCGTCGCTATCCCATCTCGATTGACGTCCGAGAGTTCGAGCGCAGCGCCGCCAGCCCTGGAGTCGAGCGCGCGGAGCGGGAGATCCTTCGCTGGCGCCCGGAACAGCTGATCTACCGGGTCGACCGCATGGATCTCTCGAAAAACATCGTGCGCGGGTTCTACGCCTACGAGCGCCTACTTCAAGCCCACGCCGAATGGCGGCGGCGGATCATCTTTTGGGCGATGCTGCAAAAGACGCGCCAGAATGTGCCGGAGTACCGGGAATACGCCCGCCAGGTGCTCCAGGTGGCCAGGGTGATCAATAGCCGTCTAGCGTCCGATGATTGGCAGCCCATTCGCCTCGAGCTTCGCGAGGATATGAACCGGGCGGTGGCCGGTTACAAGCAGTTCGATGTACTTCTCGTCAATCCCCTGTACGACGGCATGAACCTGGTGGCGAAAGAGGGAATCACCGTGAACCGCCGGGGCGGTGCCTTGGTGCTCTCAGAGAATGCCGGTACGCATGAGGAGCTTGGAGAATGGGCCATCACGATTAATCCATTTGATGTCGACGCAACCGCGCAGGCGCTGCAGCATGCCCTCCTGATGGACCCGGTCGAACGCCACGCCCGGGCCGAGAAAATGCGCGCGGTCGTGCAACAGAATGATGTCGCCCGCTGGATCTCGGCGCAGTTGCAAGACATCCGGGACCTGGTGGAGCCGCTGGCGGCGCGGCGCCCGGAGGTCGCGCGGGAGGAGACGCTCTCGATCGGACGCGAAGGTACGCTCTAGCGCTCAGGCCCAGAGATGGCGGGCGCCGGCAAGCTCCGGAAATTCGTTCTCGGGGATCTGCAGGCGGCTTTGCACGGCGGCCTCCATCAGAGAAAAGATGACTTTGACACCGGCGAGATTGATGCCGTGCACCGTGGTCAGTTCGCGAATCAGTCGGATCCGCTCGATGTCGCGGCGCGAGTAACGCCGGCGCTGCGTCGGGGTCCGCTCGGGGGCGATCAGATTCTCGCTTTCGTAGACGAAAAGCGTCCGGGGCTCGATGTCGAACATATCGGAGACTTCGCTGGACTTATGCGGCATTGCCAAGTGTCGCCCTCCCGGGTGGAAAGCTGTAAACAATTATAGCCCACATGTCAGGATTTGTGATAAACACCGGAAGCTACCGTCGTTTGCGGGAATTGTGGCGCCACTGTGCGCAGCGTGACAGATCGGAAAACCCTACCCATTGGTTGTGCGGGGGCGTATCACCTTAGCCCTCGTGACGCTCGCTTGAACACGTTCGAGCTTGCCGTTAGTGTCACGGCCGGACGGTGCCACCGCCGGTCCTTGCAGCATGTCGCGCATCTTACGTCAAGTCACGCTTTTTGGAGGGAGGGTTGTGCTGGGAGTGATGCTTTTCGCTCTCCTCACGCCCCCGTTTGGCTTGCGCGCCTACCTCGAGGCTCGAGCTCAGGAGCAAGCACAGGCTAGCCACGTGATCGTCAGCTTCGGCCGGCCGGCTGCCGCGATCGTCCCGTTGCCGGTAACGGCGCGGCCGTTCGCCCAGGCGCCGCGCTCACCCCTCGACGGGGTCAAGGGCAAGGGCGCCTGGCTGATGATCTTCAACGGTGATTGGAATGATCCCGATTCCGATCGGGCCGCGGCCATCGTCGATGCGGCCGTCCGGGCTGACCTCAGCCACCTGTATATAAGGATCGCCGACTCGAGATACCATTTTTACGGTACCTCGGCCCTCCAGGACCTTCTACCCATCGCTCATCAGCACGGGCTCAACATCATCGGTTGGATCGAACCGATGCTGGATGATTCGAACGCCGACACCGCCGATGCGCTGGCGGCTGCTCAGTTCGAAGAGCAGGGCCAGCGACTGGATGGGCTTGCGCTGACGATCGAGGGTAACAGCACATCCGACCCCAATGTGGGCCAGTATCTAGCGGGAATCCGCGGCGGCATCCAGGGCATGAATGGCCTCGGGGATCGCTACCTGCTGATCGCCAGCACGTTGCCCACCCCCTACGACCACCCGGGCTATGCGTACGCGACCATGTCGCGCTATTGTCAGGTCTTTGCCCCGATGGTGTACTGGCGAGCCACCGGCCTGCCCCAGTACAGCGGGGTGGGCGGTGCCCGCGCCTACGTTGCCCAGGTATTCCAACAGTTCCGTGACCCAGGGGTCAACCCGTTCAAGCGCCCGCTGACCATCACGGCGCAAGCCTATGATGCCGCACCCGAGTACGGCACCCCGGGCGCCCCACCCGGCGATGAGATCGTCACCTCGATGGATGAGACACGCGCCCAGGGCGGGATCAGCTGGTCTTATTACCGGCTGGCGAATGCGGATAATGGCGTGACCGGGGAAGAGCAACAGGCGATCACCGGCTACCCGTTCTGGCAGCGCTTTCGTACGGGAGGCATCGCGGGCACGGCGCTGATCGCGCTACCTGACCAACCGGTCGCGTATTAAGGAGAGGGGTTGAGAAACCAATGAAAAGGCTTGTTCGCCGTTTTTCTGCCTTATCGAGGCTGCGCCGCAAATGGATGCTCGTGCCCACGTTCGTGGCGCTCGCCCTTCTCGTTACCGGTGGTCTGTGGTACCTAGGACACGCCGGAGCAAATTCCGTGTGGAACCAGCCAAGTGTTCCGATCAGCGATGTGCTCGATCGCGTCGACCGCGGCGAGATCCTGGGCGCCAGCATCAGCGGTCAGCGCATCCTCTTAACCGACCAGGCCGGCCATCAATCGTGGACCATCGAAAAAGAATCGTCCATGGGATCGACCGAGCAGTACCTGCGGAATCACAACGTCAAAGTCGCGGTTCAGTCGACCGACGAAACCTCGTTCGCCACCATGCTGCCGAACCTGCTCGGACTGCTTGTCCTGCTGGCGTTGCTGTTCATCTTGCTACGACGGTCCAACCTCCTGGGCAGTCCGATGGGGGCCATGACGAAACATCTCGCCGACGCCCGTCTGGGCGACGGCGAGCAGGTGACCTTCTCCCAGGTGGTCGGTGTCGATGAAGCCAAGCACGAGCTGGAAGAGGTTGTCGAATTCCTCAAAGCTCCGAGCAATTTCGGGAAGCTGGGCGCTCGCATGCCGCGCGGCATCCTGCTCGTCGGTCCTCCGGGGACCGGAAAGACGCTTCTCTCTCGGGCGGTGGCCGGCGAGGCCAAGGTCCCCTATTTCTCGTTAAGCGGTTCGGACTTCGTCGAGATGTTCGTCGGCGTGGGCGCCGCCCGCGTCCGTGACCTCTTTCGGCACGCGAAGAAGAACTCCCCGTGCCTGGTGTTCCTTGACGAGATCGACGCACTCGGGCGCAAGCGTGGCGGTGCGCAGATCCGCACCAATGAGGAGCGTGAGCAAACCCTCAACCAGTTGCTCGTGGAGATGGACGGGTTCAATACCGACTCTGCTGTCGTCGTGATCGCGGCCACAAACCGTCCGGACGTCCTTGATCCGGCGCTGCTGCGCTCCGGCCGCTTCGATCGGCGGGTGGCGATCGACGCGCCCGACCTCAATGGCCGGCGCGCGATCCTGAGCCTCTATGCTGCCCAGAAGCCGCTGGCCGAGAACATCGACCTCGACGTGGTCGCCAGGCAGACGCCGGGCTTCACCGGTGCTGACCTTGCCAACCTCCTGAACGAGGCGGCCATCCTCGCCGCCCGGAACAAGAAAGTCGCGATTGGCAGGCAGGAGCTGGACGAGGCCAGCCTTCGCGTGATGGCCGGACCCGAGAAGCGCAGCCGGATGATCACGCCGGAGGAGAAGTCGATCATCGCCTACCATGAGGTCGGCCACGCGTTGGTGATGAAATCGATTGCGAAGAGCGACCCGGTGCACAAGGTCTCGGTGGTATCGCGCGGGCAGGCCCTGGGCGTCACCATCCAGCTCCCGTTGAAGGACCGTTACCTGACCTCGAAGTCTGAGCTGATGACCCGGATGGCGGCGGCGATGGGTGGCCGCGCGGCTGAAGAGATCATCTTCGGCGATGTCACCACCGGCGCGAAGCAGGACATCGAGCAGGCCACTAGCATCGCGCGCCAGATGGTCTGCGAGTTTGGAATGAGCGAGCGGCTCGGCCTGGTGACCTTGCACCGCCGCGGCGAGGGTGACAGCTTGTTCTTCTCCGAGTTGACCGCGGCCGATGTCGACGCGGAAGTGAAGGCGCTGACCGACACGGCGTATCGCCACGCGTACGATATCTGCCAGACTCGTCGGTCCACGCTGGTGCGAATCGCCGAGCACCTACAGATCGTGGAAACGATCGATGGCGATGAGCTCGACCGCCTGCTGTTGGAAGAGGCAATGCCTCCGGTCACGGTCATGTTGCCGAAAGTCGAGGAGTCGGCTGTCGCCGGGCGGATCGCGGCCGCCGAAGCTAATGACTGGGAGGACTCGTCCGCTGCTTCGGCTGTCGAGAGCGATGCCGAGCCGCCGCTTGCCGCGAGCTAGATAATCTCTTCGTACAGGTCGTAGACCTGTTTGAGGTCGTCTGGCGGTTTCACTCCGCCACGCTTGAGCGACTCCAGCAGCATCAGGATGTACTTGACGCCGGCCAGGTTGACGCCCTTCTCTCGGGTCAGCTGCTGGATGACCTGCAGCTTGCGCACGTTGCGTTGCGAGTAGCGCCGCCGGTTGGTGGCCGTGCGGTACGGCTCGATCAGGCCGAGGTCCTCGTACATCATCAAGGTGCGAGGATGGGTCTCGAGGATCTCTGACGCAACGCTGATGGTGTAGAGGGGCTTGTCGAGATCAAACGCCCCGGAGATGCGCGGGTCGCGATTCGGGACCAACGCTATTCCTTGACCCAATCCTGTACGCCGCGGCTGAGGCTTGCGGGCGTGGTCTCGGACTTGATCAGATAATCGAGCGCGCCTAGCTTGAGACCGCGATCGACCAACTCCTTTTCTCCGTAATTGGAGAGGATGATCACCGGGATGTTCTTGGTCACGCTATCCGAGCGCAGATTTTCCAGGACGGCAAACCCATCCATCTTGGGAAGCCGGATGTCGAGAAACACGATGTCCGGCACCTGATTCTTGGCATGGTCGAGGCCCTCTTCGCCGGACTTGGCTACGGTAACCCGGTAGCCGTCGAGCTCGAGCTTGAGCTTGTACATCTCGGCGACCGCCGGGTCATCTTCGATGAAGAGGACGTTAACGTCCTCATCGACCACGTCACTCATGTCCCCTCCTTAGCCGCCGTATCGCGAAACTCGACATCGTGCCTGTCACCTTTCCCCCCTTTCTATCGGTGGTTAGTATAACCAAGTTCACCCAGGATTCCGAAATTTGCCGATAAAAAGCCCGTGTCGGTCGGGCAAAACGCAAGTGGTACGATGGCCGTAGCTCCTGGGAGTCCCGTCCGGGGTTGGCGCGGGAGGAGCGTATTTTTCAGATGGGATATTTGCGAGGTCTCACCCATGGCGCGATCGCCGGGGTCGTGCTTGGGCTCCTGTATGCGCCCGAGTCCGGGGTCAGCATGCGGCAGCGGGTGGCGCGCCTGCTCGGTCAGGCGGAGGACATGATGGCCGCCGACAGCACAGCGGTGGCGCCGGGTTCGCCGGTTATGCCCCGCCGGCGGGGCAGCTCCGGGAACAGAAAGCAGGGCCAGGCGCCCATAGGAGGATGACGATGGATCAGACCGTGGAGAAGACGATCGACCGGTTGAGCGACCTACTCGACCGCGCGAACAAGGCGGCTCAAGACCTTGAGGTGAAAGACCGTTTAACCGATGCGGTTGCCGCCCTCCGACGGACCCGCATCACCCAGGACGAGGACGCCGGTATCGAGCGGTTTGTTACCGGGCTTCTGATCGGGGTGGCGGTCGGCTTTGGGCTGGCATTGCTGCTCGCGCCCAAGTCGGGCGAGGAGATGCGAGATGACCTGATGCAGCGCGGCATCGAGCTGCGCGACCGCGCCGGCGAGCTCGCATCCAAAATGCCGTTCGGCGACGGGGAGCAGGGCCGCACCGAAAAAGCCCCGACCGACCAGCCTGGGATCGCCTGACCCGACCGAAGCGCGAACGAGGGAAGGATTCGGCCGGACTCAGCCGTTCGCCGGCTTGCACTTGTCCGGTGGGCCAGGCGGGCAGATCGTCGGTGCCGGAGATGGGGCAGGTGATGGCGCCGGTGCCGGCGGTGGCTTCGGCGCGTTGATGACACAGTAGACGCCATCGACGGTGATCTGCGAATAACTCAGGTTGTAGGGGCTGTAGTTTGCCGGGAGCTTGCACTGGGGCCACGGCTGCGCCAGCGTTTTCGGCAGGTTTTCGGTGCCGGTCAGGAAGTAACTTTGCCCAATCTGGTGAATCCCGGCCGGAACGGCGCTGTACCACTCATCCGGTTTGCCGGCGAGTGCCTGCGTCATGAACTTGTGCCAGATGGGAGCCGCGCCGACGATTCCAGTCGAGTTGTGGCTCAGCGGCTTGTTGTCCGGGTTTCCCACCCAGACGGCGGTCGCCAGGCTGGGGGTGAAACCGACCGTCCAATTATCTTTGAAATCATTGGTGGTGCCGGTCTTGGCAGCGACGTGACGCCCAGCCAGCGTCAGGTCGCCCCCACAGCCGAAACTCATGCAACGGTTGCGGTCGTCGGACATGATGGAGGCGATGATGAAGGCGACGCCGGGGTCGACAGCGCGGTACTCCACCGTTTTTGGATCGTAGGTGTAGACCGCGCGACCCAGCCCGTCCTTGATACTCAGAATCGGGGCTTCGCGGTGCCGGACGCCGAGCGTCGCGAGGGTTGAGGCCGCGGTCGCCATATCGGCCAACCGCACCGGATAGGCACCCAGCGTCAGGCTCATGCCATAGGTGTCAACGGAGCGCGGCTTATCGCACGGCTCCCCTAAGCAGGTGAGGCCGAGACGATGCGCCATGTCGACGACTGCTGGAATACCGGTACGAAGCTCGACTTTCAAGGCCGGGATGTTGAGTGAGTTGCCCATCACCATCTTCAGCGGCAGCGTGCCGTGGAAGCGCCGATCGTAGTTTTGGGGGATGTACTTGGCGAATCCGCTGGCGTAGCCCGGACCATCGCCACCGATGGGAAACACCATCGGGGCGTCCTGGACTGGGCTCAGCATGTTCACCTTCCGGCTCTCGATCGCCGCGGTATAGGTGAAGATCTTGAAGCTCGAGCCAGGCGGGCGGGCGACATCGTACGCGAAGTTGAACTGGCCGCCGGGTCGGTTGTAGTCGACGCCGCCGACCATGGCGAGAACCTGGCCGGTTTTGGGGTCCATGCTGACCAGGGCCGCATCATGAAAGTTGTAGAAGCTGCCCTTCTGCGCCACCTGGTCGCGGACCACCTTCTCCGCCATGTGCTGGAGATTCAGGTCGAGGCTGGTGTAGACGCGATAGCCCCGCTGATCGCTGGAATTGATGCCGTGTTCCTTGGCGAGCGTCTTCAAGACATAGTCGACGAAGTAGGGCGCCTCGAATTTGGTGACAGGCGAGAAGACCTGTAGCTTGTCGGCGTAGGCGGACTGCGCCTGTGCCGCCGTAATGAACTTCTCGCCGACCATGGCGGCGAGCACCTGGGCCTGGCGCTGCTTGGCCGACGCGAAATTGACGACGGGGTTATAGCGCGTCGGTGCCTGAGGGAGCCCGGCCAGCATGGCGGCCTGCGCCAGCGAGACGTCATGGGCGTTCGTCTGGAAATAGCTGCGAGCCGCCGCCTCGATGCCGTAGGTCTGACTGCCATAGAAGATGGTATTGAGATACATTTCCAGGATCTGATTCTTGCTGTACTCGCGGTTCAGCTCGATGGCTAGGATCGCTTCCTTCATCTTGCGCTGGATGTCGTTGGGCGCATTGCTGCCGATGTAGACCTGCTTGATCAACTGCTGGCTGATCGTGCTGCCGCCCTGCTGAATGTGATGGTGCTGGTAGTTCGCGATTGCGGCACGAAGAATGCCGCCAACATCGATGCCGCTGTTGCTGTAGAAGGTCCGGTCCTCGGTAGCGAGGGTCGCCTTCACCACCCATGGCGAGACGTAGTTAAGGGGTACCACGATCCGGTGGTTGCCCTCTTTGCCGACGTCGGCGAGCAGTTGGCCATGCCGGTCGTAGATCAGGGTGTCCTGTTGCAGCTTGTCCGAGGACAGGCCGCTGACGGCGGGCAGGGGCCCGACGGCCTGGGCGGTGATGGCGGGGATGCCCATCAACGGCACCAGCAGCACGACCATCAGGCCAAGGATCACGGTGCGCCGGAAGTCGGCGCGGCTGCGCTTCCGCCACCGGTCCACGTTGCGCTGCGTGCGCCGACGAGCCGCTAGGCGCTCAGAAACCCGGAGATCCCCGAAAGCAGGAGCCACAGAGAGAGGAGCATAACCGCTCCCCACCCTGCTCCGCTCGCCAGCGCCCGAGCCGTCGACCGGCGCTGACGCCGGATCTGCCGTCGGCGAGCGGCGAGGGACGAGAGGCCGTCGGCGGTTACTGAGTGGGTCGCATGCCGGATGTATATCAATTCAGGCCCCTAAATCGTACCGTTACTGCTCTACGGAAATCTGACTTAGCCATTGTAACCTAAGCGGAGCTCCTCTGTACGGAATAGGCCTGACCGTGTCGCCGGCTGCCTCTGTCCAACGGCGCGGCCCGGACTTTGGTTACGGCCGTGGTGAAGCTGTCGCGAGGGGACGCCTACTTATAATGGGGCAGCGTTGTCGAGCCAGGTATCGCCCGGGAGTGGCACCGTGTTCTGCCGCTTGTGCGGCAAGCCGATCGAGTCGGACGCCCGGTTCTGTCGGTTTTGTGGGAAGTCTCAGGCAGAGCCGGCCGGACGGCCCGCGGCATCGACCCCGAGCCGCCTCGGGCGCACCGGCTTCAACCTGGAAGACCGCCTTCAGCAGCTGTTTCCACGGCATCCGCTCCAGGACGAGTTCATGCATATCGGCAGCATCGCGGCCTTCTTCATGGCGCTGATCGGCTTCGTGCTCGGCTTCTTTACATCCGCGATGGGCAGCCCATGGCTGAGCGTGAACTTCCTGCTGGGGTCGGTTGCCCTGCTCCTCTACCTGATTTTGCGCCAGTCAACCCTGAGCCAGGTTCGACCCCATGCGGACGGCCCAACTGCGACGGAGGCCGGGACCGCGAGTGGCCAGCAGGCCGGACGGCGGGGGGCGGGGGCATCTGAGGTTTCCAGCGAAGCCGCGACCGCCGAGTCTTCGCCACCGGGCGCCACCCGCCCACCAGCCACCCCGCGATAAAAAAACCGGCCCGAAGGCCGGTTTGCGCGATGTCCGGTACGCTACAGTCCCTTCTCGCCTTCGACCGGCTCGCCCGTGGCGGGCTCGCCTTCGGTCATCTCGCGTCCGGCGCCTTCGACGTCACCTTTCACCTTCTGCGCCTTACCTTCCCACTCCATCTTCTTGTCGCCGCTCAGCTTCCCGCCGGTATCCTTCAGTTCGCCTTCCGCCTTGTCGCCAAGCTCGCCCACGCTGCACCTCCCTAGATTTAACGCCGACGATGGCGCTGTTAGCAAACATGATAACAGCGCACTGAGGTTCTGTCTATATCATGAGCCCCCGGGTGGGCCTTCAACTGAGTTCACATCTATTTACGAATCCTACGTTGAGGCCGCTCACCATGCGCCCCTATACTCTCAGGGCGATTTCGCCGTCCCAATTCACGCGGCGGACCGTCAGGACCGGAAGCAAGAGAACTGGAGGAACCTATGGTAACCGCCGTCAAGCGCGAGACCCGACGCGACACGAACATCTCCCTCGACAAGCCGATCTACACCATCAGCGTGGCATCGGAGATCCTGGAGACCCATCCGCGGACCCTGATGATGTACGAGCACCTCGGCTTGGTCGTGCCCAAGCGGACATCGACGAACCGGCGGCGCTTCTCGCAGCGCGACGTCATGAAGCTGCAGACGATCCAGAAGCTCACCCGGCAGCACTCCGTCAACCTGGCGGGGGTCCGTTACATCATGAAACTGCTGAAGCTGCTTTACGAAAACCAGCTGACGGCACCGGTCGAGCTTCGCGACATCGACGTATCGCAGCTCGACGTCTAAACGCGACGGATCGCCTGGGCGGCCGCTGAAATTTTTGCGGATCGTTATGCGCAGGGTTCCCGGTTTACCGACAGTCGGCGCGGGACAATTACTGACTGTGCTCCTGTTGACAAGACTCGTGGGCCTTCCTATAATCCGCATTAGTTCTCTTGCCCCCCTCTTCGGGCCCTCCCTTCGGAGGGCCTTAAACTTTTCTGGGGGATTCCCGACGGTTGGGCGTATGCCTTGGAGGCATCGGGCCGTATCACTTTCCACAAGGGCGGCGAGATTCACCGACTTCGTCTATACTGCTTCGCGCCAAGGGGAGTGTTATGGAAAGTAAGACGCGCCGCGGCGCCGGAGCGAGCCGGGCGACGCAGACGGATGAGGATCTGGTCGATGTTCTCCTCGTGGAAGACGATCCCTCCGTTCTGGAGATGTACCGCCTCAAGCTGGAGCTCGATGGTTATCGCGTCAACACCGCGCTCGATGGCGAGGAAGGCCTCAAGAAAGCGGGAGACCTGACGCCCGACATCATCTTCCTCGATATCCGCCTGCCGAAAATGGACGGGCTCGAGGTGTTGAGAAAATTGCGAGCGCAAGAGAAGACGCGGGATATTCCGGTTATCATCCTTTCTAATTACGATGAAGAGGATCTGGTCGCGCGCGGGTTGCGCCTGGGGGCCCACGAATACCTCATCAAGGCGCGGACCACGCCGACCAGTCTGTCTGAGGGGATTGAGGATTGGCTAAAGGAGTAACCCGTCGCGCACCGTCTGACACGAGCCTGTCGCTGGATAAGCCGATCTACACCATCAGCGTTGCCTCGGAGATTCTGCAGACCCATCCTCGAACGCTGATGATGTACGAGCACCTGGGCCTGGTTGTCCCCAAGCGCACGTCCACCAACCGCCGCCGCTTTTCACAGCGCGATATCCGAAAACTCCAGGCGATCCAGACCTTAACGCGCCAGCATGGCGTCAACCTCAATGGCGCCCGCTACGTATTGCGTTTGCTCCGAATCCTGGTCGACAACGGGCTACAGGCCCCGGCCGAACTCCGCGACCTCGACGTTAAAGAACTGGACGTCTAGGACCAGCCGGTGCGGGCGCGTCCCGCGCCGTCGTCGGGAAGGGAAAGCTCTCGTCACACGGGGGCAACATCTCTGCAGCGATGCGATGGCCGAAATGTTGGCTTTGATTGCGCTCGATACTTTATGAGCACGCATGAGCTTTCGGCCGGATAGCCCGCTGAATCGGCTCGTCATCCTCTGGCCCGGTGTTCCGATTGCCGCGTGTGCGCTCGGGTTCGTGCTGGCCGTCGTCGAAGTCTCGGAGACCCACAACGGCTCCTTTGCGGCACTCGCGATTGCGATGGGCTGCGGTCTGGCATTCAGCGTCGGCCTGCTCTTCCACAGCTTCTTCATCGAGTGGATGGAAGTCACGGTCACTCGCGAAGGCATTGCGGTGCGCCCCGTCGGGCACGCCTGGCTCAATCGCCAGCCACGGATAGTCCCCTGGGATCGGGTCCAGGGGACGAACCAGGTCATCACGCGCCAGGGTGGCCATCTCGAAATCGCCGCTGGCAGCCAGATCCTGAAATTGGATCGCGCCCTGTTCCGTGCCGACACCTTTGCGAACCTATCCGCCGCGCTCGCCCAGCGAACCCGCCAGTGGGGCGCGGCCAGCTACGACGAGGAACTTGCGGCAGCCTGAGTCGCCGAGTCGCTAACTGCGGTAATAGACCTGCGCCGAGTGCACGGCTTGCCGATAGCTGCCATAACGGGCCTGCAGTGTGGTGCGATCGCCGTACCACGGGTCGTTGATATAGAGGGTGTGGCCACTGTGGCCGGTGATCACCACAAAGTGCATGCCCCCGTACAGCCGCACCTCGGCGACGACCAGGCGACCGGCATCGAGTTGAGCCTCCACCATGGATTGCGGGGGCAGGTCTTCGATGTCCTGGTCGTCGGTGCGTAGCTGGGACACCATGCCGGGAACGTGCAGCCACTTCCAGCGCACAGATCCCTGGGTCGCGGCTGCGGCCTGACGCCAGAGCAGGAGGTCATTCTCGAGGTAGCCCCCATTTGCGGTCAGCCAGCGGTTGAGCATTCCCGGATTGGTGGAGTAACCGTAGGCCGCCGTCACCATCGTGACCGCGGTCAGCGCGCAGCCGGCTGAGCCGATCGTGTCCACTCGATCGCTGCCCAGCGCGTCGCGAGACCATTGCAGCGAGCGCTGGCTGAAAGTTGGCACCGGCGCGCCGGCAAATGCTCCTAGGCTCCCCGCCGCCCACGCTACGATGGCCAGCACGCTGGCCGCCAGCGCCCGGCGCCGAGCCCTCTCCACGGCGCCATCTTACGGTCGAGGTTGGGTCAAGTCCAGCGGCGGCGATGTCGGCTTTGGATCGTTACCGGTTGGTGACAGTCTGGGTCAGCGAAGCAGGCTCTTCAGGTCGCCGGCGTGGCCGCCCAGCGCCAGGCGGGCATCGAGAACATCGTCGGGACTGATGGGAACGCCCAGCTCCTCGGTGGGCTCGTCACGCACGTCAATCACGGGCGTGGCAGTCTCGGTCTCAGCCGCGACGGCGACGGCGATCAGCCGGGCGTCCTGGCAATGGGCACACGTCACCTTGACCAGCGACTGCTCATCATGGTGCGTCACCATTTCGAGCTGGCAGTCGGCCAGGCTCTGCCCGCACCTGGGGCACTGGAAGCGACCGGCCTGACGCCGGAGAATATCAAGCACGTCCACGTTTTTTTCCTACCCGGAAGCTGGCGGAGCAAACCAGCAAAGCTGATAGCGGTGGCACGGTGTAAGCGCCTAATGGCTGAGCCTCAGTTGATGCAAGACCGATCGTTTGCCGGTCCGGTGGCACCCAGCGATACTCGCGCCGGATGCGCCTTCCCGTCTTTGTGGGCGCCGGGGCGATGGCCACCGGAATCCTGTTGCTGGGCGGCCTCCTGGCAACCGAGCTGAACCCCATGCCGGTGGTCAATGTCGATGCCATGGAGATCGACGGCGCCTCTGTGCTATCGGTACCCCTGCCTGAGGTGTCGCCCCGGCCACAGCTGGTGATCAAGGTCAGCGGGCCGCTTCGGCCTGGAGATTGGCACCTCACGATCGATGGCCGGCCGCTCGCCGTTTCCGCGGTTTCGCAGGCGGCCATTTTGCGGGTGATGATCCCCGGGCCCCTGCCGCTCGGCAGCCGTCACACCGTCCAACTGTCAGCGGGGGCAATGCACATTCGCGCCGCCTTTCAGATCGTGCCTCCCCTGAGTGCCAGCATCACCACGCGTCTCTATCAGCTGCAGGCCGACGCTCAGATCAGCGTGGCGGCGACTATCCGCTTTTCGCGCGCGGTGATGAACCACGCGCAGGCTGAGCAGCACCTGCACATGACCGGAAACCCGATTTTGACCTGGCGCGACCACCAGACGCTTGATGCGATTTCCACCGGGTTTGCCCTGTCCGGCCACGCGGCCGTCGCGCTTGATGCGGGCGTGCAGGCCGCCGATGGCACGTTCAGCCGGCAACCCGCCGCCGCTGCACTCTCGATCCCATCGACCATCACCCAGGTGGCGCCCGGCCACATGGTGCAGATGTATTACGTCAACACCGACGATGGCCGGGCCGCGCTGTTGTCGCATCTGAAGCAGATCGATGTGCTCAGCCCCGCCTGGTACGACGCCAATGCGAATGGCAGCATCACGGGCTATGCGCGGCGCGATGTGATCGATGCGGCCCACGCGAACGGGATTGCCATCATTCCGCTGGTAGTCAATAAAGATGTTGACCCCGGCGTCGGGCACGCCATCCTCGCCGATCCAGACCGGCGCGCGACGCTGGCCCGCAATCTCGTCAACGAGGCCAAGACTTACGGCTACGCTGGCTTCCAGCTCGACTTCGAGCAGATTCCCTGGACCGACCGCGACCTGCTCACGGCGCTGGTCCAGGACTGTGCAAGTGCCTTCCATGCCGCCGGTCTCAACCTCTCGATCGCGGTGATCCCTCGGCTTCCGAGTGATGAGACAGCGACCGGCTGGTTGCTCAAATACTTCCACCAATGGTCGGGCGCCTATGACTTCGCCGCCCTGGCGAAGGCGGCCGACTTTCTGTCCTTCATGACCTACGACGAGCACAACGGTGTCACCGAGGCGGGCGCCGTCGCTGGAACGCCGTGGATGCGCCAGGCGCTCGAGTTCTCGATGCAGGGCGTGCCCCCGGAGAAGGCAACCCTCGGCCTGCCAACCTACTATCACGACTGGACGGGCGTCGGGTACCTGACGTCGAGCTCCTACGCCGATGCGATGATGCTGGCCCAGCAGCATGGGGCGACCCCGGTTTTTGATCCAGTCGAGGATGAGATGCACTTCGGTTACGACGCCTATGGGGTGCATCACGAGCTCTGGATTCAGAGCACCGAAACGCTGCGCCGAAAACTGCCGCTGATGTACGAGTTCGGCCTCAAGGGCATCAGTGTCTGGCGGCTGGGCTTCGAAGATCCTTCTTTCTGGAATCTGATTCCGCCGCGGCGATAGGGGTTCCGTGCTCGGGCCCTCCGCGTGGGGGAAAGAGCAGGTCATAGAGGTCTTGCTGGCGCCGCCGGGCACGCTCGTAGATCGCGTGGACGCTCGCCCGCGGCTGGTGACTTCTACCGCGCGCCGGTGATGAGGACCACAACCGGGGCAACCGGCCGAGCGCCTCGAGCGCGAGCAGCGCCGCACCACGACTTGAGGCCTCTCTTTCGGGGGACGTCGTCACCGGCAGGTTGAGGGCGTCGGCCAGCATCTGGCGCCAGGCGGCGGAATGAATAAGCTGGCCGCCGGTCGCGATCACCGCGCGGGGGCGGGGCACGGCATGGTCGATGGCGCTGGCGACGGCGACGAGCTGATAGGTGATCGCCTCCATGGAGGCACGCAGCATGTGCGCCGGCTGGCTGCCGAGCGACAACCCGGCGATCACCGCTCGGGCGTCGCCGCGCCAGTTCGGGCTGCGCTCGCCGGCCCAGAAGGGAAGCACGGTGAGGCCGTGGCTGTCTGGTGGAACGGCGGCGGCTGCACGCTCCAACGCTTTGTAGTGCTGTTGACCGAGCCCGGCGGTGAGCCAGCGCACCACGTTGCCGCCTTCGCTCAGGGCGCCGCCCAGGACGTAGCGCTCTCGATCGAGCCGGTAGACGAAGGCGCCCCACGGGATGGTCAGGTCGTTCTGGTCGAGGATGACGCGTAGAGCGCTCGAGGTGCCAATGGTGGCGCAGAGCCAGCGAGGGTCGACGCAGCCGGCGCCCACGTTCGCGAGCGCGCCGTCGCCCAGAGGAAGGAACCAGGGGACGTCGCGCAGCTGCGGCCAGCGTTTGACGAAGCTCGGACGTAGTGTCGTGATCGGCTGGTCGCGGTCCGCCAGCGGTGCGAGGTAGTCGGTGCCGATACCCGCAATCTCGAGTGCCTCCGCGTCCCACTGACAATGATGGATGTCGAACAACCCGGTGCCGGACGCAATCGAGAGGCTAACGCGATACTCGCCCAGCAATCGCTGATAGAGGTGCTCGGCGAGTGAGATCCACCGCACCGTTCGGGCGACCGCCGGCCGCCGGGTCTCCCGCAGCCAGCGGAGCTTCGCCGGCCAGAAGCTCGCGTGAAAAAAGCAGCCGGTGCGGTTGTGGTAGGCGCGCTCATCGAATTGCGTGCGCAGGTTGCGCGTTTGGGGTGCGCCGCGCGTGTCGGCCCAGGTAAGCAGCTCGGTGGTCGGGCGGCCGCTGCGGTCGACTCCCATCAGGCTGTGCCAGTAGCAGGCGGCGGCGGCGGCAATGATGTCGACCTTCTCTTTGCGGGCCGCCTTCAGCGCGGCATCGATGCTTGATGCGATGAGTCGCAGCAAATCATCGGGATCCGAGGAGACCTCTCCCGGATCGGTGGTCCGGACCTTGTAGGGAAGATCGCAAAGCGTTGGCGCGAGCATCTGTCCGCGGGTGTCGTAGACCACCGCGCGGACGGATGAGGTGCCGATGTCCAAGGCCAGCACGCCTTCACCGGATTTCGTCTTGGGCATGCCTGATTTTCCGCCAATCCTCTGATAAACTGTGCCAGCCTAAAGCCGTACCGCTGGGGCGTGGCCAAGCTGGTAAGGCGCCTGACTCTGGATCAGGTAATCCTAGGTTCGAATCCTAGCGCCCCAGCCATCGCCTGCAGCGCGAGCCGTCCTCCTCAAGATTGGGCCGGTTGTTCGTAGGACTCCGCCTTGACCGAGCTGGCTCGCGGCTCGGCTGCAGCGCGATCTGTTCACCAATCAGGAACGGACGAGCCACATGGTGGAATTGATGGACCTGCAACACACGTGACGGGCGGGGGGAGGCTCGCTACCACAAGTTCGGGTTTACGCGAGTGTCTGAGCGCTGGCCGCGGCCGAGCCAGGACAGGCACCATTCGGAGGAATCCCCTGCGACTCATGCGGAGATCGATCAAGCCGAACGGCGGCTAGGCGTCCGGTTTCCTGCCGACTATCGGTCGTACCTGCTGGGTCAGAACGGCCTAAAGGGCTGGTTCGGCGACGTCTATCTGGAGCTGTATCCGGTGAGTCGAGTGGTCGATGCGACCGAGGCTCATGACCATCAGACGTGGCAGCCAGGGCTAGTCCTAATCGGCGGAGACGGTGCCGGCGAGGCGGTGGGCTACGACTTCCGTAAGCCGGAGCCCCCTATAGTCCTTGTCAACTTGGTGTCAGCCGGATGGGAGGATGCCTCCTTTTCAAGCAGCCTCCTTTACCGAGTTCATGGGGCAGCGACGCCGCGGCGAGGAGTTCAGCTTCGTTAGTGGCTACGAGTAGTACCTCGGAGCAGTTCCGCCGCTCGAATTGAGGAGACGATTCAGCGGCGCCACGAGATGAACACTTCTTGAACACCAGACGCGTCGAGCGCATCTGTTCAACACTTGGTCACGGCCCTCCCAGGATCTCGACGTAGCCGTCCCTTCCGTTCACGCGGATCCGTTGCCCATCTCGGATCAACCGGGTGGCATGTTCCACCCCCACGACGGCCGGCAAACCGTACTCCCGTGCGATGACGGCGCCGTGAGTCATCACGCCCCCGACCTCCGTTACCAGGCCCGCGATCGCGACGAACAGAGGGACCCAGCTGGGGTCCGTGTAGGCCGTGACCAGGATGTCGCCCGGTTCGAGATCGGCATCCGCCATGTCCAGGATGACTCGCGCCCGCCCTTCGATGGTCCCGGCCGAAACCGGCAGACCGACCAACGCACCTGGCGGCACGCCATCGCGTCGGTACGCCGCGGCAATGACCTCGCCATCCGACGTGAACACCCGGGGCGGCGTCAGCGCTTGATACGACCTGAACGCGTCCTTGCGCTGGGCGATGAGCTGTTCATCCACTTGGGCCGTGCGCGCGACCTCGTGGAGTTCCTGAAATCTGAGGTAGAAGATGTCCTCCTTCTCACGCAGCACGTGCGCCTGCACGAGGCGCTCGGCCTCTTCCAACAAGGCCTGCTTGTAGACGAAGTAGCGGCTGACCATGCCGTACTTTGGATACTCCCGGTACCCGATGAAGGCGCGGACGCGGTCGATCCTCCGCTTGGCCTCTTCGGCTTTCTGGGCTCCGTCCGGCAGAGCCCGTAGGCGCTCCAGCAACTCCTGTTCCTTCGCCCACGCCTCCTGCCGCCCTTGCTTGAATCGCTGTGCGCCGGCGCCCGGCTTGAAGTTCTTGATGTTGCCGAGGAGCACGGGGACGAGCGTGGTGGGCCGTTCGCTCCAACGCGGCCTCGTGATGTCGATCTCGCCGACGCAGCGCATGCCGTACATCTCGAGAAAGCCCCGGATGGCGTCCCGCGCTTCCCGACCGCCTGCCAACGTGGGCAGTTCATCCAGGAAGCCGTCATCGTCGACGCGTTGCAGAAACGCCACCACCTCCGGATGCGGGCGGATCACGTCGGCGACGCCGAGGAGCGCCAGCCCCATCTCCGACGTGACGTTGTGGGGCACGGACTGCGTGAGCGTGTCGGCCGCGTTCTTCTCGCCCAGCCACGCCTCCAGTCGCTCGTTGAGCCACGACGTGGCTTCCATCGCCGACATGAACACCGCATGGCTCTGCCGATCGAACAGGATTCGCCGCAGCTCCTGGATGTCGGCCCGGATGAAGTCGAATAGGGCCGATCCAGACTTCGTCCGGATGTCGCGTTTCAAGGCGGCAATGGATTCCTGGTTCCGCGCGATCAGATCGGTGACGATGGCGGGATCGGTCTCGATCGGGGCTGGCGCGCCACCTGCCAGCGCGCCAGCAGGACTCGCGTCCGGGAGCGACGGAATGAAGTCGCCGCGTTCGAGGATGCGCTGCAGCGCGTCCCCGATCAGCGGATCGGATTTCCCTGCGAGCTCCACGAGGCGGACGCGGATCGCCGGCGACCCCAGGTCTCGGACGACGTCGACGAACAGCCTGCCGCCCGCCTCGTACATCGGCCGCGCCGTCGTCATCTGCCAGAAAGAGAGACCGAGGGGTTTCATGGGGTCGGTCATCATCTGCTGGTGACCGACTGAGATATAGACGTGATTCTCTTGGTCGTCGACCGCGGGAATGGGGAACAGCGTGGTGATCGGCCGGCTCTGGACGATCTGGAAGTCATCATCGACCAGGCACCATTCGATGTCTTGTGGGCAACCGAAATGTTGCTCGATGGTTCTGCCCATGCGCGCAACCTGCAAAATCTGCTTATCCGTCAGCGCTTGCGCATTCTGCCGATCAGGCTCAATCTCCTGTTCTTTCGTCCCCCCGTCTTTTGAAGCATAAATTGCCAGTTTCTTAGTGGAGATCTTCTTATCGATTATCTTGCCGTCGAGCACTTTATAAACATCAGGATTCACCAGGCCGGAGACCAAAGCCTCACCAAGCCCGAAGCTGGCATCAATGGATAACACTTTTCTACTAGAGGTCACGGGATCGGCAGTAAACAAAATTCCTGATGCCTGCGGGAAGACCATCTTCTGAACAACCACAGCCATATGGACTTTGCGGTGGTCAAGGCCATTTTGAAGGCGGTAAATTACTGCCCGCTGTGTAAATAGTGATGCCCAGCACTTGCTGATATTCCTTAGGATTGCCTCCTTTCCGACAACGTTCAGATACGTATCATGTTGGCCTGCAAAGGAGGCTGTCGGTAAATCCTCTGCGGTTGCGCTGGATCGAACCGCATAGGAATTTTTTTCACCAAGCCTGGAGAGGAAGCTCGTGACTTCCTTGTTGATGTCTTGAGGGATGGCCAGCCCTTCGATGCTCCTGCGTATCTCACTGCTAAGTTCAACGATTTCATCCCGGTCTTCCACCTTTAGAAGCGATAAGTTATCAAGCAATTCGTTAATCGACGACGTTTCCCCAATGCTTCTCTTAAAGGCTTCAGCAGAAATACAAAAGCCATCCGGTACGCGTATTCCTTCAATCTTGGAAATTTCCCCCAGGTTCGCGCCCTTGCCGCCAGCAACCAGGAGTTTGCCTTTATCAACATCCTGAAAACCAACCACAAAGGAACTCATACGTCTTGCTTGGTCAAATCGATCGTGGGCGACGTCGGACCTCCTCCGGCGATGCCCACCGCATGCGCTCAGGCGCAGCTGACTCCACTGCCCGATACTAAGCCGCAGGCCGCGCCGCGCCGCTAGCCTGTAGCCGGTTACAGTCGACGCTGAAATTCAGTACGCGATGAACTTCAGCGAACTCTGGCGAACTGCAGATTGCGATCTGCAAAACCTCCACCGCGGGTTCGAATCCCGCACTCGCCTCCAGTTTTGAATACGATCAGCCTCGACCGAAACGTTTGGATTCGAGGGGG
Source organism: Chloroflexota bacterium (assembly GCA_005881175.1). GTDB lineage: Bacteria > Chloroflexota > Dormibacteria > CF-121 > CF-121 > CF-13. Next base: position 52,843 of record VBEN01000008.1, read on the forward strand.
CCCGGAAGGAGCGAACGATGGAACCGATTGTGCTCTTCGGGATTCAATTCACGTTGAGCTTGCTCGCGTATTTGCTCATCGCATTCTGGTATGTCGTGCCTCGCCTGTCGGGGCTGCCACGGGAACTGGCCCTCGTGCCACTGCTGTGGGTCCATGCGTTCCGCATCGTCGGCGGGACGATCCTGGCGCCGGGCGCGGTCGGCCCCGGCGTGCCGATGGAATTTCGGACGATGATCGGATATGGCGACTTGATAACGGCATTCCTCGCGCTGCTGGCGTTGGCTGCCCTTCGCGCCCGCCTCCCAGCCGCTATCGCTTTCGTCTGGCTATGCGTCGTCGTTGGAATGCTCGACACCGTGAATGCGATCGTCGAATCGGTGCGTTTCAACGTGTTCACGTACGCGCTTGGCGTGAATTGGGTAATCGTGACGGTCTATGTGCCCGCGTTGCTGGTGAGCAGCCTTCTGATCTTCATGCAGCTACTCCGCCGCGATCGCTGAACCGCCAATGGATCCGCGGCGCCGCAGCCTTAACGACCTGAGTCCAAAGCGCGCGGTTTGGTGGCCTGATGGCTGGGAGATGGACGCCAGACGTACTCTCGGAACCGACAGTAGTCTTTGAACCCGAGAGCTCCGTAGAGGAGCGCGCCCGGTCCTGAGGCCGTGAGGCTCGCGATGGTATGGCCGGCCGACCTTGCGTTGGCAAGCGCGCGCTTTGTCAGCGCCGTCCCCACTCCCTGGCGCCGCGCCGCTGGGATCGTGCCGACCGAGTAGAGTCCGGCGGTGCTGCCCAGGTGCAGGGCGCAGGTTCCGACTGGCCGGTCGTCGATGCGAGCGAGATACAGGTGCCAGCCACTC
>VBEN01000234.1 GCA_005881175.1 Chloroflexota bacterium
ACGTCGTCCTCGAGGCCCGCCTGGGGCGAGAGATGGCCGAAGAGGTCGTGCCCGCTCCGGGCCGCGACCTCCGCCTTCGCCCGGGCAGGCAGCAGCGCAAGGTTGATGTGATCGACCATGACGTCCGTGTCGTGCTTCTGTCCCCACTTCTTGGTGTAGACGCCGTCGAACCACTCGTCGTAGGCCGGCACGAAGTGGCTCCACTGGATGATCTTGAGCGTGTTCTTGAGCTCCTTGTGCGGGAACTTCGGCACCCCCGCGGCGGCCGTCTTCGCGAGCGCGCCGCCGTAGAGGATCACGAACCCGCCGAGCCCTCTGCGCACCACCTCGCGGCGGGTGAGGCCGCCGGTGAGCCCTAGCCGTTCGAGCTCGTCGTCTGCCATGCCTCCCTCCTTTCGGTACCCCTGTTGTGCTTCACCGGAAAGCCCCGCCCGTGAAGCCCTCGATGAAACGGTTGAGGAAGCTGTTGTAGAGCAGTGCCAGCGGGATGCTGGGGATCAGCGTCGCCGCCATCAGCGACTGCCAGAAGAAGACGTCTCCCCGGATCAGGTCGGTCGGCACGCCGACCGAGAGCGTGCGGTTGGTCGAGTTCGAGATGAACGAGATCGCGTAGACGAAGTCGTTCACGCAGAGCGAGAACGTGAAGATCACGACGGTCAGGATTCCCGGCAGCGAGATCGGGAAGATCACACGCCAGAGCGCCTTCAGCCGGGAGCAGCCGTCGATCAGGGCCGCGTCCTCGAGCTCGACCGGGATCGTCCTGAAGAAGCCCATCAACAGCCAGGTCGAGAACGGGATCGTGAACGACGGGTAGACCAGGACGAGCGACCAGAGCCGGTCTTCGAGCCCCAGCTTCGAGATCACGCGAGACAGGGGCAGGAAGAGCAGGGTGGGAGGCACGAGGTACGTCAGGAAGATTCCGACCCCGACGCTCTGGCCGAAGCGGCCCGACAGCCGCGCGAGCGCATAGCCGGCCGGGACGGCCAGGACGAGCGTGATCACCACGACCAGCGCTCCCACGAAGGCCGTGTTCTCGAGCCAGCGCACGTAGTGGGTGTGGTGGAAGATGTAGGTGACGTGGCGGAGAGTCGGCGAGTGCCCTTCCGGGTCGCCGTGCGTCGTCGTGAACTTGAACGGGACGTTCGCGACGTTGTAGAGGTCGCCGTTCGTCTTCAGCGCCGTCGTCAGCATCCAGTAAAAGGGGAACGCCAGGACGATCGCGAACGGCCCGACGACGAGCCAGGAGAGGCCCTGCGAGCGGATGTTGCTCCAGGCCACCCCTAGGAGACCTCCACCTTGCGCGCGAACCGCAGCATCAGGATCGCCACCAGCGCGAGCACCGGCAACAGGTAGAGCGAGACGGCGGCGCCCTGACCACGGTCATGTCGGTCGCGGTGAACACGATCCCGAACAGCAGCGCAACGGCAGCGATCGGCAGCTGCAGCGGGAGCGTCACGTGCCAGAACTTCCGCAGGCCCGTCGCCCCGTCGATCCGAGCGGCGTCCTCGACCTCGGCTGGGATCGAGGAGAGGCCGGCGAGGAAGATCACCGTTGCGAACGGCAGGATCCGCCACGCCTGAACGGCGATGATCGAGAGCTTCGCAAGCGTCGCCTGCCCGAGCCACTGCGGCGGATTGAAGGGATCGATCTTGCCGGTGTGAACCCACGGCAGGTGGTCGACCACGCCCAGCATCCAGTTGACCGGCTTGTAAAGGTAGAAGTGGCCGCCACCAGGTAGCAGGTCGTGCACGAGCGTCCAGTTGACGACGCTGAACTGCGAGTCGAAGATCCAGAGGAAGCCGATCGTGCTCAGCGCGACCGGTGCGGCCCACGGCAGCAGGATCAGGAAGCGCAGCAGCCAGCGGCCGCGAAACGGACGGAGGAGCGCATGCGCGAGGATCGCGGCGCCGACGATCACAAGCACCTGTGAGGCGAGCGTGAAGACGATCGTGTTCTGAAGCGCCGTGCGGAAGTTCGAGCTGTCCCAGACATCGACAAAGTTCTGCAGGCCGACCCATGTGCCGCTGAGCGAGCCGGACGTCGCGTTGGTGAGACTGAGGTAGACGGCAAGGCCGAGCGGGACGCCGACCAGCAGGACGATGAACAGGACCGCTGGGCCTATCAGCGCGGGGGCGAGAAAACGGCGCTCTTCGAGGAGGTCCCCCCAGCGCCGTCGTCGTGACTGGCCCTGGGCCACGCCTTCCAACGCCACGCGATGCTACAAGAAGGAAGTACAGTTTCGCCGCGGACGAGGACGCCAGTGGCGGAGATCAGGCTCGAGCAGCTGACGAAGATCTACCCGGACGGCACCAAGGCCGTCGACGGGCTCGACCTCGAGATCCGGGACGGCGAGCTGGTCGTCCTCGTCGGCCCGTCGGGCTGCGGCAAGACCTCGGCCCTGCGCATGGTCGCCGGGCTCGAGGAGATCACGGAGGGCCGGGTCTGGCTCGGCGAGCGGATGGTCAACAGGGTTCCGCCGAAGGACCGGGACATCGCGATGATCTTCCAGAACTACGCGCTCTATCCGCATATGTCCGCCTACGCGAACATG
>VBEN01000235.1 GCA_005881175.1 Chloroflexota bacterium
CCGTAGAGCATGAAGCCGCTCCGCTTTCGGCCATCGAACACCAGGTTCTGGACATTGCCGATCTGAATGGCGGCGTTCAGCACGGTGCCGCTGTAGCCGGCCGTGTAGCCGGACTGGGTGCAGTAGGGCAGCGGCGTGGTGCGCCCGCCGAAGAAGACCGCCGTGCCGTTGTGGCCCACCTCCGCCGACAGCTTGATCGTGATACGCGCCGCCGCGGTGCCGCTCTTGGCCGGCACCATGATGCTCTGGTAGAGCATGCCGCAGTTGACCCCCGGCCGGGTGGTGGTGAAGTCATAGGCCGAGGGGCAGGCCGTCGCCCCACCGTCGATCCAGATGGTGTCCCCCGGCTGCACCACCGACCAGTTGATCTTGTTCAGCTCGCTCCACGCGCTCCCCCAGCTGCGCCCGTCCACATTCGACCCGCTGCGCGACACATACCAGCTTGGGGTCGACGGCGGCGTGGGCGTGGGCCCGGCGGTGGGCGTTGGCGTCGCGGTCGGCAATGGTGTCGGGGTCGGTGTCGGAATTGGCGCGGGCGTGGGACTTGGGCCGGCGCCCACGACGACGTTATGCTCCACGGTCGCCTGGCGGCCGAGTCCATCGGTGATCGTCAAGCGCACATATTTGGTGCCGAGATCGACGAAGGTGAAGCCCATCGTCACCCCGCCACCCAGGATCGAACCGTCGCCATCGTCCGACCAGATGAAGGCGCACGGAGTGGCGAGACAGCTCGAACCGCTTCCGTTGAACGAGACAGCCTGTCCGGTCACCGGGTTTGCCGGGCTATACGTGAAGCCTGCCGTGGGGTCGGGTGTTGGCGTCGGAGCCGGCGTCGGTGCCGGCGTTGGGGTTGGGGTTGCACCCACCGTGGGGGTGGGCGTCGGGTTGGGTGTCGGGGTTGGCGAGTAGCCGGGAGGCAGACTGGGCAGCACCGGAAATGACGCCGTGGCTGCCGGGGTTGCCTTCTTGGCTTGCCCCGCATTCGGGGTGGCGTGCTTCGTGGCCGATGGGTCCAGCGCCACTGCGCCACTCGTGCCGGTGGGCAACGTTGAGCCGGTCGGACTGTTCAACAACGACTGCTGCGGTCCAAGCCAGAGGAACAGCAGTAATGCGAGCGCGAGCGTGATGATGATGCCGACACGACTCAACATGAATCTCCTCCGCCATCAGTTCACGCCAACCAACCCCGTAACGCAATTCGTAAGACGCCACCAGTTGTTAACGGCGCGGTAGCGGAACGGAATCGGTACGCAAGTGGCTATTCGATTTCTTACGATGCGAAAACTGAAGCTGAGTGCGAAAGACTCAGCTCGTTAGGTTGAGACCCGGAGCGTGGTGCTGAACTCATCGACTCACGATCACGTTGTGCTCGACGTTGCTGGTCCTTCCCAGGGCGTCGGTGATCGTGAGCCGCACATACTTGGTGCCCACACCGGCAAATGTGAACGTCATGGTCACGCCGCTAGCCAGGTCGCCGCACGGAGACGGACAGCCATCATCGGTCCATTTGTATGAGGGTCGGAGGTGCTGATGGCGTTGGCGTTGGCGTTGGCGTCGGCGTTGGCGTCGGCGTCGGCGTCGGCGTCGGCGTCGGCTTCGGGGTCGGCGTCGGCACGGGCGTGCTACGCGGCGTTGGTGAGTTGCTCGGCCTCACGGTCGGAAGCACCGGTGAAGTGGGCGCGGGACGGGCGTCGGCCGCCAACGGTGCGGGCGTCGCAGCGCTGGTTCCCGATGGCGCCAGGGCTACCTCGCTTGGCGTGCCATTCGGTGGCAAAGACGTAAGAGGACTCTCGACCGTGTTCCGGGCGCTGCTAACTCCGAGACTGAAAGGCCGCCATAAAACCAGTGCGACCACAAAACAAAGGAGCACAGCCATCACCACCAGGAACCGTTCGAGGTGATCCAACCCTCTTGTCCTTCACGGTCCAGTTCACGACAACCGAAGCCGTAATGCAATTCGTAAGACGGCACCAATCGTTAACGGCCCGGTAGCGGATCGGAAAGACGCTAAATTCCGTATTCGGTTTCTTACGGCTCGGGGAGTGATGTTGAGTGTCGGAGACTCACTCCGTTAGATTGGGCGCATGCCGATCAGCGTGCTACTGGTGGATGACAATGCCCTCTTTCGCGAAGGCATAGCCGAAATCCTGCAAAGGGATGGGCGCTTCGATGTCGTCGGCCAGGCATCGCGCGGTGATGAGGGAGTGGCGGAGGCAGCCCGGCTACAACCCGGTCTGATCTTGATCGATTTGCGGATGCCCGGTATGGCGGGCACGGAAGCAATCCGGCGGATGCGCGCTCGCGATCCGGATGTGCCGATCGGGGTGCTGACGATGTTCGAGACGCAGGACCACGTCCGGGCGTCAATGGACGCCGGCGCAAGCGGCTACCTCGCAAAGGACGCCACGCCGGCCGATCTGTGCGAAGCGGCGGCGGCGCTCGCCGGTGGCACCCGGAATCTCGTGGCCGTTCCGGAGCCGCCGAGTGTTCCCACCGGCGTTGCTCGATCGAGCCAGAACCTGGCGACGCTCAGCCCGCGAGAGCTCGAGGTCCTCCGCGCCCTGGCCAGCGACGCCGGCAACGAAGCCATTGCCCGCCGGCTGGGCATCAGTGGCAAGACGCTGCGCAACCACATCCGGAGCACCTATCGCAAGCTCGGCATTT
>VBEN01000230.1 GCA_005881175.1 Chloroflexota bacterium
CCCGCTTACCCTGGCGGGCCAGCCAGTAGGCGGTTGCGGCCGAGAAGGTCGTCTTCCCCAGGCCGCCCTTCCCGCCGAACATGATGTAGCGCCGCTCCGGATGCTGCTCGAAGACTCGCTGCAGGTCGGTCTGGGCGGGGGCTTTGGCTGCCATGCTGGATCAGCCGAGCGCGTCGGTGATGTCGCGCTCGCGCAGCATCCGCCGCTTCCAGGTGCTGATCTGCGGCACCACGTAGGGCATCAGCCGCAGGCTGTAGTAGGGCGGCAGGATCGGC
>VBEN01000231.1 GCA_005881175.1 Chloroflexota bacterium
CAGGTCGCCCATGACCATGAACGTGAAGAGGTTTTCCAGGTCCGCCCGGGCGTGGGCCGCGTGCTGCTCGAACTCGTAGCCCGTTGCCCCGTACATGATCTCGCGCAGCGTCCGCAGCCAGCCGCCAACGCGCCGAGCCGCTGCCGCCAGCAGAGAGGGCCGGCTCACGTTGCCGGCCCTCTGCCTCGCCCCATCTCCCTCCCCCTGGTGGGGAGGGTCGGGGAGGGGGTGCTCCGACTATGCGGTGACAGGCTGCGGTGCCACCTCCAGTGGCTGCCGCCGGAAACGCTGCCAGGCGCGAATTCCATCGATGGCGATCAGAATCGCGGCGACGAACAGCAAAGCCGCGATCGCGATCGTGACGACGCTGCCCGCGACCGCGATCTCATGTCCGGCCTTCCCCACCTGCTTGAGGAAGATTGTCACGAACAGGTTGTAACCGGTGACCACGGTCGCCGCCATGGTGGTCACGTACATGAACACCATCGGGATGCCGGCGTATAGCGAGTTGCGCTTGGTCGCCACCAGCCAGACCGTTACGACGAGCAGGCTCAGGGCCGCCATCAGCTGGTTGGAAGCTCCGAACAGCTGCCAGATATAGACCCAGGTGCCGCTCACGACCAGGAACGCGGTCGCCGCCATGCTGATGACCGTGGCGACATGCTGGTTCTTGAAGATCGGCGCCCGTCCGCCAAGCCACTCGGCTAGCGTCACGCGCATGATCCTGAATAGCAGCTGCGTGACGGTGATCACGATCACCACGAAGGCCGCCCGGGCAATGGCTGCGCCATAGACCTTGGAGATCCCGAAGACATTCAGGAATCCCGCGATGCCGTTGGCAAATCGGGTAATGGCAACGGCCGTGGACGTGGTCCCGCCGGCGGTCACAGCCACCGAGACGGCCAGCAGTGACAGCAGCCCGAGGGTGAACTCGCTGAACATCGCGCCGCCACCAACCGGTAGCATGTCCTCCTCACTCTCGATCTGCCGCGCCGTGCTCACCGAGCCGATCAGCGCATGCCAGCCCGAGATCGCGCCACAGGCGATGGTGACGAAAAGCATCGGCCATAAGGGCTGGATCGCTCCGCTGGCCGAGAGCACCTTGGTTGGCCCTCCCCATCCAACAAACGCCGGGATAGTGAACGTCGAGACTGACGGCTTGACGAAGAACGCGAGGAACGCTCCCAGGCCCCCGACCACGATGGTCAGGGCGGTGATCCAGAAGCCGATGTAATTCACCGGCTGCGCATAGCGCCAGATCGGGAGGATCGAACCCAGGTAGCAGAAGACGAACATGGCGAGCAGCCAGAAGACCAGGCTGACCGTGATCGGGACGCTCTGCGTCGCGACGGGGTTCGTCGGGTTGAGCACCGTAAACAGGGCGCCCTTGGGCGGCGCAAAGCTGTTGAGCCAGAGATTGAAGTTCGTAAAGGCGGTCAGCACGAAGGCCGAACAAGGCGAGCGCGATGATCCCCAGGGGCACGGATGGCACGTTCAAGACCGTGGCAATCAGGGTGCCGAAGGCGCCCGCCACCAGCAGCAGATAGAAGAAGATGAACACGAAGAGAACCGTGCGCGTTCGTGGCGCGATCAGCTTGTGGGCGATGGCGGAGAGCGAGTTGCCATCGTTGCGAACGGAAACCGCGATCGCGCTGTAATCGCTGGCCCAGCCCATGAACATCACGCCCAGGACCAACCAGATCAGGCTTGGCAACCAGCCCCAGAGGGCGGCCGCCGTGATGGCGCCGACGATCGGGCCGGCCGCGGCGATCGACTTGAAGTGATAGCCGTACAGCACGTTACGACTGGTGGGCATGAAGTCGACGCCGTCCATGTACATCTTGGCCGGCGTGGCTCGCTTGGCACTGGCCTGGATGACGTTGCGGTCGATCCGGCGCGCATAAACGTTGTAACCGATGAAGATCGCGACAATGCCGATGATGATCGCGACCAGCGTGTTGTTCACACCTAACCTCCCGTTCCTTGAAGTGCACCGTTACGCGTGTTGTGCCCGGTTCTCACCTCCTTCGGTCGCCTCCAGGTGCTGCGCCAGTGCAGCATCCAGGCGGCTCGGGTCGAAGCCGATGATCCGGTCGCTTCCATTGATGATGAAAGCCGGAAAGCGGCGCGCCCGGTGGCGGATGGACTTGAGCAGACCCTCGATCGAGGCCGCGTCGATGACCTTGACGGTCAGCCGGTCCTGGTAGCGATCGAACGCGTGGCGAACCCAATCCGAGATGGCGGCATACTCCGTCTGCAGATCCTCGGGGAGGGCCGACGACCGCTGCTCGCGGTGCAGCCGCTCACCCAGCCCCAGGTGTCCCCAGACAACCTCGCAGTGCTGGCAGTGGTAGAACTCGGTCGGGGCATAGGCGAGTATCTCGATCCGCGCCACGGGCGCCGGGAGAATCCGCAACCGCCGGCTGGGATCTCGCATGAAAGCCCTAAGCTCAGCCATAAAGATACTCCCGGCTTCAATGTCGGGTCAATTGACAGCCCAGCTGGCAGATCTCCCTCCTCCCTTGTGGCCAAGGGTCGGGGTGGGGGCGCTTACTTGTCCGGCTGAGGCCGCCGCAGTTCCCAGAGCAGCATGCCCTCCGCCTCTCCCACCCGGCTCATCCCAGCCTTCTCCAGGACACGCACGGATGCGGCATTTGCGAGATCACATTTGGCGATGATGCGCTCGACGTCGGGTTGGCGCAGGCCCCAAAAGACCAGGGCGCGAGCCGCTTCGGATGCGTAGCCCTGCTTGCGATAGTCAGCGTGAACGCCGAAGCCCAGTTCGACCGCTTGGTCCACGGGCGTTCCCTGGAAACCTGCGCTTCCAACGACCGTCCGGCGGTCGCGCGCGATGATGATCCAGGGACCGTAGCCCACCCGCGAAGGGTCGACTAGGACCCAGGGCTCGTATACGCGCAGCAGCCCCGAAAGCTCTGCGTCCGGCCAGCCGTCGGGAATGATCGCCTCGATCAGTTGCTCCGCCGCCTTACGGTCTGCCAGCGCTTGAATGAAATCGGCCCGAAAGGGAATGAGGGCCAGCCGATCGGTACTGAGCCGAAGCGTCGTTGTCAGTGGTCCCGGAGAGGGAGCGACCAGTTCTGCCCGACGAGATCGTGACCGAAGCTGCGATGCCGCTCTTCCTCCACCAGCGTGAACCCTGCCCGCTCATAGATACGCCGGGCGGCTTCGAGCACGTCGTTGGTCCACAGCGTTATTTGCTGGTAGCCTGTCCGCCGGGCAAACCGTATGCATTCCTCGACCAGGCGGCTCCCGATGCCCATCCCACGAACCCGTGGAACGACCAGTAAGAGACGCAACTGGGCGGT
>VBEN01000191.1 GCA_005881175.1 Chloroflexota bacterium
CAGCCCGAGCCCGGTAGCGATCATCATCGCCAGCGTTTTGGGTGGCGCCGGCGGCGCGTTTTTAACCCGTCCGAAGAGGCGGCCGTTGAAATAGACGAGGCCGAGCAGGCCGAGAGCGATGCCAGCCGCGAAGATCCCGACCAGGGGGAAAAAGCCGCCATCACCTCGACGCAGGGCGGCGAGCGCCGTCTCCACCGGTCCTGAGGCGTGGCTGAGAATGTCCCACAGCAGGAAGATCAGCACGCCGGTGGCGATCGCGTTGAGGACTCCCTGCACGGTCTTGGAGACGCCGCGAATCCGACCCACGGGAAGCCCAATAAAGATGGTGGCGCCGGCGATGGCGCCGAGCGCGGCAGCGGCTGCGTGACTCATGGTCCGATACAGTTAGCAGATGCGAAGTCCACGATTAGATAACGCTAACACACGTTCCCGGCCGCCCTCGGAAGTCGTGGCCCACTACCTGGAGGCGATCTACTACATTCGGGCGGAGGGGGAGAGCGTGCGCAGTGCCCGGCTGGCGGACTGGCTGAGCGTGAGCCGGCCGACCGTGACCGCCGCCCTCCGACGGATGTCCCGCGATGGGATGGTCAGGC
>VBEN01000192.1 GCA_005881175.1 Chloroflexota bacterium
TACTCGACGATGCGAGCGAACGAGCTCCGCCTGTCGGCGCTGAAACCCGGCGAGACGGCGACGATCACGCGGATCTCCGAGGTCGCGCAGCGGGAAGCGCCTCCCCTGTTGCAGTATCTCCACGATCGGGGGCTGAAGCCGGGGACCCGCATCACGGTGCAGGAGGTCGATGAGATCGGCCGAACCATGCAGCTTCAGGCGGCCCGCCTGCTGACGCTCAGCAACGAGACCGCATCGAAGCTCTCCGTTGTGCGGTTGGCTAGGCGGAGACCCGGGCGGGTTCCCGCTCCTCGCTAACCACGACGGGCTTGACCGTCGTCGGGGAGTGGGGTAGGAGGAGCCAGCCGGCGAAAACAACGACGCTGCAGACCACCGCCATGATCGTTGTGGGATCCATGAGTTTCCTCCTTCTTAATTCGCGTGGATGCCGGCGTACGCGGGTTCACCGTGTTGCGAGAGATCGAGGCCAAGGACCTCTTCGTCCTCGTGCACGCGCAAGGGGACGAACAAGTTGACGACTTTGAGGATGACAAAGGTGCCAAGGATGGACCAGCCCCAGACGGCGCCGACCGCCACCAGCTGAATGAGGGCCTGCTTCGGGTTGCCGTAAAAGAGGCCGTTGGCCGCGGCCGAGTTGATCGCGACCGTGGCGAAAAGTCCGGTGGCCAGCGCCCCCCAGGTGCCGCCGATGCCGTGGACCGCCCAGACGTCCAGCGCATCGTCCACCTTGATCCGCTCGCGCAGCTGGATGGCGAGGTAGCAGACCACGCCCGCGCCGAACCCGATCACGATCGCGCCCATCACGTTGACAAAGCCGGAGGCCGGGGTGATGGCCACCAACCCGGCCACCGCACCGGCTGCCGCACCGATCACGCTCGGCTGCTTCTTGTGCCACCAGCTGACGGTCATCCAGGTAAGAGCCGCCATAGCGGCCGCCGTATTGGTCACAACGAAGGCACTGGTGGCCAGCGCGCCGGCACCCAGCGCGCTGCCCGCATTGAAGCCAAACCATCCGAACCAGAGCAGGGCCGCACCGAGCACGGTCATGGTGGCGTCATGGGGCTCGACCTTCTGCTTGCCGAACCCGAGCCGCCGGCCCAGGACAAGCGCGGCGACCAGGGCCGAGACCCCGGAGCTGATATGGACCACTGTCCCACCGGCGAAGTCGAGGGCGCCCAGGGTGTGGAGCCAGCCGCCCGCGCCCCAGACCCAGTGGGCGATCGGGTCGTAGACAAAGGTCGCCCACAGCAGGGAGAAGAGGACGAATGCCTTGAAGCGCTGACGTTCGGCGAACGCGCCGCTGATCAGGGCCGGGGTGATGACCGCGAACATCATCTGGAAAAGCATGAAGGCCTGATGGGGGATGGTGGGCGCATAGTCGGCGTTCGGCGCAAAGCCGACGCCGTTGAGCCCAACCCATTCCAGGCCACCGATGATATGGCCCTTGTCGGGCCCGAACGCGAGGCTATAGCCCCATAGCACCCACTGGACACTGATCAGGCAGAGGATGAAAAAGCTGTGCATGATGGTCGACAGGACGTTCTTCCGGCGCACCAGTCCGCCGTAGAAGAAGCCGAGTGCCGGCGTCATCAGCATCACGAGCGCCGCCGCCGCGAGGACCCAGGCGGTATCGCCGCTATCGATCTTCATTCGGGGATTGTCTGATAGCAGGTTCGCCGGACGTAATGGATCAGCGTTACCGAAATATGGGGCGGATCTCGTGCTCCGGGCACAAAAACAGGATCAGGTCGACCGACTCGGTCGTCCCACTCGAACCCTTAGTCGGGTTTTTCGACCTCCGCGAGGCGGGCCTTGACGATCTTCGTCACCAATCGGTCGGGAATCGGCTGGTCGGCGGGGAACCTGATCGTCCCCTTGCTCAGTTGGTAGGCCTTGAGTTCGGCGGGGTGCGCGTCGATGAAGCTGCGGCCGGCCCCGTACAGGGCGAAATGGTCCTTCCAATAGGCGAAATACACAAGCGGCTTCCCGTTGCGGTGCTTGAACCGAGCCATCCCGTAGCTCACCTCTTCGGTCGCCGCGGGTGCCGCCGCCTTGATCGCCTTGCGGAGCTTGGTCAGCGCGGGACGCTTGTCCTTCGGCGCCGCCGCGAGGTAGTCCTCGACGGTCTTTGTCTGCTTGGCCTCGGCCGCCGCCTTCTTCCTGGTCCGAGTCGCCATGCCGATCGACCTCCCATCCCGTGCTTTGCGCGCCGAACCCAAGGCTATCCTAGCGAGAGATCGCGCTCTAGCGATGCCAGGTGCGGTTGTCGTGGCAGAAATGCACGGCCGCCGGCTTGATCCGCCGCATCTTATCCAACGACCGCGCGAATGTTGACGCGTCTTCCATCATCCCTGCCCGCGGCGGCTCGCCATCGAACATGCCAACCGTCCAGCAGGCGTCGCCCGTCATCACGGCCGGTCCTTCAGTCGTATCGATCTGGATGCTCTGGTGGCCCGCCGTGTGCCCCGGAGTCGTCACGACCCGGACACCCGAGGCGATCTCACGTTCCCCATCGAGGAGCTCGAATCGCGCGCCGGCGTACTGGAGCCACGCCGCGGGCGTGTCCTTGTATTTATGGCGGCGTTCATACTCCCTCCGCTGGACGTAGACGGGAGCCTGCGGAAAGACGGCGTTCTGGCCACAGTGATCGAAGTGCAGGTGCGAGTTAATGACCCAGCAAATGTCGGATGCATGGACATCGTGCTGGCGCAGCGCCTCGGCAACCGAGGCGTTGACCGGGCGGTAGTCCTTGATCAGCTCCAGCGGGGTACCGTAGCCGGTGTCGACGAGGCCGGCACCGGCAGGATGCTTGATCAGGAATCCGTGCACGGGAATCTCCATCGTGAGATGGGGCAGCCAGATTCGCCCGAGGTCCAGGCGGACGATCGCTTCCGGCGGCAGCGCCACCCCGCGATCCTAGCCGGTCAGGCTTTCAGCAGCGGGAGGATTTCAAAGTTGCCGCCGAGCAGGTCGGAGGCCGGCGCCTTCAGATAGCCCTGCAGCACCGAGGCGTACACCGAGCGGAAGTCGGTGCTGAATTTGAGGTTGCCGTTGTCCAGGTCGTTGAGGCTCGGCTGTTGACCGTAGAGGCCGCCTTTGACCGGCGCACCCAGCAAAAACATGGGCGCGGCCGTGCCGTGGTCGGTGCCCGCGCTGCCGTTCTCTTTGACGCGGCGGCCGAACTCCGACCAGGTCATGACCAGAACCTTGTCACCCAGCCCGTGGCCCTGCAGGTCCTGCATGAAGGCACTCAGCGCCTGGTCGAGATCGAGGAGAAGCCTGTCGTGGACCGGCTTCTCCCGGGCGTGGTTATCAAAGCCTCCAAGCGTCACGTGCGCGACTCGCACGCCGAGCCCACAGACGATGGCCTCAGCCACCAGCTTGAGCGAGCTGGCGATCGGACTGTTGCTCGGGTAGCTGCCTTTCGCCTCGTAGGTGGCGTCCGTCGCCTGCAGCGCGTGGGAGGCCTGCAGCGCCTCCTGCAACGTCGTGTCGAGGAGCGCGCCGAACGGCGCCGGACCGGCGCTCTTGAAGGCTGAATAGAACTTCATCAGCGGGTTTTCGACATCGACTTGCGTGCCATGCTCGTTGACCGGCTGCAACCGGAACGTCCGCAGGGACTGCAACGCCGTGACGGGGGTCTTCGAGCGCAGCTCCGGTGGCACCAGCGATCCGGCGCTGACACCTTCGAGCGCGTGGTTCGGGGATTCACCGACCTGGTCGAGGTAGTTGAGATATCGTCCGAGCCAGCCATCACCGATGCCGCCCTTAACGCTGGCCGTTTCCCAGACCGACATCGACGCGAAGTGGGACAGGTTGGGGTTTGGATACCCGACGCCCTGCACGATGGCCAGCTGACCGGCGTCCCAGCTGGCTTTGAGCCCCTTGAGGTTCGGGTTCAGGCCCAGCTCGCCGTTAAGGGTGAGCACCCCCTGATCCTGCCGAAGGGTCGGCCGGGCGTCGTGGTAGGCGCCATCCTGGAAGGGGATCACCGTGTTGAGCCCGTCGTTGCCGCCGGCAAGCTGGACGAGCACGAGCACTCGGTCGCTGGGCGTCGCCTTCGGCGAATCGGCGGCGGCCGCCGCCACGCCGTTGGCAAAGACAGCCGGCACCGCCGACCCGGCAAAGACTGGCAGCAGGCCCTGCGTGATGAAGTCGCGGCGGCTAAACATGTTGGCTCATCTCCATCAGTTCAGTTGAAACTCCGGCGTGGCCAGCACCATGAAGAGCAGACTGGCCTGCTCGCCGGCGTGTGCGGCGGCGTAGGCGTGCAGGCCATCTTTTGTGGTGGGGCTGACGTTTCCGTCCACCAACGTGCTGATCAGCTTGTCGAGCGAGTCGGCCGGCAGCGATGCGCGCACTCGTTGGGTTGCGCCGTTCGCCAGGTTGATCCGGGTCAGCAGGGTCGAGCTGTTGATCCAGGAGCTGCCGCCAGGCCAGCCCGCGACGTTGGGCGGGTAAAAGAGCAGCTGGCCCATCGGTGCCATCGCCGTTGCCGCCGCGATGTAGCCCTTCGCATCGGCGCCGGTGGCCTTCAGAATCTGGGCGACCAGCTCGGCCGGGCTCTTGACCAGCGCCCGGTAGGCCTTGTCGGAATAGAAAGCATCCATGGCAAAGATCTCGCGGACCACGGCGCCGGCGTTGTAGCGATTTCTCTGGAACGTGTCCGCCAGGTGGTGGACGATCTCCGGCTCGGGGTTGGGATAGGCGAAGAAACTGAACAGCCTGGCGCTGAGGCGCTCGGCGGTGGCCCGCAGCGGTACGAGGATATCGACGATATCGTCGCCCGTGAGGTTGCCGGTCCTGCCCATGAAGGTCTTCAGGCCATCGTCGTGAAGCCGCCGGACGAACACCGAATCCGTCGCGAGCCGGCGTTGCGCTGTCCCCTGAAGCGTCCAGCCGGTGAACGCCCGGGCGGACTCCCGAACATCGTCCTCGCTGTAATGACCGATGCCGGTGGTAAAGAGCTCCATCAGCTCGCGGGCGTAGTTCTCATTCGGCTTGCCCTTCCGGTTCGTCTCGGTGTCGAGGTAGATCATCATCGCCGGGTCTTTCGATACGGCTTTGAGCAGGTCGTCGAAGTTGCTCATCGCCATCTTCCGAAAGAGCTGGTTCTGGGCGAACATCTGAGCCGGGCCCGCCTTGTCGAGCCCGCTGGTCAGAAGGCCGTGCCAGAAGAGCGTCATCTTTTCCTCGAGCGGTCGGACGGTCTGTACCATCCGTTGCAGCCACCACGCTTGCATAGCGCCGACGGTGGCCACGCCGCGACCCCCGCTCGGATCGACCGCGGGCAGCGCCGCCTCGAGCGCGGCGTTCGAGATCTGCTGATAATCGACCAGCGTCTTCGTTGCGCCAGCGGTACCCATCGCCAGGTACCGGTCGAGCTCGCCTGGCGTGGCGCTGAAGCCCACGCGCCGCAGCAGATGCGCGACGCGCACCCGCTCGCTGTTGAGCGCGCCCTGGTACCCATGGGTGAGGTCGCGCGCGCGGTCAAGGATCGCTGACAGCTCGCCGCCCTTCCACAGCACGGCGAGCGCAGCAGCCGTCGCGCCTGCGGCGGCGGTCCCCAGCACAGCCCGGCGAGAGACCGGTCGTTTCCAGATCGGCCCGGTGGTGAGCGCGGCCGACGCCGGGGCGACCGCGTCGTCCATGATGATCAAGGCTAGGGCCGAGAGTTGAGCTCGACCTGAGAGGGGCCTTAGAAGGTTCTCACGGCCTTCATATACTGAATTTCAAGGGGTTCGCGGCAAGCGGGAGGCGATGAATGGCCGTCGAGCGTGAGGGTGGACTTCGACTGGGCATGCTGGGCCGGCTGGGCATGGCGCCGCAGCCGATGTCGCGCGAGTCCATCGAAAAAGCCCCGCGCACGCGCGGTGCGGACAAGGTGGTCGCCTCCGTCTGCCCGTACTGCGCCGTCGGGTGTAGCCAGCTCGTCTACGTCAAGGACCGGCGCATCATCGACATCGAGGGCAACCCCGAGTCGCCGATCAACGAGGGTACCTTGTGCCCGAAGGGCGCCTCCACCTATCAATATCTGGTCAATCCGAATCGGCTCACGACGGTGCGCTACCGCGCGCCTTACTCGGATCACTGGGAAGACCGTCCGCTGGACTGGGCCCTGGACCGTATCGCCCAGCGCATCAAAGAAACCCGTGATGCCAGCTTCGTCGAGCGCACGCCCGACGGCAAGCTCGTCAATCAGACGACCGCGATGGCCACCCTCGGCGGCGCCACCATGGACATCGAGGAAAACTACCTGATCAAGAAGCTGTTCAGCGGCGGCCTGGGCGTCGTCTCGATCGAGAACCAGGCCCGAATATGACATAGCTCCACCGTCCCCGGTCTGGGGACAAGCTTTGGCCGAGGTGGGGCGACCACCTTCCAGCAGGATCTGGCCAACGCGGACGCGATCTTGATCATGGGCAGCAACATGGCGGAAAACCATCCCGTCGGGTTCCGCTGGCCGATGAAGGCCAAAGAACGCGGCGCCACCCTGATCCACGTCGACCCACGGTTCAGCCGCACCTCGGCGGTCGCCGACCTCTACGTCCCGATCCGCCCAGGTAGCGATATCGCCTTTCTCGGCGGGCTCATCAACTATGTCCTGACCCACGACAAGTGGTTCAAGGAGTATGTGCTGGCCTACACCAACGCCTCCGCCCTCGTCAGCGACGACTATGTCGACGCCGAGGATAACGGCGGCCTATTTTCCGGCTACGACCCGAAATCGAGCAGCTATGACAACGCCAGCTGGGCCTATGCCGGTCCGGCGCAGGAGGCGAAAGAGGACGCATCGGCCCACTCCGGTCATGGGATGGAGGGCACCAGCCCCGCCAAACACGGGCCGGCCCGCGACGAGACCCTGCAGCACCCGCGCTCGGTCTTTCAGATCCTC
>VBEN01000193.1 GCA_005881175.1 Chloroflexota bacterium
GAGGGGAACTAGGGTCCGATGCCTCGCCGGTTATTGCGCGAGCCGCATGTGCTGGCTCACGAGCTGCGCACCCCGCTGGCCGTCCTGGCGGGCTGGTACTCACTCGTTCGGGACGCCGACATCTCCCCGGACGGCACCCCCGCGGAGTGGGCGAGAGCGATGGCCGCCTGCCAGGAGGCCGTAAATCGTCTCAATCTGGTAATCAGCCAGGCGTGTGATGAGGCCAATTCCATCAAGCGTCTGCAGGGGCCGGCGTATGAACAGTTCAACCAGCTGCTCCAGCGGACCGAGGCGGCCATCGTCCACTCTCGCGAGGTGCTGGTGCAGCTTCAGCAGCGGCGCCAGGACGGCACTGACACCGGGGAGGCAGCTCACAAACGGGTCATCGGCAGCCGCCGCACGAAGCTGCGTCCGATCAGCGGCCAGGCGGTGACGCCGCCGTAGCCAGGGCCGACCGGGCGCCGGATTACCGAGGGCTCAGGGACGGCTCTCGAAGCGGCGACGAGCTCGGATCGGCAGCGACTCGGGTTTCGGGCTGGGCCAGCGGAAGGGAGAGTGCGAACACCGTCCCGGCGCCCGGCTCGCTGCGTTCGATTACGATGCGGCCGCGGTGCCTGTCAGCGACCTGACGGACGATGTAGAGGCCCAACCCGGTGCCAGGCACGTTGCTGAAGTTGGGATCGCGGCCCCGATGGAACCGCTCGAACACGAGGCGGTGCTCGGTCTCAGGAATCCCCACTCCGTTGTCGGCGACCCGGACGATTCCCTGCGTGTCTTCGGTCGATACCGTGATCGACACTCGGGGCGGGCGCAGGGTGTAGGTCAGGGCATTGTTGATCAAGTTGTCCAGGACGCGACCTAATTCGATGGCGTCGGCATTGACTGGGACGGGCTGAGCGCTGAGGTCCGTCGCGATTTCCGCGTCGAGGAGATCAGCCCGTGCCCGGGCGCGGTCGACCGCTTGCCGGACGACGTCGCGCAGGTCGATCTGGCTCTGGGGTGCTCGCCGTGCGAAGCTCTCGAGCCGAGAAGCCTCGAGGAGCTGATCCACCATGTTCTTCAGCTCCCGGGTCTTGGCCGTCAGGATTTCGACCGATCGGCGCCGGGCCACGGGATCGTCTCCGAGAGAGCCGTCGGCGAGCATCGAGAGATATCCGTTCAGCACCGAAATCGGCGTGCGCAGTTCGTGAGCCGCGAGGTTGAGGAAGGCAGTCTTGGCTTGATTGGCGAGCTGCTCGGCGGCGTAAAGGCGGGACAGCTCTTCCTTTCGTTCGCGGTTTTCGACAAAGGCGGCGAGCACGAAGGACGCCAGCGCCAGGCTGACGTTGAACGCCTGGAGTGTCACCATTTTTTCGAAAAGGGTCTCGGTGGCGAAGGGGCCGGTTCCGTGGACGGCCGACCAGATCGCCACTGCCGATGCGATCAGTGCGGCGGGGGCCGCTCCCCGCTGGCGGAAGCGCCAGGCCGTTGCCATGATGAGCGGCAGCACCAGGTACTCGAGACGCAGACCATTCTGGAAAAGCAGATAGGTCGCAATCGTGGTTCCGGCCAGCAGGCCGCCAAGCTCCAATGCCCGGCGCCAGGTGAGCCGGGGCAAAGCCGTTCCCGCCAACAGGCTCAAGAGAAAGGGCGCGACCAGTAGGACCCCCATCGCGTCGCCGGTCCACCATACGGCCCAGGTCGCCCAGAAGCCGTCGCCCGGCACGGTGCCGGATAGCGTAAGAACCAGGCTGCCCACCGTGGCGCTGACTGCCATTCCGGTGAGTGCCGCGAGCGTGATGGCGATCGCATCAAGAAGTCGATCCATATGAAGATGAAAGTCCACCCGGCGGAGGAGCTCGGCCGAAAGCAGGGGCGCGACCGTATTCCCGGCCGCGATCACCGCCGCTCCGAGTGCGGAAGGACCAATCGGAAGGTTGATGGCAAAGGCGGCCAGGGCGATGGCCGCCGTCGCCCTCCGGCCGACGATCAGAATTGCCACGACGGCGATGCCGGTCGGCGGCCAGATCGGTGTCACCTGACCGTGCACCAGCGCCAGGTTCAGGCTGAGCTTGGCGGCCAGCCAGTAGGCCAGGGCCACCAGCGCCAGCCGCAAGATTTCCCTGCCGGTATGCGGCACTACGCTGGACCGGTTCGCGGTGATAAGTTCGGTCACTAAAAGTCCACCCGGGAACCTACCAGATTGCCGAAAAAGGTTCAAGGCAGGTCGGTGTCGGTTAGGTGGTGACGCGGTCCTCTGCCCTGATCAGCGAGGCCGAATCGGGCGACGAAATCCTGACGACGTAATCGCAGGCAGATAAGGTCGCGCCCTGATTCCTGAGTTCCTGGCTGCGCGCTGCGGCGAGAATGATGGCCGGCAGGTCGGGCCGGCGGGCCGCGTGGCGCAGGTCCTGGAGGATACCGAGTCGGTCAGGCCGCCCCGCCGGCAGCTCCAGAAAGATGATGTCGGGACGTCGTGCGCGGGTTTCCGCCACCGCATTGTCGAGATCAACCACGCGGACCCAGTAGCCATCGAGTTCGAGCTTGAGCCGGTACATCTCTGCGAGCGCGTGGTCGTCGGCAATATAGAGGACGTCGAGGGTTTCAATATCGGGCTCCGGCAAGATGACCATCTTCCAACCTCCTCGTCGATGGGCTGACCTGTACACCTTGCGGCCCGAAGATGAGGGACGGCTGACAAATGTGTATGAGTCTCATAAGAGCCTCGATGCTCGAGGCCCGCCCGGGTCAGGCGGCAACCGTCGCGGGGTCGATAAGGTTGCGGCGGTCACCTCGGCCGCTGAGCAACCCCAGCAGGACGAGCTGGATCGCCCATCCGGTGTAGACGATTGTGGTGCTGACGTATGGGCCGATCGCTCCCTCCGCCTCCAGGACATAGAGCGAATTGGGCCAGGTGTTGAGCGAGGCATGAAAGAGGAGAACAAGCAGCAGGCTTCGCCGGCTGCCGTTGTAGAGCCAGGTCGAAATGATGGAGAGCGCGATCGTGCGCACCACGAACAGGCCAAACGGTAGGTGGCTCTGCGCCGTGATGGGGATCAGAAAGAGGGGTAGATGCCAGACGGCCGAGACGACGCCGATGACGACGGACGCCTTGAGCATGCCGAGGATCGGCTGCACCCGCTGCAGGAGAAATCCGCGCCATCCGAATTCCTCGCCGGATGGTCCGCCGATCAGGAGAACGAGGATGAACGTCAGCGGCGTGCCCAGCCAGCGGGACGCATCGAACAGGTTTGGAACCGTGCCACCCTTCAAGACGTGGATGCTGAGAATGGTGGTCTGGATCACGATCGGTGCGACGAGAGCCGCCGCGTACCAGCGGATGCCGACCCGCCAGCGGAGCGCCTGACCGAGAAACTCGCGCAGCCCCGTGTGGCCCGTCGTCCGGGAAACCATGGCCACGGCCGCGAGAAGGGGTCCGAACGTTCCGAGCACGAGCAGGACCGGTGTGGCCGTCGGCCCGACGGAGCCCACCTGATGGCTGGCAGCCACCAGCGGAAGCCAGCAGATCCAGGAGATACCGATCGCGTAGATCGCGAAGATAACCGGCGACCGCCATCCCGAGAGCCGCTGCCGCATGAGCGCCAGATGTAACGTCGGAGCAACGCCCGGGCTTGCTTTAGACTCAGCCCCAGAGGCCGGATGACAGGGCCGACCCGAATCCGCATCAGCCGACGAGAAGGGTTTAACGCCGCCCATCAACTGTGGGACCCAGCGCGGTCCGACGATGAAAATCGCCGTTTGTTCGGAAAATGCGTCAACCTCCATGGCCATAACTACGCCGTCGAGGTCGTGGTCCGCGGAGACGTCGACCCGGCTACCGGATATCTGATCGACCTCAAGCGACTCTCCGACTTGATCGGCCGGGAGGTGATTGCCGACGTCGACCACCGTAACCTGAACACGGACGTACCCTGGCTCGCCGACCGGATTCCTACCGCCGAGAATCTGGCGCTGGCATTTTGGGCACGGCTTCGCCCGCACTTGCCTGACGGGTCGCTCCAGTCGGTGCGGGTCTACGAGACCGAGAAGAACTGGGCCGAGTGCTCGGATGCGGAATGAGCTCGGAATTCCTCCGACGCGGCCGGTCGATTTTCGCCATCGCTATTCGATCAGCGACCTCAGCTGCCTGACGGACGCGGAGCGACGCCGCTTTCTCGCCGGCGCCGATCCCGACCCGCAAACAAATCCGGCGATCGCATGGGAGTTGTTGTACCGGCTCGAGCCCGGACTCTATGACCGCCTGATCAAGGCCGAACGGATCCATCCCGCCGTCATCGACTGGCTACCGCGCAGGGTCCCCCGGATCGTGGAAGTGGGGGCAGGGAGCGGTCGCCTAACCACGGACCTGGTCGATCGCTGCGACGAACTGATCGCGATCGAACCGGCCGCGCCGCTGCGTGAACTCCTTGCCGCCAAGCTGGCCGCCGCGGGCCAACGACTGCGCGTGCTCGATGGTTTCTTCGATGGTCTACCCGTTGCCGACCGATCTGCGAACCTCGTCGTTGCCTGCTCAGCCTTTACGCCCGATCCGGCGCACGGCGGTGACATCGGGCTAGAGGAAATGGAACGGGTCTGCGCGATAGGGGGGCGGGTCGTCATCGTCTGGCCGAACCGTGTGGAATGGCTCCTGGAGCGCGGCTACATCTACCAATCGTTTCCCGGTCATATCGCTCTGGCGTTCGACAGCCTGGAGGAGGCCATCGAGCTGGCACAGATCTTCTATCCCGATGCGGTGGACGAGATCCAACGTCGCGGCCATCGCACGTTCCCCTATGAGACCGTTGGCACCAATCCGCCGCGCGACCTCGCCTGGAAGGCGGTGGCGGATTGAGGATCGCGTTCGTTGCGCCGCTGGTGACAAGGATTCGCGAACCACAGGCGGGCGGCTCGCAGGCCCTGCTCGCCGACCTTGCGGCTGGGCTCACGAGCCGCGGCCATGTGGTGGACGTGTACGCGGCGACCGGCTCGCAAATTCCCGGCGTCCGGGTCATTGACACCGGCGTGGATCCGGATCGGCTGACCGGCTCGCTCTACCGTGCCAACGGGAGCCCACCGACGGATCTCCGGCCCGTCGAAGCCGCGTTCGCCGAGGTGTACGCGGTGATCCGGCCCGTGCCATACGACGTGGTCCACAATCACGCGTTCGATCCGCCGGCCGTGCGGCTGGCAACGTCGCTCAGCTCCCCGGTCATCCACACTCTGCACTTGCCGCCGGACATCGCGGTGCGTGCCGCGGTTAGCGAAGTGCGGCGTGCGCAGCCGGCGCCCACCCTCGCGACCGTTTCCGCATGGCAGGCAAAGGCCTGGGAAATCACGACGATCCTTCCGAATGGCGTCCCGATCACCAGGATTTCCTGGTCTGACATACCCGGCGATGGCGTTGTGTTCGCGGGGCGCTTAAGTCCCGAGAAAGGCGCCGCGGAGGCGATCGACATTGCGAGAAGGGCCGGCGTCCGCATCGATCTCTATGGCGACCCCTACGATCGCGAATATGCCGCGGCGCTTGCCAGTTCGAGCCGTACGGTGGCGGGCGTCACCATTCATTCAGGCGTGGCGCGCGCGGAGCTGTGGTCGGTCATGGCCCGAGCCGCTGCGGTGCTCTGCCCGGCGAGATGGGATGAGCCGTTCGGGCTTGTTGCCGCCGAGGCGCAGGCGACCGGAACACCGGTCATCGCCTTCCGCCGGGGCGCCCTGGAGGAGGTCGTGAGCGACGGCGAAACTGGTTTTCTGGTGCCGCCCGGTGACATCGATGCCGCGGCCCGGGCCCTGATGCGCATCGAGTCGATCCGGCGGCCGGCCTGCCGACGGCACGCCGAGACCCATCTGAGTCTCGACCGCAGCCTCGACGCCCACGAACGCCTCTATGAGCAGGTGCGCCGAAGGACGCCGGCCCCGCATGCCTGACCAGCCGCATTGGTTGCGCGGGCGGGTTGCCGTCGTGACCGGCGCCAGTCGTGGGATTGGACGCGCGACCGCTGAGGCGATGGCGCAGGCGGGGGCGCACATCGTCATCGCCGCGCGCGGCGCCGGGGCGTTGACGGAGCTCGCCGCCGCGATCCGCGAATCCGGCGGGACGGCCACGCCGGCGCCCGGCGATCTGAGCCGGGCTGATGACGTCGACCGGGTTTTCGCCATCGCCGAAGAGCTCGGTGGTGCGACGGCGCTCGTCTGCGCGGCCGCCGTGCTGAGCAAGGTCCCGTTCATCCAGACCACCCTGGATACCTGGGAGCAGACGCTGGCAACCAATCTCACCGGGATGTTTCTCTGCTGCCGGGCGGCGTTCCAGTCGATGGAGAGAGCGGGAGGGGGGCGCATCGTCAATCTCGCCTCCCTCTCAGGGGTCTATGGCACGGAGAAGTTTCCCGGACTCGCCGCCTACAACGTGTCTAAATACGGGGTGATCGGACTCACGGAGGCGATTGCGGTGGAGGGCCGCGAGCATGGCATCAGCGCCCTTTGCATCAGTCCAGGCGCGGTGGACACCGACATGTTGCGCCAGGCCAATCCTGCGCTAAAGCCAGGGCTCAAGCCCGCCGATGTCGCGCAGTTGATCGTGACGCTGCTGGATCAGCCGATGGATTGCCTCAGCGGCGCCAATATCCCCCTGTTTTCCAACCGTTAGAGGAAAAGATGGATCATCGGTCGACGTCCAGAACGGCCTGGCACCCCGGACAGCGCTCGATGGTCACCACGGTGCCCCCGAGCATCGAGGCGGCATGAGTAGCCTGTGGGCGTACGTGGTGGCCGCAGCTCTGGCAATAGGTCGTTTCCGCCGACTCCTCGTCGGTCATCCGCTTCCCATCCTCCCAATAGCATAGATGCCGGAGCATCTGGTGCCGCTAGCGATCCTGGTGGTAGTGGCAAGCCTCCTCTGCGCCGCCGCCAGACGTACCCCCGGAAGATGGCTCGAGTGGGTCGCGGTGATCATCGCGGTTGCCATCGTGATCACGGAGCTGAGCTGGCAGCCGTACGTCATGGCGAACCACAGCTGGTCTGCCGCCTACAGCCTGCCTGTGCAGTTATGCGACGTCGGTGGCTTCGTCGCGGCCGCGGCGCTTATCTGGCGCCAGCTCCTGCTGATAGAGATCGCCTATTTCTGGGGATTGGGCGGGACACTTCAGGCGTTGCTCACGCCGGATCTCAGGGATCATTTTCCCTCCTTCCCGTATTTGCAGTTCTACGCTACGCATGACCTCGTGGTCCTGGCGGCATTGTTCCTGATCGTGGGCCTCGGGCTACACCCGCGGCCGGGCTCAGTCCGCCGCATCTTCCTGCTGACGCTCGCCTTTACGGTGGCGATCGCCCTCATCGACCTGGTTACCGACGGCAATTACATGTACCTTCGCCGGGTGCCGGCCGGTGGCAGTCTGCTCAGCTTGATGGGTCCGTGGCCCTGGTACATCGTCGTGGGGGCGGTGGTTGCCCTGGTTGTGCTGGCCCTCCTGGATGCCCCGTTCCGCCTGTGGTCTCGCGGCCAGCGCCGCCTCCGCTGATACGTCAGGTCAGCGGCTCAATGCGGAAATCACGACCGTCCTGCACGATGCGCACCCCGCTTCCTTTGGAAATCGGAGCGATGACCTGGCCGGTGAGCCCGTAGACCGCCGCCTCGTGCATGGGTGAGTGGCCGACGATCAATGCTCGGCGGCCGTCGTTGAGCGTTTCGAACACCCGGCGCAGCGCGCCGCCG
>VBEN01000009.1 GCA_005881175.1 Chloroflexota bacterium
CCTTGTGAACGTGAGTGCCTTTGCGTCATTCCTTGTTTTCCTTAGCGGTTAGAATCGCCGCTGCGCGGCAACTCGACACACGGCAAAACAGATGAGATCCTCGGACTCCTTCGCAATTCAACGCCAGCCTATGCGAAAGCCTGTAGCGACCCCAAGAGCGGACTCGCTTCGTGACGGCGCCGTCGCGGCCCTGTTGCGGGTTTCTTTCAGATTCCGTGACGGCTCTGTTGTTATGCGGTTCTTAAGGTTGCACAGACCCGTGATGCTGGCGGCGATTGTCACGGTCGTCTCAACCCAACCGGTGCTGGCGGCGGGCAACCTGACGCTGCCTTTTGCCGATCCGCACCCACGGATCACGTCGTGGACGGACCACCACTATCCGGACCGGCAGGACGACGGGACCATGATCCGGTTCGACGGCGCCAGCGGCTATGCCTACGACGGTCATCGTGGTACGGACTTCGCCGTACCGTCCAACACGCCGGTGCTGGCGGCCGATGACGGCACCGTCATCTACAGCGAATGGAGCGACAGCGGTGGCTGGGGCGTGGTGATCGATCACGCGTACGACCGCACCGCCTACTTCCACAACAACCAGCTCTTTGTTTATCCCGGGCAGCACGTGTCACGCGGTCAGCTGATCGCGCTCAGCGGCAGCACTGGAAACTCGACCGGCCCGCATGTGCATTTCGAGGTGCGCGATCTGCTCACGCCCTGGCATTCGGTCGATCCCTACGGCTGGACCGGGCCCGGCAAGGACCCCTGGCGCTGGGATCTGGGTAATCTGTGGACCAGTAACCCGCCGGTGCCCTTCCTGCTCCCGCTCGCCTTTCCGGCTGGAGCGCGCTGGAACCACTGGTATGGCATGGATGGCCCACCCCCACCGGTGAGCTGGCATCTCCGAGATGGCGGCCACGGCCTGGCCGGCTTTGCCGCGCGCTGGGACGCGGACCCCGGGATGGCGGCCCGCCGCACCCTGGCGACCAGTGGGAGCGCTGCCGTGCCTGGCCCGGGAGCCCACACCCTGCACCTTCGCGTCTTCGATCGGGCCGGCACCAGCGCCGACATCACCTACCTATATCTATATGACGTCGAGCCGCCGAGCTCGGCGCTCCGCCTGGACCCGGCAACCTCGGCGGCAGTCACCCTGCACTGGTCGGGCAACGATGGCCTGTCCGGTGTCAACGGGATGGCGGTCGAGGTGGCGGCCGGCTCGGCCGCGTTTCGGCCATGGGTCTCACAGATGCCCGATCAGCCATCTGCGGGCGCGAGCCGCGGCGCGGTCCGGTTCCTCGGCGATCCCGGAGCGACCTATCAGCTTCGACTCACGGTCAACGACGCCGCCCGAAATCCCGCGCCGCCCGTCGTCGTGACAGCCACCATCCCGGCGGCGGCTGCCATGCCGGCTACCGCCGCGGACCACGCGCTGCTGGGAGCACTCCCGGCTGCGCCGGGAGGGGCGGCGGCGATCATGGGCGTCCGCCAGGAACACCCATCGGCCGATGGTGCACTCCTGCTCGGCACGGACGCCTCGCTCCACCGATTGGGCGTAGCTGCATCGACACCCAGCGTGTCGCCGACGTCGATGGCAGCCGCCGTCGATGTTGCTACCCCGCCCTCCGGGCCGCTGCGCCTGCTCGCCGACGGGACGACCTGGGACAGCGCCGGCACGGCCGGTCCGCGATTTTCCGTGAAGACGCCCGTGCGGCTGCTGGCCGCCGGTGATGGCAGCCTCATGGTCATCGATGCCGCGGGCGTAATTTCTCCGTCGTCCTCTGGGGGCGGCCGGATCTCGCTTTCCACCGGGGTCGCGGTGGTCGATGCGGCCTTGTTCCCCGGATCACACCTCGGGCTCGCGCTCGACAGTGCGGGCGCCGTCCACGCCTTTGGCGCCGCTGATGCTGCGCTGTCGGCCATCACCCCCGGGTGGACGTTACCGGGGCGGCCGGTGGCGATCGCCGTCGGCGGCACCCCGCAGGCGCCGGCCGGCATCGTGACGGACGCGAGCGGTGACTGGCAGGCATTTGGGAGCATGCTCCTCTTGCCGGATGCCACGTTCGGCGGTCCGCTGTTCGATTCGACGACCGGCTTGCCGGTGCGCTGAGGCCGTTCCCTCGCCGGCTACGATCCGTTAGCCGGTGGCGCGAAGCGCGGCGGTCGACGGCTCTACGAACAGCCGGCGGATAGCCCCAACGGCGTAATCGACGTCTTCAGAGGTGACGCCTCGATGGGTGACCATGCGCCATCGATAAGCTGATGCCTGGTCGAGCAAGACGCCCACCGTGCGGCAGCGATCGATGAAGTGACGCGCGGTAACGGGCGGACGGCACTCACCAAAGACCATATTGGTTTCGACCCTGCCGATATCCACATTGATGCCTGATAGTCCCTGCAGACCTTCGGCTAGACGCCTGGCGTTGGCATGGTCCTCGGTCAGCCGATCGACCATCTCGGTGAGCGCGCACAGCCCGGCCGCGGCCAGAACGCCCGCCTGGCGCATACCGCCGCCCACCATCTTGCGCATGCGGCGAGCGCGCTCGATGAAATCGACCGACCCGGCCAGCATGGAGCCGACCGGCGCGCTCAATCCCTTGGAGAGGCAGAACATCACGGAATCCACCGGGGCAGTGAGCTCCCGGACGTCGACCCGCTGGGCGACGGCGGCATTGAAGACGCGGGCGCCATCCAGATGGACCTTCAAGCCGGCCTGGTGGGCCACCGCGCAGAGCGCCGCGGTCTGGTTTGGGCTCAGACAGGTGCCGCCCTTGCGATTGTGGGTGTTCTCCAGGCAGAGCAGCGCACTGCGTGGCTCGTGGATATCCGGTTCTCGGATAGCCCCTAAAACCTGCTCCGGTTGGAGCCGGCCGCTCTCGCTGTCCAGGGGGCGCAGTTGCAGCCCGCCGACCACGGCAGCGCCGGCCACCTCGTTCTGAAAAATATGGCTGTCGATCTCCACGATCACTTCGTCCCCTGCCCGGGCATGGCTCAGCAGGGCGCAGAGATTGCCCATCGTCCCACTGGGGACGAACAGCGAAGCCTCCATGCCAACCATCTCGGCGGCCCGATCCTGCAGGCGATGGATGGTAGGGTCCTCGTCCCAAACGTCGTCGCCCACCTCCGCGATGGCCATTGCCTTCCGCATCGATTCGGTAGGCAGCGTGAAGGTATCACTCCGCAGCTCGACCATGCGCGTCACCAACCGAGTTTACCGGCCGAGCTGTGCATAGATCAGGGGACGAGCGCTGATGACCTCGGTAATGGCCAGGTCGGATTTGCGCTGAATGTCGACCTGCAGCCGGGTCTGCAGGCTGCTGGCCGACAGATCCGCCGCCGGCTCCAGCTGCTCCGGGTCTCCGATCACCAACAACACCAGTGGTGCGCTGACGGCATGCCCGCCGATCATCAGGGTGTTGCCGCGGCTCGCAATCGGAGTGCTGCTGATCATGCGACTGCCATTGAGCGCGAACGCCTCGCCCCCGGCAGACCGAAGGCTGTTCAGTAAGTCCTGCAGCTCAAAGTCCATGATCGGCCCCAGGATCCGTATCTGCAGTCCCGGGCCATGAACGGGAACGGCGCCGGTCACCTCGCGCAGCGTCTGGAGCTCCTTTGAGATCGCCTGCGCGTCGGCCCCACCGGCCAACAGGGCCTGGCGCAGCTGGGTTTCCTGCTGCGAAAGCGCCGCGGCTTGCTGAATGAGCTGATTGTTGGCCCGGTTCAGGTCATTGATGAGGAGCGCCACGCTCGTGTTGTCCTGGGACGCCAGCGTGCGCGCCACCGCGGCCTGCGAGCGCAGCTGCACTACCACGAGGAAACCAAGGGCCAGGCCGATCAGGCTCACGATGAGGACCCGCTGAAAACGTGCGGTCCGGTCAGCCGAGTGGTTGAGCACTCTTCACCAGGAAGGTCGCATCGTAGGCCGGAACACTCAGCCGGGTGCTGCGCAGCCAGCTCAAGCCGAGCCGATAGATGCGATTACGGCTCTTCAGTTCGGCAAGCTGATCGGGATCGCTCACCCCGTTGGCCAGGGTCGATGGATCTCCCAGCGCCGTCAGGGTGTAGGGGCCCGTCAGCCGGTTGGCGTTGTTGATCAGAATGTTGACGCCGGCATAGTGGAATGAGGTAGTGGGCACCACCCGCTGCCCGTTCACGGCCACCGCCTCGGCGCCGCTCGCCCACAGCAGGCTCACGATGTCCTGCAGATCCTGGTAATGGACCGTCCACCCGAGTGAGCGGTCGGCCGGGTCACCCGGGTCGACGCCGTCGTGCAGCAGAATCGTCAAGCCCGGGCCATGTAGAGCCACGAGCCCGGCGATGGCCCTCTGTTCATCCAGGAGGGCCTTGACCTGCTGCACGGCGCTCGAGCGCCGGGCGCTCTCGTCTTCCCCGGCCTTGACCTGGGCCTGCAGCGTCTGAACCCGCGCCTTCAACGCTGCATTCTGGTCCTCGAGCTGGTTCACGCTCTGGCGCAAGGCTTCGTCCCGGGCGAGCCGGTTGGAGGAAGCAAGCGGCTGGCTCCGAAACTGGGTGGCGGCGAGCCCGGCGACGAGGAAGGTTGCAAGCGAAACGCTTGCTAGGACCGTCATCCGCGGCGTCACGGTGCCGTGTAGTGTAATGGGTGCCGAGCGCCCAGTCAGCGTGCATCGCCGGCGTGAGCGAGTAGGAGGAAGAATGGCTCAGAAGGTAGTGGCGACGCCGGTCAGGGGCTTTGCGCAGCCAGAGCCGGACCATTCGAACCCGTGGAAGATCGCCCAGCGACAGTTCGATATCGCCGCCGAGGTGCTCGGGCTCGATCCGAACATGGCCCGCGTCCTCCGCGAGTGTAAGCGCCAGCTGATTGTCACCTTCCCGGTGTTGATGGACGACCACACTATCCAGATGTTCACCGGTTTCCGGGTGCATCACAACATCGACCGCGGCCCCGCGAAAGGCGGCATTCGCTATCACCCCGGCGTCACGATCGAAGAGGTGAAGGCGCTCGCCATGTGGATGACCTGGAAGTGCGCCGTCGTCGGGATCCCCTACGGCGGGGCCAAGGGCGGGGTGATCGTCGATCCCAAAAAGCTCAGCCGCAACGACCTCGAGAATCTGACCCGCCGCTACACCAGCGAGATCAGCATCCTGATCGGACCGGACCGCGACATCCCCGCCCCGGACGTCAATACCAATGCCCAGATCATGGCCTGGATGATGGACACGATCAGCATGCACGCCGGCCACTCGGTGCCGGCGGTCGTCACCGGCAAACCGCTGGGCATCGGCGGCTCCGAAGGTCGACCCGAAGCGACCGGGCGCGGTTGCCAGCTGACCACGCTCGCGGCGCTGAAGCACCTTAACATCCGCCCCGAGGATGCGACCGTGGCCGTGCAGGGCGTCGGTAATGTCGGCTACACGACCGCGAAGCTGCTCGCACAGTCCGGCTGCAAGGTGATCGCGGTCAGCGACTCGAATGGCGCCTGCTACAACGACGGTGGCATCGAGCTCGACGAGGTCGTCCGCGAGAAGGAGCTGAACGGCCGGCTACGGCAGAAAGTTTGTGAGTTCATCTCCAACGAGGAGCTGCTCGAGCTGCCGGTCACCGTGCTCGTTCCGGCGGCGCTGGAAAACCAGATCCACGAGGGGAACGCCAACCGGATCAAAGCCAGGATCGTCTGCGAGGGGGCCAATGGACCGACGACTCCCGAGGCCGACGAGATCCTCTACGACAAGGGCGTGTTCGTCATCCCCGACATTCTGGCCAACGCGGGTGGCGTCACGGTGTCATATTTCGAGTGGGTTCAGGACCTGCAGGAGTTTTTCTGGGACGAGCACGACATCAACGACCGGCTGCAGCGGATCATGCTGCGGGCGTTTGACAACGTGCTCAGAGTCAGCCAGGAGAAGAAGGTGATGATGCGCACCGCGGCCTACGTGCTGGCCGTCGACAAGGTCGCGCAAGCCACCACCATCCGCGGAATCTATCCCTAGCGCCGCAAATCAACGATTGTGCCCGCGGTCACGCGGACCAGATCTTGCGGGGCGATGGAGAAGACATGGCGAGGTGTTCCGGCGGCGGCCCATAGGAGGTCGTACTGGACCAGGTCGCGGTCGATGAAGGTCCGGATAGGCTTCGGGAAGCCAGTCGGCGGCACCCCGCCGATGGCGTAGCCGGTCGCGTCGCGCACCGCATTCGCATCGGGCTTTCGCACGGGCGCTCCGGCCAGGGATGCGAGACGCGCCAGATCAAGCTGGTTCACTCCGGAAACGAGCGCCAGGACCGGGTGATCGCCGGCGAGGAAGAGGAGCGACTTCACGATCTGGCCGACGCGGGTGCCAATCGAGTCGGCCGCTTCCTGAGCGGTGCGGGTGGAGGTCGCAAATTCCTGGATGCGCACGGCGACGCCGGCGCTGCTGAGCGCCGCTCGCACCCGGTCCGGCGGTGAAAGTCCTTGATTCATCGGAAAACCCATCCGCTATAATCCCCGAAAACCACCCTTTCTGAGGACCACGCATACCCTTTGAGCTCGACACGGTTTCGAGGTCGACCGCGATGAGTGTGCGTGCGCCCTCGAGCCTATCGGCCGTGGTGGCCGCCGACACGCTGGAGCTGGGTCGATTCAAGCGGGCGCGTCGCGCCTACGGCTTTGATGAGGTGGCGCTGGTGCCGGGGCGAATCACCATTAACCCCCAGGAGGTCGACAGCTCCTTCGAGCTGGGCTCGTTGCGGCTCGCCGTCCCCATCCTGGCGGCCGCCATGGATGGCGTCGTCGACGTCCGTTTCGCGATTGAAATCGGCCGGTTGGGCGGGATGGCCGTCATCAACCTCGACGGGCTGCAGACCCGCTACGTCGACCCCACCGGCGTCCTCCGCGAGATTGCTGAAGCCCCTCGCGATCGCATCAACGGGTTGCTGCAGAAGGTCTATCAAGCCCCGGTTCGCGAACACCTGATCGGCGAACGGATCGCGGCGGTCAAACGGGCCCGGGTCCCGGTCGCCGTATCCACGGTGCCGGCCCAGGCCAGCCGGCGTTCGGGCCTGGTGCAGGAGGCGGGAGCCGATTGCCTGGTCGTTCAGGGTACCGTGCTCACCGCCCGCCACATCTCGCGTTCCTACGATCAGCTCTCCTTCGAAAAGCTTTGCGCCGGCTTATCGATTCCGGTGATTGCCGGCAATTGTGTCGAGTACGAGGCAGCGCTGGAATTGATGCAGACCGGCATCGACGGCATCCTGGTAGGCGTCGGACCGGGAGCCGCCTGCACCACCCGGGGCGTGCTGGGTGTGGGGGTTCCACAGGTCACCGCCACCAGCGACGTGGCTGCGGCGCGCGAAACGTACCTTCGAGAATCTGGGCGGCGGGTACAGGTCATCACGGATGGTGGAATGAGGGTCGGCGGCGACATCGCCAAGGCGTTCGCCTCCGGGGCCGACGCCGTGATGATCGGCTCGATCTTCGCCGGCACCACCGACGCGGCCGGTGGCGGTTATCACTGGGGGATGGCGACGCCCGATCCCAACCTGCCGCGCGGCACCCGCATCAAAGTCGGCCAGCGCGGGACTCTCCGCGAGGTCTTGCTCGGCCCGGCTCGGGTGGACGATGGCACCCAGAATCTCGTCGGCGCCCTGCGCTCCGCAATGGGTGTCTGTGGGGCGCGAACGCTGCAAGAGTTCCAGATGACCGAACTCGTGATCGCACCGGCGATCCAGAACGAAGGAAAGCTCTTCCAGCAAGCTCAGCAAGTCGGGATGGGCACATAGCCGCCAGCGCAGGCAGGGCCGTCGCCGCACAACCTCAGCATCCTCTTAGGGGAGGGCGCATGGTGGGGGTGGAGGAGCTGGTGCTGGTACTCGATTTCGGCTCGCAGTACAGCCAACTGATCGCCCGCCGGGTACGCGAGGCCGGCGTTTACTGTGAGTTGATCCCCGGGACGACACCGTGGGAGGCGATCCGGGCTCGTACCCCCAGGGCGCTGATCCTATCGGGTGGACCAGCCAGTGTCTACGCGGACGGCGCGCCGCTGGCTGATCCCGACGTGCTGAAGGCAGACATCCCGGTACTCGGCATCTGCTACGGCATGCAGCTGCTCGCCCATCAGCTGGGCGGGCGGGTGGCAGGCGCCGGCAGGCGGGAGTACGGCCCGGCGAGCGTACGCGTGGATGATCCGTCGCGATTGTTCAAGGACCTCCCGTCGAGCTTGCCGGTTTGGATGAGCCACGGTGACACCATCCTCGAGGCGCCGCCGGGCTTTCGCCGGCTTGCGCAATCGGACAATTCGTTGATCGCGGCCATGACCGATGATGCCGGGCGGTTCGGCATCGCCTTCCACCCGGAGGTCATTCATACCCCACAGGGTCGCGAGATTATCCGGAACTTTCTCTATGAGGTGGCGGCCTGCCGCGGCACCTGGAAACCGGCCGCCTTCATCGAGCAGGCGACCGCCGCGGTTCGCGAACAGGTGGGCGACGGACGCGTCCTCTGCGCGCTCTCGGGTGGCGTCGACTCGGCGGTGTGCGCCACGCTGGTGCATCGCGCGCTCCCCGGCCAACTCACCTGCTTGCTGGTTGACAATGGGCTCCTCCGCCGCGACGAGCGGCGCAGGGTGGAAGACGTGATGCAACGGCATCTGGGCATCGACGTGAAGAGCGTCGACGCCAGCGACGAGTTCCTGGTCGCCCTGCAGGGGGTTATCGACCCGGAAGAGAAGCGGCGGCGGATTGGCGCGACCTTCATCAAGGTCTTCGAGCGCCAGGCCGGAATCTTGCGGAACGTCGATTTCCTGGCACAGGGCACGCTCTATCCCGACGTGATCGAGAGTACGAGTCACGATACCGTCAATGCGCACCGGATCAAGACCCATCACAACGTCGGCGGCCTCCCCGCCGATCTTCGCTTCCAGCTGGTCGAGCCGCTGCGATACCTGTTCAAGGATGAAGTCCGCGCCATCGGGTCCGCGCTGGGGCTTCCGGATGACATGGTGCACCGGCAACCCTTCCCCGGTCCCGGGCTGGCGGTGCGCATCATCGGCGAGGTCACCCGCGATCGGCTCGAGACGTTACGGGCGGCGGACTGGATCGTCATCGACGAGATCAAAGCCGCCGGGCTGTACCGCTCGCTCTGGCAGGCGTTCGCGATCCTGACGCCGCTGCAAAGTGTAGGAGTGATGGGCGACTACCGCACCTATGGCAACGTGGTGGCGGTGCGAGCCGTGCAGAGCGAGGACGGCATGACCGCCGACTGGGCCAGGTTGCCATACGAGGTCCTCGCAAAGATCTCCAGCCGCGTCGTCAACGAGGTCCCGGGCGTCAATCGGGTCGTCTACGACATCTCCTCGAAGCCGCCGTCGACGATCGAATGGGAATAAACATTCTCATCGTCGGCAGCGGCGCGCGCGAACACGCGCTCACCTGGAAGGCGCTGCAGAGCCCGCTGACCGATACCGTGTTCTGTGCGCCCGGGAATGCCGCAACGGGGGCAATCGCCATCAACACCGGGCTGCAGGCGACCGACGTCGAGGGCATCGTGCGTTTTGTGAAGGAGCGCGAGGTTGGCCTGACCGTGCTCGGGCCGGAGGTGGCGGTCGCCGCTGGATTGGCCGACCGACTGAGCACCGCCGGCCGGCTCGTGTTTGGGCCGACTCGCGCGGCGGGGCGCATCGAGAGCAGCAAGGTGTTCGCCAAATCGCTGATGAACCGGGCCGGCGTGCCGACCCCCGCCTACCGGGTCTTCGACAATCCGGCGAGCGCCAAGGACTTCGTGCGCGGCGAACGGCGCGCCTTCGTGGTCAAGGCCGATGGGCTGGCCAAAGGTAAGGGCACCCTGGTGGCCCGCGATGCGGAGGACACGCTGGAATGCATCGACATGCTCATGCTGCGCCGGACCGTCGGTGCCGCCGCGGACCGTATCGTGGTGGAGGAGAAGATCGAGGGGAGGGAGGTCTCGTTGCTGGCCCTCGTCGATGGCGAACGCATCCTCCCGTTAGCGCCGGCGTGTGACTACAAACGTGCCCTCGACGGCGACAAAGGACCCAACACGGGTGGCATGGGCGGATACTCGCCCGTCTCGTTCTTCGGGCCAGAGGCCGTCGAAAGGGCCGTAGCCAGCGTCCTGCTGCCCATCGTTCAGGGCCTGCGAGATGAGGGCACGCCCTATCGCGGCTGCCTCTACGCCGGCTTGATGGTCGGGCCACAAGACATCCAGGCACTCGAATTCAATGCTCGCTTCGGCGACCCCGAGGCGCAGGTTGTCTTACCCCGCCTCGAGACCGACCTGATCACGCTGCTCGAGGCGACTGCGGGCGGCGACCTGGCAGGCCTGAGCGCGTCATGGACGACCAGGTCAAGCGTGGGCGTCGTGCTTGCATCCCGCGGTTATCCCGGAACGTTCACCACCGGCTACCCGATCGAGGGCTTAGGCACGATCGAGCGCGACGTGGTTGTCTTCCATGCCGGCGCCAGCGCTGATCCATCAGGGTATGTGACGGCGGGGGGCCGGGTGCTCACCCTGGTCGCGCTTGGCGACTCGATGGCGGAGGCCCGCGACCGGGCCTATCGGAACGTCGATCGCGTTCGCTTTCAGGGGATGACCTATCGTCGCGACCTGGCGCAGCGGGAGGTCGAGGCTCCCGCGCTGCGGTGAGCGACGGGCCCCTCGTCGGCATCGTGATGGGCAGTGAGTCGGATCGGCCGACCATGCAGCGCTGCTGCGAGGTGCTCGACGGCTACGGCGTTTCGTACGAGGTCGTGGTTCGTTCGGCGCACCGTGACCCTGAGGGTTGTCGTGAGTGGGCGACGCAGGCAGAGGGCCGTGGCGTCAAGGTGTTGATCGCCGCCGCGGGCGGTGCCGCGCACCTGCCTGGCGTGGTCGCGGCCTGGAGCGTGCTTCCGGTCATCGGCGTGCCGATGTCTGCCGGTGCGCTCGGCGGGCTCGACGCCCTGCTCTCCATGGCGCAGATGCCGGCCGGCATCCCGGTCGCCACCGTCGCGATCGGTGACGCGGGGGCGCGCAACGCCGGTCACCTGGCCGTGGGCATTCTCGCGCTTGCTGACGCGGGCGCTCGCGAAAAGCTGGTCAAGCGCCGGGAGGCCAACCGGCAGCCGAAGCAGTAGGGGCGCTGGAGCCTTCGACAACTTCGCGGGTGTATGGTAAGCCGACGACACCAGGGGGCGCCGAACACCCACGAGCAGACGACCCGTTGAGGAGAAACGTCCATGACCGATCAGCCTGCTTCACCAGGAACAACATCTACGAAGGTTCGAATCGAGCGAGTTTACCCCGCGTCGGCCAATGAGGTGTGGGATCTCTGGAGTACCAAGGAAGGAATCGAGTCGTGGTGGGCACCCGACGGCTTCAGGGTCGAGGTCCGGACGCTTGAGCTCCGACCTGGTGGTGAACTGATCTACGCGATGACGGCGACGGCCCCAGAGCAGGTCGAGTTCATGAACGGCGCCGGGATGCCGCTAACGACAGAGTCGCGGAAGACCTTCACCGAGATCGTCCCGCCAAAGCGGATTGCTTACAAGTCCCTTGCCGACTTTATTCCCGGTGTTGCGCCATACGAATTTCTCACCGTCGTCGACTTGAATTCGACCGGTGACGGCGTGCGGGTGGTCATGACCGTCGACCCGATGCACGACGATGTGTGGACGCAGCGATTGGCAACGGGCCGCGAAAATGAGCTCGCCAACCTGGCGAAGGTGATCGATCGCAAACCATCAGGACGAAGAGGCCAGTAACACTCGCGTAGGTGGCAGGGGCCTTGATGAAGGCGTCGTGGGTCAGATCGGCGGCGGCACCGGCATCGTCCAACTGAGATAGGTGAATTCGGCGACCTAGAATAGCGGCGTGCCCAGGGTCTTGATCACTGAGACCGTGCTGCGCGACGCGCAGCAGAGTCTGGTGCAGGGCCGCCTCAAGCTGCAGCACGTGCTGCCGATTGCCAAGAACCTCGACGACATCGGCTATCACGCGCTCGATGCCTGGGGTGGCTGGACCTTCGCGGCATCGGTGCGCGCCCTCCAGGAGGATCCGTGGCAGCGGCTGCGCGCGCTGCGCGGCGCCATCGAGAAAACGCCCCTGCAGATGTTGATCCGCGGTCAGACGCTGATCTCGCAGTCGCATCAGCCCGACGACGTGGTACGAGCTTTCATCGAGCAGGCGGTTGAAGACGGCATCCGTGTGATCCGCATGTTCGATCCGCTCAATGACCTGCGCAACCTCGAGGTCCCCATCGAGGCGGCCCACAAAGCGGGCGCCCGGGTGATCGGAGCGCTGGTCTACAGTCCGAGCCCGGTCGAGGACGAGCCCTGGCTGGTGCGGTCAGCGAACCGGTTGAAGGCGCTCGGCGCCGACTGGATCGGCATCGAAGATGTTGCGGGCATCCTGGCGCCGGTCACCGCCCGAACGCTGGTCAGCGCGCTGGTGAGCGGGACCAGGCTGCCCGTCAGCATCCATTCGCATTCGACGACGGCGCTCGCGCCCATCTCGTATTTCGCCGCCATCGAAGCGGGCGCGACGGGCGTGGATACGGCGCTCTCGGCGCTCGCCTGGGGCGCGTCGCAGCCGGCCACCGAGACGATGGTGGCAAGTCTGCACGACGGGCCATATGACACCGGCCTCGATCTCACGCTGATCAGCCAGGCCAGCCGGTACTTCGATGAGATCCATGATGAGTACCTCGAATTCCAGGATCCGATCGCTTTTCGAAACGACGTCTATGTCCTCGAACATCAGTTGCCTGCCCCGGTGCTGGCCGTGTTGATCCGCAATCTCCGCGAGCGCAAGGCGATCGATCGCTATGACCGGTTGATGCATGAGCTGGTTCAGGTTCGCCAGGAGATGGGGTATCCGCCGATGGCGGCGCCCATCAATCGGATCGCGGCCAACCAGGCGCTGGCCAACACCCTCAGCGACAAGCGCTATCAGCACATCGATCAGCCGTTTCGCGACTACGTCAAAGGCCTCTATGGGGCTCCGCCCGCGCCGATCGATGCGGACGTGCGCAAGCGCGCGCTCGGCTCGTCGGAGGCGATCACCATGCGGCCGGCCGACCTGCTCCAACCCGGGCTGGAGCGGGCGCGACGGGAGATGCGCAAGCAGGGGCTGACGCCGAGCGGGGTCGACCAGGTGCTGACCTATATCTTGTTCCCGGAGGAGGCGCCCGGGATCCTCCGCCCATCGTCGGCCCGCCGGGTCGAGCCGGCCCCGGCCTCCGGCTCGAGCCAGCCGCCCGAGCCGGCACCGGCCCAAGCGCCTGCGGGAGCTGCTGCGCCGGATCCGCTCGCCTTGCCCGGGCCCGCCGCCCGTGAATTCACGGTCGAGGTCGACGGTGAGCCCTACCGCGTCAGGATTCTTGCCGATGGTGTGCCCGGCGCGCCTGCCGGTGCGCCTCGCGTCGCGGCTTCGGCGCAACCTGCTGCCAGGCCGGCCGGCGGTAACGGGGCCATCCAGGCGCCGATGCAAGGTATGGTCGTCAAGGTGAAGGTCGCGCCCGGCGACAAGGTTCGCCTCGGTGACGTGGTGGTCGTTCTGGAAGCCATGAAAATGCAGAACGACATCGTCGCCACGCTGGGGGGAACGGTCCGGGAGGTCTACGCCAAGGAGGGCGCCATCGTGGCGCCCAACGAAGTCCTGATGACGATTGGCTAGCGTCACCAGGGTCCTGGTCGCCAATCGCGGGGAGATCGCGCTTCGCGTGATGCGGACCTGCCGCGAGATGGGGATTTCGACGGTCGCCGTGTATGCGGAGCCGGACGCGCGCGCTCCCCATGCGTACTTCGCGGACGAACGCGTGGCCCTGACGGGTCCATCGCCACGGCAGGCCTATCTCGATATCGATCAGCTGCTCCGGGTCGCGCGGGACAAGGGTGCCGATGCCGTCCATCCCGGCTACGGATTTCTTTCCGAGAATCCCGGCTTCTCGGAGGCCTGCGCCGACAACGGCCTGACCTTTATCGGGCCGTCCGCGTCCAGCATGCGGGCCATGGGCGACAAAGTCGAGGCACGTCGTCGAATGACCGAGGCGGGCGTCCCCGTCGTGCCGGGGACCACTGCCCTGCGCGATGAACACGCGGCGGTCAGCGAGGCCGCGCGGATCGGGTACCCGGTGCTGGTCAAAGCCGCCGCTGGTGGGGGCGGAATCGGAATGCGGGTCGCCCAGCGGGCCGAGGAGCTCCCGGGGGCCTTTGAGGCCTGCCGTCGGGCGGCCCAGGCATCCTTTGCCAGCCCGGATGTCTATCTCGAGCGCTACCTTTCGCACCCTCGTCACATCGAGATGCAGGTGCTCGCCGATGGGCACGGCACGACGCTGGCGCTCGGTGAGCGAGAGTGTTCCATCCAACGGCGGCATCAGAAGCTCCTGGAGGAGACGCCGGCCGTCGGCCTGAGTGATGCGCGCCGGCGTGCCATGGCTGAGGCGGCGATCAAGGCCGCCGCCGCGGTCGGCTATCAGAACGCCGGGACCGTGGAGTTCATCGTGTCAGGTGAAGACTTTTACTTCCTCGAAATGAATACCCGGCTGCAGGTCGAACACCCGGTCACCGAGTCGGTGCTCGGCATCGACCTGGTGCGCGAGCAGATCCGGATCGCTCGTGGCGAGCGAATCCCGGCGCCGGGCTATCCCGCGCCACGAGGCCACGCCATCGAATTCCGGATCAACGCCGAGGATCCCCTGCGCAACTTCATGCCCACGCCGCGTCGGATTCAGCGTTACGCGCCGCCGACCGGGCCGGGCGTTCGGGTCGATAGCGGCATCCGGCCGCACCAGGAGATCTCCCCGCATTTCGATTCGCTGCTGCTCAAGTTGATCGTCTGGGCGGATGATCGGGACGCCGCCATCGGCCGGGGGCGGCGAGCCTTACAGGAGCTGGTCCTCACGGGGCCGAAGACAACCGTCCCGCTGCATCGAGCCCTGCTCGAGGAGCCCGATTTCCTCAACGGCCGGATCTCGACGAGCTTCATTCAGGAACACCCCAGCTTGCTACAGAAAACGAAGGAGTTCGATGCCCAGGGGTCGCCGCTCGAGTCGCTCTATGGCGGCGGTGAGATTGCGGCGGCCATCGCGGCCGCGGTTATCGACTGATCACCAGCGGGGCGTCGTATTCCTGGGCAAGGGGCATTCCGTTGATGTCCGTGACCCCGGTGGTCACCACTAGCTGATAGGTGCCCTTCTGCAACCTGACGGTCACGGTTGCCAGGTGCTTGTCGGCATCGAAGGACACACGGGCGGCCACCAGCTGGCCGTTGGCATCCTTCACCTGGATGGTGGTACTGGTGACGCTGTCCGGTTTGAGGTCGGCGTCAAAACGGACTCGCACCTGCTGACCCGGTGGGGCCTGAAGGATTTGCACCGAGACGACCGTCGGACCGTGGCCCAGAGCCATGGTCTCCGAGGCCTTGACGCCGTCGACCAGGTAACGCTGATCCCGCAGGACCAGGCTGAGCTGCTCTTCGAAGAAGCTGGTCTCAACTCCTGACTTCTTGATGAAGATGCGCACGCCCACCAGGAATTTGTTGGGGTTGGAGCCGGTCAGCTGCACGGTGACCGGATAGTAGCGGTCGAATTGCGTTCCGGCGGGACTGAACAGCGCGGAAGCACCCCCCTGGTAGGCCGCTCGGCCGGCGTCGTCCAGTTCGTCCTGCGCGGTGCCGCTGTCACCGCGAATGCGTGCCTGCATGAACTTGTCGACTTCGGCCAGCGCCTGCTTTTCCGCGGCGTCGTTGGCGGACGGGGCCGAGGTGGCAACCCAGAATGCGTTTCCGCCCGCCTCGTCGCGACGGGTGAAGAGCACCAGGTCTCCGGCCGGTGACCACTGCGGGGCGCTGTATTCCCGCTGGGGACCAAACTGAGTGGGATTGCTGCCGTCCCGATTGATCAGCATCAAGACCGATGACATGCTGTTCCCTCCGGCGGGCCTGGCCGCGAACAGGAGCGAGGTCGCGTCGGGCGCCCAGTTCAGATCGGACCAGGTCTGTCCGTTGGCGCTGCTGGCAATCTTGGACGTCTTTCCTTCCGTCAGCACGTACAGATCCGTGCCATTCTCGCGCTGGATCGTAAAGGCGAGGTCCCCTTTGGCCGACCAGTTAAAGCCGGTAGCGCCGTCATGCAGGCGCTGAGTGGCGGCCGGCGTCAGGTCGAGCACGACGGAGCCCCCGGTTGACTGTACCGCCAGCAGCTGCCCGTTCGGCGATGCCGCCAGGCTGCCATGGTCGACCTTGAGTGCCGGCGTCTCGAGCGGAGCATGCAGTCCCACGATGCGAAGGGTGCCCCCATCGACATAGGCCAGCCGGTCGGCGCCAATCCAGACCGCCGGTCGATCGGGAACGCCCTCAACCGTAGCCGCGGTCGAAATCAGGTTCCCCTGCAAGTCACGAACCTCGAGGTTGGCATGGTTGCCTTCCGCCTGGCGCCAGACGCTAAAGAGCCCACCGGTGGGAG
Source organism: Chloroflexota bacterium (assembly GCA_005881175.1). GTDB lineage: Bacteria > Chloroflexota > Dormibacteria > CF-121 > CF-121 > CF-13. The sequence continues at coordinate 16,408 of VBEN01000009.1, forward strand.
CCGCTGCCGGGAAGTTGCCGCCCGGGGCGACCATCCGGATGGGCGTCCCCATTGTGCTCATCAACCAGACGTCGGTGCTCGCCGCTGGGCCGGAGCCGCTCGCCGTCGCCGATGCGGTGGGCAGCGATGAGGGCCCCGGTTGGCCGCCCGGGCGGGTGACCAGCAACTGGCCGGCGGGCGTCCACACCGCGCCCAGGATGTTGACCCTGGCTGAATCCCCGAGGCGGCTGTCGAACCCGTAGGTGACGCCCGCGCTCCGAAACGACGGCGGGACCACCGGCGGGACCGGGGCGCGGACCGTCGTGAAGTGCACCACGGCGGGCGTGGGGGCCACGGCCGGTTTCGGGGTATTGGGATTGGAGGCGTTGGGCGAGGGCACGGTCGCCTTGGGCTTGACCGTGACCGTATACGTTGTGTTGGGAGCCAATGGATGGTCGGGGACGATGACCAGCTTTTGGCCGACCCACTGCTGGGTAAACGAGGTCGCCGGCTCGATCTGGACCTCCACCGCGGCTTGGTCAACGGGCCCACTGAAGGGGATCTCGATCGGCTCACCGGTCGCCACGTTGGTCTTGTTGTTGAGCTTGCTAACGTCCATGGCCACCAGCGATGAGGTGGTGGGCTGGTTCGCCAGGTAGACCTCGATGCCGAGCACGACGATGAAGCCAGCGGCCACCGCGGCCATCGCCGGCGCCAGCAGCCGGGGCGTGAAGGTAAATGGAAACCACGATCGCGCGGCTCGCGGAGTGAGGGTGTTCCGGGCCTCGGCCATCAGCTGGGCCCGCAGATGCAGGCGGAAGTTGGGGTCGAGCGGCGGAGTCGCGGGCCGCGACGCCTTGAGGAGGTCCACTACTTCCTGGTGGGCCGGATCGGTGAAGAGCTCGTCGAGTTCTTTGTCTTCCATCAAGGCGTCCCCAGCTCGAATTCGGGAGGGAGCTCCCGGCGCAGCCGCTCGACGCCGCGATGGAGCAGCAGCTTGACCGCTCCGGAGCTCTTGCCCAGGATCTGGGCGATCTCCTCGATCTTCCGGTCTTCACCGAACTTCAGCACCATGGCGGCCCGCTGCTGCTTCGGCAGCTGGTCAATCGCGGACCAGACCCGGCGGCTGCGATCGCGCCGCACCACCTCGTCGACCACGGTCGGCTCGGTGCTGGGCAGGCTGGCGCCCTCCTCGAGCTCTACCTCTTTTCCGGCCGCCCCGCGATAGTGGTCGGCGACCGCGTTCAGCGTGATCTGGTAGAGCCACGACGAGAAGGGGTGGCCGGAGTAGGTGTACCGCTTGATGTTTTTCAGCGCTTTAAAGAACACCTCCGACGTCACATCCTCTGCCAGCGACTGGTCTCGAACTCGGGAATACGCAAAGCGATAGATCTGCGGGAAATAGCGGTCGTAAAGCGCCCCGAACGCGTCCGGGTCCAGCTTCGCCCGCTCGACAAGTTCCCGCTCTTCAAATCTTTCCGGCATCAAGGCACCCCACGGGGCGCCCGCTGCAGACTGAACGGGCCACGCCCCCTCTTGGTTACGTGCTCGGCCAATTTACCAGCAACTCCCCGTATAAGAAAAAGTCGCCCGTGGGACGGGAGGTTACGGTCTGCCGTACGGCCGGCGGCCCGCCGGTTTTGGAGGGGGAATCGCCAGTATAATCAGCCGGTCACCGACGGCCCGCCACCCAAAAGGAGACCTGCCGCCGTTTGATCCCCCGATACGCTCACCCGGAGATGAGCGAGATCTTCGCCCCAAAGCAGCGCTACGAACTGTGGCTGCGGATCGAACTCATCGTGACCGAGGGTTGGGCCGAGATCGGAGAGATCCCCAAAGCGGCGATCGAGCGCCTCCGGCAGGCGACTGTCGATCCCGATCACATCGCCCGGCTGGAGGAGCGGGTTGGGCATGATGTGGTGGCTTTCCTGGACTCTCTGGCCGAGTCGGTGGGAGACGACGCCCGTTACCTGCACCGGGGCCTGACTTCCTCCGACATCCTCGATACGGCGCTGGCGCTGCAGCTGGTCAGCGCCGCCGACATCCTGCTCAACGACCTCGATCGGGTTTCCTCCGTGATCCGGCGCCGTGCGATCGAGGAGCGCGGGACGCTGATGGCCGGCCGGACCCACGGCATCCATGCCGAGCCGCTGAGCTTCGGGTTTGTGCTCGCCGGCTGGCTGGACGAGCTGGACCGTGACCGCCAGCGGCTGGTCACCGCCCGGGAAGACATCCGAGTGGGCAAGCTGTCCGGCGCGGTGGGGACGCATGCCACGGTCGATCCCCGGGTCGAAGAAGCTGCCCTGGCAAAGCTGCGCCTCAAGGTCGCGCCCGTGACGACTCAGGTGATCCCGCGCGACCGGCACGCCGCCTACCTCTCGACGCTGGCTGTGCTTGCCGGCAGCCTTGAGAAATTCGCCACGGACATCCGGCATCTGCAGCGGAGTGAGGTCTCCGAGGTTCGTGAACCGTTCGGCGAGCAGCAGAAGGGCTCGTCCGCGATGCCGCACAAACGCAACCCGATCCTGAGTGAGCGGATCTGTGGCCTGGCCCGGGTGATGCGCGGCTACGCCCAGACCGCGCTGGAGAACCAGGCGCTCTGGCACGAGCGTGATATCAGCCATTCCTCGGCGGAACGAATCATCGTTCCCGATGCCTGCGTCCTGCTCGATTACATGCTCCGCCTGACGGCCGACATCCTGGAAGGATTGACCATCGACCGCGAACGGATGCGGGCCAATCTGTATCGCAGCGGCGGCGTGGTCTTCTCGCAGCGGGTGCTGCTGGCCCTTGTTCAGAAAGGGATGTCGCGCCAGGACGCCTATCGGGTCGTGCAGCGCGCGGCCTTGAGCGCGCTCGATGATGGGCAGGACTTCAAGACCATCGTCGGGCAAGCGCCGGAGGTGCGCGAGAGGCTCACCGCCGAAGAGCTCGCGGAGCTCTTCGACCCAGCCTTCTACCTGCGCCACCTCGATGTGACCTTCGAGCGGCTCGGGATTGAGCCGGCCCCCGCGGAGATCCAGCGCAGATGACGGCGGTCACGACGACGGCCCTGCCCCTGCCGTTGCACTCCCGCGGCAAGGTCCGCGACACCTACCGGATGAGCGAGGGCGAGCTGTTGATGGTGGCGACCGACCGGATTTCCGCCTTCGACGTGGTGCTCCCAACCCCGATCCCACAAAAGGGACGGGTCCTGAATCAACTCTCGCTTGCCTGGTTCGCGCAGACGGCCGACCTGGTCCGCAATCACCTTTCCCCTGACCTGTCGGTCCCACCCCCGCTCCTCCGTGAGCTGCCGGACCTCGAGCAGCGGAGCATGCGGGTCGTTATGGCCGAGCCGATCCCGTTTGAGTGCGTGGTACGCGGCTACATCTCGGGGTCGGGCTGGAAGGACTACCAGCGCAGCGGATCGATCGCCGGAGCGCCGCTGCCCAGGGGATTGCGAGAGAGCGCCCGGCTGCCCGAACCGATCTTTACCCCATCCACCAAGGCGGCTGCCGGCCATGATGAAAACATTTCGCGGGCTGAGCTCGCCAACAGGGCCGGCCGGGAGCTGGCCGAGACGCTCGAACGGCTCAGCCTTTCGCTCTACCGGTTTGGGACGGAGCGGGCGCTGACGTCGGGACTCATCCTGGCCGATACGAAGTTCGAGTTCGGGTTCCATCATGGTGAGATCATCTTGATCGATGAGCTGTTGACGCCCGATTCATCGCGGTTCTGGGATGCCGAACAATACCGTCCCGGGGGACCACAGCCGTCATTCGACAAGCAGTACGTCCGCGATTACCTCGAGCAACTTGGCTGGAACAAGCAACCGCCGGCACCCTGGCTGCCTGATGACGTGGTTGAGGGAACGAGCAGCCGTTACCTCGAGGCACTGCGCCGCCTCGGGGCCGCCGGCCCACGGGAGCCACGCGAATTGCGAAGCGAGGGTTTGAGGCGTTATGTACCGAGCTGAAGTCTTCGTCACGCTGAAGGCGGTTGTCAACGATCCCGCGGGTCTCACGATCCGCGGGGGTCTGCACGCCCTCGGCTTCGAGTCGGTCAAAGATGTGCGGGCCGGCAAGTACCTCGTGATCACGGTGGACGAGCCGGACGAAGATCATGCCCGAGCTCGGGTCGAAGACATGGCTCACCAGCTTCTCGCCAATGCGGTCATCGAGGATTTCCGGGTCGAGCTCCGGCCCGAGCCCGCGTTGCAATCTCCCTCCCCCGCTCGCGGGGGAGGCCAGGGCGGGGGCGGTTCTTGAGGACGGGCATCGTTGTCTTCCCGGGCACCTGGAGTGACCGGGACTGTGCTCATGCGGTCGGCGAGATCCTGGGCGAGCCGGTCCGCTACGTCGATCATCGCGAGCGCGATTTGCATGATCTGGACCTGGTCATCCTGCCTGGCGGCTTTTCCTACGGCGACTATCTGCGCTGCGGCGCGCTAGCGCGCTTCACACCGGTGATGGAGGCCGTCAGCGACTTTGCGAATCGTGGCGGACTGGTGCTGGGAATCTGCAACGGCTTTCAAATCCTGCAGGAGGCACGACTGCTCCCGGGGGCGCTGCTCAGGAATTCATCCTGCGAGTTTCGATGTGAGTGGGTCCACCTGCGTGTTGAGCAGAGTGACTCGGCTTTTACGCTGGACTCTCGCCCGGGCCAGGTGCTCCGAATCCCGATTTCCCATGGCGAGGGGAACTTCTTCGCCGATGCACATACCCTCGAGTCGCTCGAACGAGACGGGAGGGTGGTGTTCCGCTACTGTGCACCGGACGGGCGGGTGACCGCCGCGGCGAATCCGAACGGCTCACTGCGCAACATCGCCGGAATCTCCAATCCGCGGGGCAACGTGGTTGGCATGATGCCGCATCCCGAACGGGCCTGCGAGGTGCTGCTGGGCGGCGACGATGGGCTTGCTGTCTTTCGCTCGGCCGTTCACGCCCTGGCGCGGGTCCCCGTCTAATGGCGGCCACTATTGGCCGGCTCGCGTTGGCGGCGGTCGCCCTCAACCAGGACGAATACCGTGGCATTCTCGGTGCCCTCGGCCGTGCCCCCAATGAACTTGAGCTCGGGATGCTCGGTGCGCTCTGGAGTGAGCACTGCTCCTACAAGACCTCGAAATCGTTGCTACGTCAGCTGCCGACTGAGGGCCCGTACGTGCTTCAAGGTCCAGGCGAGAACGCGGGTGCTGTGGATATCGGTGATGGGCTGGCGGTCGTCTTCAAGATCGAGTCGCACAATCATCCATCGGCGATCGAGCCATACCAGGGTGCCGCCACCGGTGTGGGCGGGATCCTTCGGGACGTTTTTGCCATGGGGGCACGTCCCATTGCGATTCTCAACGCCCTGCGCTTCGGTCCGTTGGAAGGGGGCCGCAATCGTCACCTGTTCCAGGGTGTCGTCGCGGGCATCGGCGGCTACGGCAATTGCTTCGGCTGTCCGACGGTCGGTGGCGAGGTCTACTTCGATAGCGGTTACGACGACAACCCGATTGTCAATGCGATGTGCGTTGGGCTGGTGGCGCACCAGCGGCTGCGGCATGCAAAGGCCGACCGCACCGGCGACGTCGTGCTGCTCGTCGGTGCCGACACCGGCCGCGACGGCATCCACGGCGCGACCTTCGCTTCGGTGGAGATGGATGAACGATCGGCCTCCCGGCGTCCCGCGGTCCAGGTCGGGAACCCATTCCTCGAGAAGCTACTCTGCGAAGCCTGCCTGCAGCTCAACGAGCTCGACGGCGTCACGGCCATTCAGGACCTGGGCGCTGCCGGATTGACAAGTGCCGCGAGCGAGTTGGCGCACCGCGGCGGTCGCGGCATCGACATCGATGTCGACCGGGTCAGCCGGCGGGAGCTGGGCATGAGCGCCTACGAGGTGATGCTGTCCGAATCTCAGGAGCGGATGCTGGTGGTTGTCAGGCCGGAGGCTGAGACCGCTGCCCGGCAGATCTTCGACCACTTCGAGCTGCATGCGGATCGGGTTGGCAACATAACCTCGACGGGGCGGATCCGCATTCGAGACGCTGGCGCTGTCGCTGCCGATCTTCCTCTGAAGACGTTGGTCGACGGCGTCCCACTTCGATCACCCGCTGCCGCGTTTGGGGACAAGCCACCGTCGCCCGTTTTGCCTTCCATCGAGGAGCCCGAGGCCGTGCTGCTGGACCTGATCGCCCGCCCGAACTTGCGCAGCCGCCGTCCCATCTACCGCACCTACGATCACCAGGTCCAGGACAATACCGTCATCGGTCCGGGCTTCGACGCCGCCCTGCTGCGAGTGCCGGGCACCCACAAGGCGCTGGCCCTGACGACCGACGGCAATCCCTGGTACGTTGCGCTCGACCCGTATGAAGGCACGAAAGCCGCGGTCGCTGAGGCGGCCCGAAACATTACGTGCACCGGGGCGCGTCCGATCGCCGTGACCAATTGCCTCAACTTTGGCAATCCCGAGCGCCCATGGGTTTTTGGACAGCTGCAGGAGAGCGTCCGGGGTCTGGCCGACGCCTGCAGGGCCTTCGACCTCCCGGTGGTCAGCGGAAACGTGAGCCTCTACAACGAGACGAGTGAACGGAATATCCCGCCGACACCGGTGATCGGCATGGTCGGCTTGCTGGACGACCTATCGGCTCGTTGCCCGGCTGGGTTTCAGGAGGATGGCGATCTCGTATTCCTCCTGGGAGAGACTCATGAGGAACTCGCTGGCAGCGAGTACCTGCGAATGCTGGGCGCCAGAGTGGAAGGCCGGCCACCGATGGTGAGTCTCGAGATGGAGCGTCGCCTGCAAGCGGGGCTGCTCGATTCCATCGGAAGAGGAGTGCTACGCTGCGCCCACGATGTTGCCGAAGGCGGCCTGCTGATTGCACTGGCGGAGAGTGCGCTCTTCGGCGGACGAGGGCTGCGCTGCCCCAGCATCGTGGGCCACGTCAGTCGTGAGGCCTTCTACTTCGGTGAATCGCAAGGCCGCGTCATCGTCAGCGTGGCGCCGCGTCGGGTGCCAGAGCTGCAGAAACTGATGGCGCACCACCATGTTCCCCTCTACGCCATCGGTGTGGTTGGCGGCGAGGACTTCCAGGTGGGATCGGATATCCGGGTCCCCCTCGACACGCTGCGAGCCGCTTGGGAGACGCCCTTTTGATCCGCCGTCACTGGCTCGCCGAGGAACGGATGCATGAGGAGTGTGGTCTGTTCGGCATCGAGGCCCCCGGTGAGGATGTCGCCAATCTGACCTACTTCGGTCTCTATGCCCTGCAGCACCGTGGCCAGGAGAGCGCGGGCATCGCGGTGAGTGACGGTCGCCAGTTGCGAGTGCACAAGGCGATGGGATTGGTGGCGCAGGCCTTCGATCAGGCCGCCCTGGAACGCTTGACCGGCCAGCTTGCGCTTGGTCATACGCGTTACTCGACCACCGGGTCGAACCGGCTCGAGAACGCCCAGCCGATCACCGTCGAACACCCACAACTCGGCACGATGGCGATCGCGCACAACGGCAACCTGACGAATGCTCAGTCGCTGCGCCAGGGCCTCGAGCAGGAAGGCCTGCGGTTCAAAACATCAAGCGACACGGAAGTCATCGCCGAGGTCCTCGCCCGCACCAGCGGTGGCGACTTGCTATCGGTTCTGCGTCGGGGTCTCCCCCGATTTCAGGGCGCGTACTGCCTGCTGGTGATGACCCGCGACAGCCTGGTCGGCGTTCGCGATCCCCTCGGCATCCGACCACTCTGCCTCGGACGCCTCCCCGACGGTGGCGGCATCATCGCCTCCGAGACCTGTGCCCTCGACACCGTCGGCGCCGAGTTCGTGCGGGAGATCGAACCGGGCGAGGCCGTCCGGCTTGGACAGGGCCAACTGGTAGCCGAGCAGCTGCTGCCTTCGACCCGGAAGGCGATGTGCATGTTCGAGTTCATCTACTTCGCGCGGCCCGACTCGCGCTTGCAGGGTCAGTCGCTCTATGAAGCCCGCCGCAACATGGGTCGCGAGCTCGCCCGGGAGGCGCCGGCTGACGGCGATATCGTCATCTCCTTACCGGATTCGGGGACGCCGGCGGCGGTCGGCTACGCGGAGGCCAGCGGTATCCCCTACAGCGAGGGCTTGATCAAGAGCCGCTACATCACGCGCACTTTCATCCAGCCAAATCAGCGATTGCGCAACGTCGGCATCAAGTTGAAGTTCAACCCGTTGCGGGAGATCCTCGACGGGAAACGCGTCGTGCTCGTAGACGACTCGATCGTTCGCGGTACCACCAGCAAGAAGATCGTGGAGGAGTTGCGGCGGGCCGGCACCAAATCCGTCCACATGCGGGTCAGTAGCCCGCCCATCCAGTGGCCCTGTTTCATGGGCATCGACATCGCCAGCCGAGCGGAGTTGATCGCCTCGGGCCGGACGGTCGAAGAGGTCGAGCAGCTGATCGGCGCCGACTCATTGAGGTACCTGAGCAAGGCGGGACTCTTCCGCGCCGTCAAGAATGTGACCGGTTTCTGCATGGCCTGCTTTGACGGTGATTACCCGGTACCCGTACCGGTGCAGCTCGAGATGGACAAGCTGGCTCTGGAGACGGTGCTGACGTGAGCACCTATCGCGAGGCGGGCGTTGACATCACGGCCGGCAACCGTGCTGTCGAGCTGATCAAGCCACTGGCCGAATCAACCCAGGGTCCTGAGGTGCTTGCCGGGGTGGGCCCCTTCAGCGGACTCTTCGCACTGGATACCCGCCGATACCAGCAGCCGGTGCTGGTCGCCAGCACCGACGGCGTGGGAACGAAAGTCTTGCTCGCCAGCGAGGCCGGCCGCCACGCCCAGATCGGCGCCGACCTGGTGAACCACTGCGTCGACGACGTCCTCACCGCGGGCGCTGATCCGATTTTCTTTCTCGATTATGTTGCCACTGGCGTGCTCGAGCCGCCCGTGGTGGCCGAGGTGGTGGCCGGAATGGCGAACGCCTGCCGGCAAGTCAACTGTGCGCTGCTTGGCGGGGAAACGGCCGAGATGCCGGGACTGTACCGGCCCTCGACCTACGACATCGCCGGATTCATGGTGGGAGTTTGCGAACGCGACACGGTCATCGACGGCACGTCGATCAGCGCCGGGGATGCGCTGCTCGCCCTCCCTTCAACCGGCCTCCATACCAACGGCTTCAGCCTGGCCCGCCGCGTGATCCCTCGCCAGGCACTGGCCCAGACCATCCCTGGGAATGGTCAGACGGTGCTCGATGCGCTTCTGGCGCCCCACCCCTCGTACCTGGAGCCGGTGCGCCGGCTGCGCGAGACCGTCACCATCAAAGGGCTGGCGCACATCACCGGCGGCGGCATCGTGGGGAACCTGCCGAGGATCCTGCCGGTTGGCCTTGGAGGGCGTCTTCAGCGTGGCACCTGGCCGGAGCCACCGATCTTTTCCTATCTGGCTCCCTTCGTTGCGGACGAGGAGATGTGGCGTACCTTCAACATGGGCATTGGGATGATCGTCGTGGTGGACGAGTCGAGCGTCGAGACCGCGCTGCGGGTCCTCGAAGGGGAGATTTTCCAGGTGGGCGATATCGTGGCATCCGAGCAGCGGCGTGTCCAGATCCTGGAGTGACTCGGCTCCGGGTTGGCGTCCTGGTGTCCGGCCGGGGCAGCAACCTGCAGGCCCTGATCGAGGCGATGAAGGATCCGCTCTACCCGGCGCGCGTCGTGGTCGTCTGCGCCAACCGCGATTGCGCAGCGCTCGAGCTGGCCAACAAGGCGGGCATCTCGCACGCGACCTTCCGGCTGGCCGACTATCCCGACCGTAAAGGGCGCGACCTTTCGATGGCGAGGAAGCTTCGCCTTCACGGCGTGGAACTGGTGGTTTGCGCGGGCTACGATGCCATCCTGGAACGTGGCTTCACGCGCGAGTTCGCGGGCCGCATCATCAACATTCACCCGTCCTTACTGCCGCAGTTCGCCGGCACCATGGACGCGGTCGCCATGGCCCTGGAGGCGCGCGTCACCGAGACGGGATGTACGGTGCACGTGGTGACCAAAGATGTCGACGCTGGGCCGATCCTCGCCCAGCGACGGGTTGAGGTGCGGCCTGATGACACGGTGGAGACTCTTCGGGAGCGGATCCAGGCCGAGGAGCACACGCTGCTGCCGATGGTCGTCAAGCAGGTCGCCGGCCAGGCGCTGCCCCTCACGGTGTGAACGCGCTCCTCAGCGTCTCGGACAAGACTGGCCTGGTTGATTTCGCGCGCGCGCTCGACCGTCTTGCGGTGACGATTTTTGCCACGGGGGGTACCGAGCGTGTCCTGCGTGATGCGGGGATCCCTGTGCACGCCCTTCAGGAATTGACCGGATTCCCCGAGATGCTGGATGGCCGCGTCAAGACGTTGCATCCCAACGTCCACGCCGGTATCCTGGCGCGCCGCGACGAGCCGCGCCACCTGCAGGAGCTTGCCGATCGCAAACTGAAGCTGATCGACCTCGTGGTCGTCAATCTCTATCCTTTTGTCGATACGGTGCTGTCCGGCGCGGGCCACGCGCAAACCATCGAGTCCATCGACATTGGCGGGGTGACGTTGCTGCGGGCCGCCGCCAAGAACCACGACCATGTGCTGCCGGTGGTCCGGCCGAGTGATTACCCGGTCGTGCTTGCCGCGCTCAACGATTCGGCGGGCGTTCCCCCCTCACTGCGCCGGCACCTGGCGGCGGTGGCCTTCGGACACACGGCTGCCTACGATGCCGCGATCGGTGAGCATCTCCGAGATTCCCACGCCTCGGAGACGTTACCGCAGGATTTCACGCTCGGCGGCCGTAAGGTGCGGGACCTGCGCTACGGTGAGAACCCGCACCAATCTGCGGCGCTGTATCGCACCGCCGAGGGCGGCGGCGTCGCAGGGGCGACGCAGTGGCAGGGGGTCGAGCTGTCCTATAACAACCTCCTCGACGCCCAGGCCGCCTGGTCGCTGGTCGGCGATTTCTCGACCACGGCAGTGGCCATCATCAAGCACGCCAACCCTTGCGGCGTCGCCGTTGGCATGGACCCGGCTGAAGCTTTCGACCGCGCGCTCAACTGCGACCGTCGCTCTGCCTTTGGTGGCATCGTTGCCTTCAACCGCCCGGTCGGGGCGGCTGCGGCCACGGCACTGGTCGGTCCCTTCCTGGAAGTCGTGGTGGCGCCTTCCTTCGACGACGCCGCTCGCGAGGTCCTCATAACCAGACCGAAACTGCGCGTGCTCCAACCCGGCCCCGGGGCTGCGAATCTGGGCATGGATGCGCGGCCCATCACCGGCGGATTTCTGGTGCAGACGGCGGATCGAAGTGGCGGCACGCTGGGTGAGGCTCGAGTCGTGACGTCGAAGATGCCCGATGACGCGACCTGGAAGGACCTGCAGTTCGCCTGGACCGTCGTCAAGCACGTGCGCTCGAACGCCATTGTGCTGGCGCATGAGGGTGCCGCGGTCGGGATTGGTGCCGGGCAGATGAGCCGGGTCGAGGCAGTCGAGCTGGCTGTCCACCGGGGGGCATCGCGTGTAGCCGGCTCGGTGCTGGCCAGCGACGGCTTCTTCCCTTACCCGGATGGTGTCGAGGTAGCGGCGCGCGCCGGCGTGCGGGCGATCGTCCAGCCGGGCGGCTCGGTCAAGGACAGCGAGGCGGTCGCGGCGGCCGACGCTGCCGGGATCGCCATGGTCTTCACCGGCGAGCGTCACTTCAGACATTGACGGAAGGGCGCGAAAAGAATCTGCTACCTTAGTAAGCGGTCTTCGGGGCAGGGGTGTGAATCCCCGATCGGCGGTAAAGCCCGCGAGCGTCCTACGACGCATGACCCGGTGATGGCGTAGCGCCAATTCCGGGGCCGACCGTACAGTCGGGATGAAAGAAGGCCCTCGGAGCGCACACGGTGCGCCCGATCGCTGCCCCGGCGGCCAAAGGAGTGTAGACGATGGCCGTTCCGAAGAGCGAGGCCCAGCCGGTCGCAGCGCCGACGAGAGTTGGCCTGATCGACCGGTTTTCGGTGGTGCTCATCGCCGTGGCGGCGATGCTCTGGGCGTCGGATACCTACTTCCGTGCCCAGTTGATCGGTCATTTAACGCCATCTCAGATCGTCGTCGTCGAAGACGCCCTGGTCAGCCTCTTCCTGGTCACGTTTCTGCTCCGCGGCATCCCGGAGATGCGCCGCCTGGACAGGCGTGGTTGGCTGGCGATAGGGCTGATCGGGGTGGGTCCACAGGCGGTTGCGACGATCCTCTTCACGACCTCCTTTTCGTACCGACACTTCGCCGAGACCTTCGTGCTGCAGCAAACCCAGCCGCTGATCGCGATCCTGCTGGCGTGGATCATCCTGGGCGAACGACGGCGCCCCTGGTTCTGGCCGGCCGCCGCTCTGGCAATCGTCGGCGTGTACATGGTGGTTTTTGCCCAGAACCTGATGGCGCCGTTTTCCGACCTGCAGCACGGCCGGCTCGAGGCCGGACTCTATGCGCTCGGCGCAGCCGGCCTGTGGGCCAGCGGCACCGTGCTGGGTCGCTTCGTGCTTGGCAAGCTGAGCTTCCCGACGACGACGGCCCTGCGCTTCACGCTGGCGCTTCCGGTCCTCGTCCTTGTTGTGCTCGTCCAGAACGGCCTGTCTGGCTTCAGCCATTACCAGACTGGAGACGCCTTTCCGTTTCTGGGAATAGCGCTGATTCCGGGACTCTTCGCGCTGCTCCTCTATTACCGCGCGCTGGCGAGCACGCCGGCAACCCTGGCGACGATCGCGGAAATGGCTTACCCGGTGGCCGCGACCTTTATCGCCTCGGCGCCGCCGCCCTATGGTTTCAACCAGCCGCTCTACCTGCCGCAATTCGTCGGCACCGGGCTGCTGATCGCGGTGATCTTCATCCTGAACTGGAGCAAGGAGCGGACCCCGCCCGTGATCGTTCAGCAGGACGCGGCCGCGTAAAAGCCGCGGGCTGACGTGTCGACCGGCTTCGGCATCGATCCCGACCAGGGCCTGAGCGAAGCCGACGAGCTGCGGCTCGTTCGTCTGGCCGCCGACCTTGGTTACCACTCGGCCTGGACGCCCTCCGGCGCCGACGCGGCGGCCTTCGATCGCTGTCTGCGCTGGCACCAGGCGAGCGGGCTGCCGGTCGGCATCTCCGCCGTTCCCGCATCCGGTCGTCCCGCGCTGTTTTACGCGGAGCAGGCGCGACGGCTGTGGGACGCGACCAAGGGACGATTCACCCTGGTGGTGGGCAGTGGGCGGATGCCGCGGCCCGCTCAGACCATGCCCCCGTATCTGGCTGATCTTCGAGAGCGCCTGCCGGCCGAGATGCCGCTCTACGTGGCCGCGCTCGGCCCCCTGATGCTGGCCGTCGCCGCGGAACTGGCGGATGGTGTCGCGCTCAACTGGTGTAGCGCCGAATGGGTCGAATGGTCACGGCAGACACTGACCAAAGCCGCGCAGGCCGCTGGCCGAGCCGTGCCGCAGGTGGTCGAGTACATCAGGACGGCTGTCGATCCTGATCCCAAGCTCGCTCACGGGATCGTGGCCGCCGCCGCTCTGCGATACGCGGTTGGTGTGCCGGCGTATCGACGCCACTTCGAGCGCATGGGTTTCGGTGAGGAACTATCGCGGATCGAGACATCGGGCGGCGCGCCCAGCTCAGCGTTTGTCTCGGCGATCGGGGCCGCGGGGGAGCTGGGACAGACCCGCCGGCAGTTCGAACTTCTAGCAATCGGCCTGGACCTTCCAATCGCGCGAATCCTGGTCGCCCGGCCCGGTGACGTCGAGTCGGCTCGTCGCGTTCTCGAGGAGTGCCGGCCGACTCGCTGACCCCGTCCGTCGCGGCGACCTGTGGAAAACGTCGACACGCAGCTGTCGCTGAGCGGTGCCATAATGCGGCCGGTTTTGAAAAAGGAACGCCGGAACTGGATCCTCCCCGAGCCGCTTCGCGCTCAACCCGGACTGGAGGCGTTCTCATCGGTTTTCCGACAGATCCTGCATGGGCGGGGCGTCACCCGGCAGAGCCAGCTCGATCCGTGGCTGGAGACCGACCTCGAGCGGGCACCTGACCCCTTCTTACTGAAAGACATGTCGGTCGCTTGCGAGCTGATTGCGGACGCCGTCAATCGTGGAGAGCGGATCGCGGTCTACGGCGACTACGACGCCGACGGCGTGACCGCCTGCGTCACGCTCGCACGCGGCCTACGCGCTGTTGGCGCCGACGTCATCACCTACATCCCCAATCGATTCACCGAAGGCTATGGGCTGAACGGTGAGGCGCTCCACGAACTGCACGCGCGCGGCGCACGCCTTGTGATCACCTGCGATTGTGGGACCAACTCCGTTGACGTCGCCCGGGGCCGGCCTTCCGGCATGCGCTTGATCGTTACCGATCACCACGAGGTCGGGGCCGAGCGCCCGCCGGTCGACGCGCTGGTCAATCCCAAACAACCCGATTGTCCCTATCCGTTTGATGGGCTGGCGGCCTGCGGCGTGGCCTACAAACTGTTGGTGGCGCTGGAGCAACGCGTGTTTCCCGGAAGACTCGACCCCACGCTGTCACTGGACGCGGTCGCGCTGGGCACGGTCGCCGACGTGGTTCCGCTACACGGCGAAAACCGGGCCATCGTCCGCGCCGGGCTGCAGCGCTTGAATGAAGCCCCCGGTTCAGGTTGTGCGGCCCTGCTGGCTGTCGCCGGAATCAGTGGTCCCGTAACTGCCGAGCATCTCGCGTTTCAGCTGGGGCCGCGCATCAACGCCGCCGGTCGGATGGAAGATGCGATGCTGGCGCTCCAGTTGTTGATGAGCGACAACCGCGAGACCGCCGATCCGCTAGCCCAGCGGCTGCAGGTTCAGAATGCACAACGTCAGCAGCTGACCGCCGAGATCGTACGCGAAGCGAAAGCCAAGGTTGTGGAGCTCGACAATGCCGCCGCGGTGATCGTCATGGGCGCGAGCAGCTGGCCACTCGGCGTTCTCGGACTGGCGGCGAGCCGTCTGGTCGAAGAGTTCTATCGCCCCACCTTCATCTTCAACACCGAGGGTGAGGAGTGGCGCGGATCGGCCCGCAGTATAGACGGATTCCACCTGGTCGATTGCCTGCAATCGTGCGCTCCTCTGCTGCATCGCTTTGGCGGACACGCCATGGCCGCAGGTCTCACCGTGCTCGCCAACCGGTTCGACGACTTGAAAGCCAGCCTGGAGGCATACACGGCCTTTCGCTTGAATGGCGATGCATTTTCACGGCCAATCCGGATCGAGGCGTCCGCGGCGTTTGCCGACCTCAAGCCAAGCCTTCACCAGGAAATCCAGCTGCTGGCGCCCTTCGGCGTCGGCAATCGTGAGCCGTTTCTCCTCAGCCGCGAGGTCGAGGTGGTGCGCGCCGAGGCCTTCGGCGTCGATCGGCGGCATCTGCGCTTGCAATTGCGCGACCGGACCGCCTCGGCTGAGGCGATCGCCTTCGACAGGGGCGCAACCGCCAACCATCTTCCGCCGGGCCGCCGGATTGACATCGTCTATGCGGTCCAGTGCGAGCGATGGGACGGTTTGGACCGGGTCCGTCTGCATCTCCGGGACCTCCGTCCCGCCGTCGAACCCGCCCTGCTTCTGGCGACCGTCTAACCGCGAATTGCGGTTCAGATGCCTTTACGAAGGCGCGGGCCCTGTGCTACGGTAGCCGTCAGGCAGGTGCTTTGGGGAAGAGGCACCTTGTTTAGCAAGCGATAGTGAGGCAGGATGCTGGACGAGGTTCGCACTCCAAGGCTGGTCGTTGCGGGGACCGCGAGCAACGTCGGAAAAACGATCCTCACCGCCGGATTGATCGCGGCTTACAAAGCTCGCGGCATGACGGTCCAATCGTTCAAGGTTGGTCCCGATTACATCGATCCGGCCTATCTGGCCCACGTCAGTGGTCGGCCATGCCGCAATCTCGACTCCTGGATGCTGGGCGAGGGTGCGCTGCGCCAGGTGCTTGCCCAGGGTGCGCTCGGCGCTGATCTTGCGCTGATCGAGGGGATGCTCGGCCTGTTCGATGGGCGTGGCGGAAGTCCCGACGGTAGCACGGCTGACGTGGCGCGGATCGTCAAGGCGCCGGTGGTGCTGGTCGTCGACGTCGCCGACATGGCGCAGAGCGCCGCGGCGGTGGCGCTCGGCTTCAAGAGTTATGGCGAGCCGCCAAAGATTGCCGGAGTCTTGCTCAACAACGTCAGGTCGGATGCGCACCGGCGCAGTGTCGAAGACGCCATCTGGGATATCGCCAAACTGCCCGTGCTTGGTGCCCTGCCAAAAATGGCGCAGCTCGACATTCCGCAGCGGCAGCGTGGGCTCCTGCCGGTAACGGAGAACAAGGAATGGGACCGGATGCTCGGGCTGCTCTCCGAAACGATCAATCGCGACGTCGATCTCGACCTGCTGTTGCGAATCGCCAATAAGGCCGAGCTGGTGCCGCTGGTGCCCAAGAAGATCTTCCAGGGCAAACCGGCTGGCGGCCCGACGGTGCGGCTGGCCGTGGCCTACGATGACGCGTTCAACTTCTATTACCCGGAAAATCTCGAACTGCTCGAAGAGCGCGGCGCCCAGGTTGTGCCGTTCAGCCCGCTGGAAGACGCCCACCTCCCGCCCGATGCCGCCGGCATCTACCTCGGCGGAGGATTCCCCGAAAGCTTTGTCGCACCGCTCGCCCGGAATCGCGCCATGGCCGAATCGATTCAGCGTGCCTACCGAGGCGGTGTGCCGATCTACGCCGAGTGCGGCGGGTTGATGTACCTCGGACGGTCACTGCGCACCTCCGGCGCCACCTACGAGATGGCAGACGTGATCCCGGTTGATGTCGAGATGGATGGTGAAATCCACCGCTTCGGCTATCGGCAGATCCTGACCCTGGAGGACAGCATTCTCTCGTCCCGCGGCCAGTTTTATCGAGGACACGAGTTTCACTGGAGCCGGATCACCGGCCACGACAGCGGGCTCAAGTCCGCTTACCAGATGTTGAGTGCCGAAGGCGATGTGATCGGATACGAGGGCTTCGTTGGGCCCAACCTCCTGGCCAGCTACATCCATCTCCACTTCGGACAGAATCCCGTGCTGGTCGACAAGTTCGTCCAGCACTGCCGCGAATACGCGACCGTCCGGACACCCTTCTAAGCGGGCGACCATAAGCCGGGCCGTTTCGGCCGGCGCCATTTCGGGCATCTATCCGTATTGAAGAATGGCTACCCCTGAATACAAGGACTACTACCAGACCCTGGGCGTGACCCGGACGGCGAGCGAGAAGGAGCTCAAGTCCGCCTATCGACGCCTGGCCCGGCAGTACCACCCGGACGTCAACAAAGACCCGAAGGCCACCGAGCGCTTCAAGCTAATCAACGAGGCTTACGAAGTGTTGAGTGACCCGAAGAAGCGGTCGAAGTACGATCAGCTCGGCTCCGATTGGGAACGCATTGAGCGGGAGCAGGAGTTCGCCCGCCAGTATCAGTCGCAGACTGGCCGGCGGACCGGCGCCGCCGGCGTCGGCGATTTCAGCGACTTCTTCAACACCTTCTTCGCCGGCGAGGCGGGCGGCTTTTCCGGCTTCGATTTCGAAGGCCCGCGCGGACGGACCGTCACTCGCGAACGCGGCGAGGACATCGAACACCCGATCGAGATCACGCTCGAAGAGGCGGCCCAAGGTGGCGAGCGAACCATCCAGACGGAAGTGCCCGAGACGTGCCCCACCTGCGGAGGCTCAGGGTTTACCGGCGAACGCCGCAAGGTCGGCAATCGGACCGTGCTCGAGAGCGTCACTTGCCCCACCTGCGGCGGGGCTGGGGTGCGGGCAACCCGCCGCCAGATCCTGGTCAAGATTCCGGCCGGCGTGACCGAGGGTTCGCGCATCAGGGTCAAGGGGGAGGGCCAGCGGGCGGCGCAGCACGGTGACCTGTACCTGCGAGTCAAGCTGCAGCCCCATCCGCGCTTCGCGGCCAAGGGACGCGACCTCTATACCCCCCTGGCCGTGCTCGACGATCAGGCGGCGCTCGGCGACGAGGTCACTATCCAGTCCCTGAGCGGTGCCCAGCTGCAGTTGCGCGTGCCCTCCGGTAGCCAGGCGGGCAAGGTGTTCCGATTAAAGGGAAAAGGATTGCCGGCGCTCAAGAATGGGCTGGCGGGCGACCTGTACGCGACGCTCGAGATTCGCCTGCCCGAGCCCATCACCCCGGAGCTGCGCGATCTGTACCAGGGAATCCGCAAAGCGCGGACGAGCTGACCGATCAGCGGCGGAAAAACAGGTTGAGCAGCAGCGTCAAAATCAGGCTCAACAGCAGACAGGTGACGATCGGAAAATAGAAATGGACGTTGCCGCGGTCGACCGAGATGTCGCCGGGCAACCGTCCCAGGAATGGGATTCGCAGGCCAAAGAAGAGGACCAGGCCGACCACCAGGATGAAGCCGCCGACGATGATGAGCAGCTTGCCGATTTCGGGCATGAATTTCGTACCTGCGCCGGCGGACGGCTACCCTTCCGGGTCGGTCAGGTAGCTACTGGAGATTGAACCGGGGACCTTAGAACCCGATCCAGCCGATCGCTTGCTCGATCTGTGCCTGGTTCAGGCCCGCGATCGGCACGCCGTCGATCACGGTGAGGGGAACGTCCTTGACGTCGATATCGAGGTTGCGCAGGTCCTTCCCGTCGAGCTTGCCGTCAGCGCAGACGTGTTCCTGGAATGCGACGCCTCGGTTCTCCAGGATCTCCTTGATCCTCCGGCTGCTCTCGCAGTCGGGCCGCGTGTAGACGATAACCTCCATGTCGCCCTTTGCCTCCGATGTGCTCCCGCTCGCCCGGGGTGACACATGACTTGATATCGCGCCTGTCCAAAGGCTATAGCAACACTATCAAGCGAGGTGGTATTTGTCCAATTCTTTTCTCCGATGAGTTCGATAGAGAGAGTTGATATCATCGCACGCTTTTTCGTTGACAGGTAGCCGGTGCCGCCCCTAGACTTACCGGGATCTTCGTCCTTTAACCCGGCCCAGCGAGGCCGAAAGGAGAATCGGATGACCGACACCCTGACCGCCCCGCTCGCGCGGACGCAGGTCACCCTCCGACATCTGACCGGGCCCGAGGACCTCGACCAGCTCCTGATCGTGCGCCTGCTCGAACGGGCGGCGCGCTTCGAAAGTGGCGGCACCGACCCGGATCGGCTCCGGGGACGGCTGCTTGCCACCATCTTCTACGAGCCGAGCACACGGACGCGGTTCTCCTTCGAGGCGGCCATGCACCGGCTCGGCGGGCAGGTGCTCAGTGCCGAGAGTGCGAGGACGACATCGTCGGCGGCTAAGGGTGAATCGCTCGAGGACGCGATTCGGGTCGTGAGTGCCTACGCCGACAGCATCGTGCTCCGTCACCCGGAGGTGGGATCAGCCGCACGGGCGGCACGAGTCGCTCAGGTGCCGGTTATCAGCGCTGGCGATGGTCCGGGCCATCACCCGACCCAGGCGCTGCTCGACCTGTACACCATCAAAAAAGAGCTGGGCCGCCTCGACCATCTGCGGATCGGGCTAGCCGGCGACCTCCGCCACGGTCGCACCGCTCGCTCATTGGCCGTCCTGCTTGCTCGATTCGAGGGCAACGAGCTCGTGCTGATCGCTCCGCCAGCTCTACGCATGGGCGAGGACGTGCTGCACTCGGTGAGGGCGCAGCTGCCGCTGCAAGAAGCAACAGATCTTGCCGACGTGGCGCCCACCCTGGACGTGCTGTACCAGACGCGCATCCAGGCGGAGCGTTTCGAATCCGCTGAGGAGTATGAGCGATATCGCGGCGTCTACGTGGTGGACGCCGAGCTGATGCGTCGACTGCCGGAGCACGCCATCCTGATGCATCCCCTGCCGCGCGCCGGCGAAATCGATCCGCCGGTCGACGCGGACCCCCGGGCGGCGTATTTCCGGCAGGCACGCAACGCGCTCTGGGTCCGGATGGCTGTTCTCGACTGGGCGATGGCAGGCTGATGTTGCAAAGCCCACCGGTCAAGGCGGTCATTCTCGATGCAGAGGGCGTGCGCCGCGCCTGGCGACGGATCGCCCACGAGGTTATCGAGCGGCAGCCCGATCTGGCGCACCTCACTTTGTTGGGCATCGTCACTCGCGGCGTGCCGCTGGCCGAACGACTGGCCGCGACGCTCGCCGAGCTGGAAGGCGTGCGACTGCCGGCAATTCCCCTCGATGTGCGGGCGTACCGCGACGACTTACCGCGGGCGTCGGCCGCCCCCCTGCCAGTCCTGCCGGCGGCGGCGGTCGACGGCCGATCGGTCCTGCTCGTCGACGACGTGCTCTTCAATGGGCGGACGGTGCGGGCGGCCATCGACGCGGTGATCGCGGCCGGTCGCCCCAGACAGATCCAGCTCGCCGTCCTGGTCGATCGCGGCCACCGTGAGCTGCCCATACGACCGGATTACATCGGCAAGAACGTGCCCACCTCGCGGCAGGAGTGGGTGGAGGTGCACCTGCGTGAGCGGGATGGCGAGGATGCCGTCCGCATTCTCGAGCGACCGGAGCGCTGATGCACCTCCAGAACGTCCGCGTCCTGGGTCCAACCGGACTCTCCCTTCCGACAACCGTCGAGATCAACGCCGCCGGTGCGGTCGAACGCGATGCCAGTGGGCTCATCCTTTCCCCGGGTTGGCTGGACCTCCATGCCCATCTGCGCGATCCCGGCTTTCCGCAAAAGGAGACGCTGCAATCGGGCGCTACCAGCGCCGCCTTCGGAGGATTCACTCACGTGGTGGCCATGGCGAATACGCGCCCGGTTACGGACCGACCTGCGCCGCTGCGGGCGTTGATGGCCCGGGCGGTGGATCTTCCAATCCGCGTGAGCTTCGTGGCCGCCGTCACGATGGGGCTCGAAGGCCGAACCCTGACGGACGCGGCGGCGCTCCGCCGGGCTGGTGCGGTCGCCCTCTCCGACGACGGCCGTCACCTGATGGACAAGGCCACCCTTCGGCGCGCGCTCAGGGCGGCGGCCGAGGCTGGGATGCCGCTGCTCATCCATGCACAGATTGAGAGGCTTGGAAATGGCCCCGAATCCGAGGCGGCCGCGGTGGAAGAGGCGCTCGAGGCGTTGCAGGCGGTCCCCGGTGCGCGCCTCCACATTCAGCACGTCAGTACCCGTGCCGGCGTCGATCTGATCCGGACCGGGAAACGGCACGCGCTGCGGGTGACGGCGGAGGCGACGCCGCACCACCTCGCGCTGACGGCGGCGGACGTCCTGGCCCTGGGCCCGCACGGCCGCGTGAACCCGCCGCTGCGATCGGTCGACGATCGTGACGCGCTGCGAGAGGCGCTGGCCGAGGGCGTGATCGATGCGATCGCGACCGATCACGCTCCTCACGACGCTGACGCCAAGGCTGCCGGCGCGAACGGATTCCACGGCTTCGAGACCGCCCTGGCGGTCGTGATGGACTTGGGCCTTGACGATCGCGTGCTCTATCGCGCGTGCGTTGAGCGACCGCGCGAGATCATCGGACAGTCAATCGATGACGAGTGGATCCTGATCGACCCCACGGCGGAGTGGATCGTGGATGGGGGATCGTTCAAGAGTCGAGGAAAGAACACGCCGTTTGCTGGGCGGCGGGTGCGCGGACGCATCGTGATGACGACGTGCCGTAGCCAGATTGTGATGGAACGGGTGATGCAGCATGCCTGAGCCGATGGTGCTCCTGCTCGAGGACGGATTCACGCTCCATGGCGAACGCGGCGGCCAGGCCATGCAGGCGAGCGGCGAGGTGGTCATCAACACCTGCATGACGGGATACCAGGAGGTCCTTTCGGACCCGTCTTACGCCGGCCAGATGGTGGTCATGACCTATCCCCTGGTCGGCAACTACGGCGCCACCGCGGATTTCCAGGAATCGGCGCGGCCCTGGGCTCGGGCCCTGATTACTCGCCAGCTCAGTCGCTTCGAGGAGCATTGGCGCAGCCGCCAGTCACTCGTCGAATGGCTGGATGGCTTCGGCATCCCGATCATGACCGGTTGCGACAGTCGGCGGCTGGCGCGGCATCTTCGGACAACCGGCGCTCAGCGCGCGATCATCGGGCCCCGCCAGGAACTCGCATCCCTCCGGGAGCGGATCCAGCGGGTGCCCGCGCTCGAGGAGCAGGACCTGGTGCGCCAGGTCTCGGAAGGATTCAGCGACGTCGTCGAGCCGCTCGATCCCGCGCTTTGCTCACCCTCCCCCTCTGCGGGAGGGCAGGGTGGGGGCTTTCGGCAGTGGCCCGGGCTTCGCGTCGTAGTCGTCGATTACGGTGTCAAACGCAATACCCTGCGCTCGCTGCGATCCCGGGGAGTCGAGGTCGATGTGCTGCCCTACGACAGTGATCTGCAGGCGGTCCTCGATCGCCGGCCCGACGCGGTGGTGCTGTCGAATGGCCCGGGCGATCCGGCGCAACTGCAACCGGCGGTCGCGATGACTCGGGCACTCATTCAGCGCTTGCCGGTACTCGGCATCTGTATGGGGCACCAGTTGATCGGACAGGCGGCCGGCGCCCGCACCTCAAGGCTCTCGTTCGGCCACCACGGTGGAAACCACCCGGTGATGGACCTCCGTAGCAGGCGCGTGACCATGACCTCCCAGAACCACGAGTTCCAGGTCGACGGTGAGAGCCTGCCGCGGGACAGCGGATTCGTCGTCAGTCACCGCAATCTGCACGATGGATCGGTCGAGGGACTCGTGCATACGCGGCTCCCGGTCCGCTCGGTCCAATTTCATCCTGAAGGCGGTCCTGGACCGCAGGACAACCAGGTGATCTTCGACGAATTCCTCGACCTGGTCGCCGGCCGGCCAGCGCCGGTCGCCCACGTTCTCTCCAGGCCCGCGCGCCCGAACATGGTTCTCGTGATCGGGTCGGGGCCGATCGTCATCGGCCAGGCAGCCGAGTTCGATTACGCGGGTACGCAGGCCTGCAAAGCCCTGCGTGAAGAAGGCGTTCGAACGGTGCTGGTGAATTCGAACCCGGCAACGATCATGACCGACGAGGGCGTCGCTGATCGCGTGTACATCGAGCCGCTGACGGTCGAGGCGGTGACGGCCATCATCGAGCGCGAGCGGCCGGACGGCCTGCTGGCCACCCTGGGCGGGCAGACCGGGCTCAACCTCGCGGTCGCCCTTGCCGACGCGGGGGTGCTGGAACGGTGCCAGGTCCGGGTGCTGGGAACGCCGATGGCGGCGATCCGGGAAGCCGAAGACCGGGAGGCGTTCAAGAACGTCCTGCTTCGAATCGGCGAACCAGCTCCGGCCAGCCGGACCGTTAACACGGTGGATGCGGCGCAGGAGTTCGGCGCCTCGATTGGCTTTCCGCTGGTTGTACGACCCGCCTACACCCTGGGTGGGACCGGTGGCGGCATGGCGCGGAGCCCGCTCGAGCTTGAAGTCGTGGTCCGCGAAGGCCTGGCGGCCAGTCCGATCCGTCAGGTTCTGGTCGAGCGCGCGCTGATCGGCTGGAAAGAAATTGAGTATGAGGTGATGCGGGACGCCAATGACACCTGCATCGCCGTCTGCAACATGGAAAACATCGACCCAATGGGCGTCCATACCGGCGACAGCATCGTGGTCGCCCCCAGCCAGACCCTGTCGGACCGCCAGTATCAGATGTTGCGCTCGGCTGCCCTGCGCATCATCCGCGAGCTTCGCATCGAGGGTGGTTGCAATGTGCAGTTTGCCCTCGATCCCGTATCCGATCAGTACTACGTGATCGAGGTCAACCCGCGAGTCAGCCGGTCATCGGCGCTGGCCTCGAAGGCGACCGGCTACCCGATTGCCCGGGTGGCCGCCAAGATCGCCGCCGGCCGCTTGCTGCATGAGATTCCCAACGCGGTGACGGGGAAGACGACGGCCGCCTTTGAGCCGGCGTTGGACTACTGCGTGGTAAAAATTCCTCGCTGGCCTTTCGATAAATTCCCGGCCGCGGACCGGACGCTGGGAACCCAGATGAAATCGACCGGCGAGGTGATGGCCATCGAGCGCACCTTCGAGGCGGCGCTCAACAAAGCCATCCGGGCCCTGGAACAGCGGCTACCGGACGCCGCACAACTGCGTGGCCGCCCGGATCTCCTGCATCAGCCGAATGACCGGCGTTTGATGGCCGTCCTCCAGGCCTTGCGAGATGGCGCGTCACAGAGCGAGATCTGCAGCGCGACCGGATATGCGCCATGGTTTGTCGAGCGGCTCGCCGCTATCACCGCCCTGGAGGCCGAACTGGCGAACGGGTCACGCGATCACGACCTCATGTTGCGCGCCAAGCGCTGCGGCTTTGACGACGGACGGATCGCCGAACTAAGCAGCGGCCGCCTGCCGCTGCTGGCGATCGAGCCGACCTTCCGCCAGGTTGATACGTGCGCCGCCGAGTTCGCAGCGGTCACGCCCTATTACTACGCAACCTACGAAGATGAGGATGAGATCATCCGCAGCGGCAACACCGCCGTTGCGGTCATCGGGTCGGGGCCGATCCGGATCGGCCAGGGCATCGAGTTCGACTACTGCAGCGTTCATGCGTCGGCGGCCTTGCAGGCGGCCGGCCTCGACAGCGTGCTCATCAATAGCAATCCAGAGACGGTCAGCACCGACTTCGACGCCTCCACTCGACTCTATTTCGAGCCGCTCGACCTCGAGGGCGTTCGCAACGTACTCCGCCGTGACCCAGTGCTCGGCGTCGTGGTCCAGTTCGGCGGGCAAACCGGATTGAACCTTGCGGACGCGTTGGCTGAGGGCGGCGTGCGTATCCTGGGGTCGTCGGTCGATACCATCGACCTCGCCGAAGACCGTCGGCGCTGCGAAGCGCTGTTACGCGCTAGCGGCATCCCGCAGTCCCCAGGTGGTTCGGCCACCAGTGCCGACGACGCGCTGGCCATCGCGCGCCGGGTCGGATACCCGGTGCTGGTTCGGCCGTCGTACGTTCTGGGCGGTCGAGGGATGGAGATCGTGCATTCGGCTGAGGATCTGCGCCGTTACGTCGATGCCGCCATCGCGTTCGGCGTTCGCGGTCCGATCTTGATCGACAAGTATCTGCTGGGCCGCGAGCTCGACGTCGATGCCGTCTGCGACGGTGAGGCGGTACTGATCCCGGGCATCCTGGAGCACATCGAGCGGGCCGGAGTCCATTCCGGGGACTCGTTTGCGGTCTATCCCCCGATCACCTTGACCTCCGAAGAAACGCAGCGCGTGGTCGAGGCGACACGGCTCATCGCCCGACTCGTTAAGGCGGTGGGGCTGATCAACATTCAGTTTGTGATCCAGGAAGGGATTCCGTATGTGCTCGAGGTGAATCCTCGTGCCAGCCGCACGGTGCCGTTCCTAAGCAAGGTGACCGGCGTGCCGATGGTGACTCTCGCTACCAATGCGTCGCTCGGCCATTCGCTGGCTGAGCAGGGATTCAGCGGCGGTCTTCAGCCCAACCGCCCCCTGTTTGCGGTGAAAGCCCCTGTCTTCTCCATGGCGAAGCTGCCCGCGGTTGACGCCGTGCTGGGGCCGGAGATGAAGTCGACAGGGGAGGCGATGGGCATCGCCCCCGACCTGGCGATGGCGCAGTATAAGGCGTTCCTCTCGACCATGCTGGAGTTGCCGCCCGATGGTGCGGCTCTCTGCTCGATTGCCGACGCCGACAAGGCGGAGGCGCTGCCCATCCTGCGCGCGTTTCATGGCCTCGGCCTCACGCTCTACGCGACCAGCGGCACCGCGAGCCTGCTGCGCGAGTCGGGCATCCCGGCGACCATCGTGCAGAAGCTGCGTGATGGACATCCAAATGTGGTCGACGCCATCCGCGCGGGCACGGTTCAACTGGTCGTCAATACTGTGTCGTCGGCGGGGCCGCTCAGTGACAACGGTCCCGGCGTGCCCCTTCGCGATGGGTATGAAATTCGGCGGGCATCCGTTGAGCGGCGCATTCCGTGTCTGACGTCCCTCGACACAGCCCGCGCGTTGGTCCAGGCGTTGCGGGCCTGGCGGCGCGAGCATCGCTCCCAGGTCGCCTCACTTGGCGAGTATGTCGGGTCAGCCGTAACCGCAGACGTGCGCGCATGAGCCTTGCCCTTGCCCCGGCCGTAGTGGTGCAGCGGTCGACGCCGATGCGCGATGCCATTGAGCTCGTCGTCCATCACCCGCCGTCCGCGGCCGCGGTGAAGCCGGGCCAGTTTTTCCAGCTGGCAGTCGCCGCGCCGCAGACGATCCTGCGCCGCCCCTACAGCGCCGCCTGGGCCGATCCGCAGGGTGGTCGGATCGGGTTCATCTTCAATGTCGTTGGGGCAGGTAGCGGCTGGCTGGCGGTTCGTCACGAAGGCCATGAACTGGACCTGCTGGGCCCGCTCGGCCGCGGGTTCAGCCTCGAGGGGGAGCGTCCTGTCATCTGCATGGCCGGGGGGCTGGGTGTGGCTGTCTTCCCCGGAGTCGTCCAGGCGCTGGTCGCCCGCAAACGACGGGTCACGATGTTGCTTGGCGCCCGGACCTCGTCGCAGCTGTTGCCCGCCGATCGTTTCACCGGCGCCGATGTCCTTACCGCGACCGATGATGGCAGCGCCGGCTATCACGGCTCGGTCGTCAACCTGTTCACCTCAACCCTGCGAGGGAGGGTCGGGGTGGAGGCGGTCGACATTCTCACGTGCGGTCCAACCCCGATGTTGCAGGCCCTGATCGAAAACGTCCGTCAACTCGGGTTGCCGCTGGAATCCATCCAGGTCGCGCTGGAGACCCCGATGGGGTGCGGCGTCGGCACCTGCCTCGGCTGCGCCATTCCACGAGCTGGGGGCGGCTACCTGCTCAGCTGCATTGACGGGCCCTGCGTGCGCGCCGATCGGATCGATTGGGGTCGGATGACGGATGCCTTCCATGGCTGACCAGGTGGATCTCAGCGTTAGCCTCGGCCGCGGGCTGCGCCTACGCAGCCCGGTGATGGTGGCCTCGGGCACCTTCGGTTACGGCTTCGATGCGCATGGGGCGGATCGCACCGCGCTCGGGGCGATCGTCACCAAGGGAACAACCCCAGGAGCGCGTGAGGGGAATGCCCCTACCCGGATCGCCGAAACACCATCGGCCATGCTCAACGCCATTGGGTTGCAAAACCCGGGCGTCGACCACGTGGTCCGTGTGTACGCGCCGAAGTGGGCGACCTGGGATGTGCCGGTGATTGTCAACGTCGCTGGTGACGCGGTCGACGACTATGTTGCTGTGGCCCGCCGTCTCGACGGCGTCGCAGGGATCGCTGGATTGGAGCTGAATATCTCGTGCCCGAACGTCGCCAACGGCCTGCAGTTCGGAGTTGACCCCAGGATGGCGGCTCAACTGACCGCCGGAGTGCGGGCCGTCACCCGGTTACCGTTGCTGGTCAAGCTGACGCCCAACGTGACGGACATCGTTGCGGTCGGCCGTGCTGTCGAAGATGCCGGTGCCGACGGTGTGTCCGCCATCAATACCTATCTGGGGATGGCGATTGACGTTCGGCGTCGCCGGCCGGTGCTGTCCCGGGGAAGCGGCGGACTGAGCGGCCCCGCCATCAAGCCACTCGCCCTGCATGCGGTGTGGGAGTTGGCGGCTGCACTGCGCATTCCGGTTGTCGGTGTCGGTGGGATCACGACCGCGGCCGACGCGCTGGAGTTCTTGCTGGCCGGCGCCGCAGCGGTTCAGCTTGGGACCGTGAACTACGTGCGGCCGCAGGCGGTCCGCGAGATCCATGATGGGATCGCCGCGTACATTGCGGCGCACGATCTGCGCCACCTCGGCGCCTTGCCGATCCGGCAGGCCCGGGTGGAGGCGCATGTCTGAAGAGGATCGAGGGCAGCAAGCTGCGGCGCGGCGGGCATTCGAGTCGGCCGGCGCCTTTCTCCGTGGTCACTTCGTGTACACCAGCGGTCGGCATGGTGCCGACTACCTCGAGAAATTCCGCGTCCTCGAAGATCCGCAGTCAACGATGAAGCTGGCGGCGATGATCGCCGGGCACTTCAGGTCGTTTGGTACGCAGTTCGTCGCCGGTCCCACCACGGGAGGCATCATTCTTGCCTACGAAGTTGCCCGGCAGCTCGGCGTCGATGCGGTGTATGTCGAGCGCGGCGACCGGGGCGGTCGCGTCTTACGCCGCGGTTTCGAGATCCCGCCGGGGGCCCGCGTCCTGGTGGTCGACGACGTGGTGACGACTGGCGGATCAGTCGCGGAGACGCGGGCCTGCATCACGGAATCGGGCGGCCGCGTGGTCGGGATCGGGGTCCTGGCCGACCGCACCGCGGGCCGGACGGAGGCGGACGTGCCCCTATTCGCCTGCCTTAGCCTCGATTTTCCGTCGTACGTACCCGAGGAATGTCCTCAGTGTGCCGCCGGCGTGCCGATCGCGCCACCTCGGGGCAGCGGCAAACGCGCTGCGTCCGCTCCGCGAAGCTAATTCGTTACTGCAACCAGGACGGCGCCGCGACTGGCGGCCGATGCAGCTGTTCGCGCATCTCGCGGCGGAGGCTCAGGCGAGCCGCAGCCGGATCCATGGGTCGAGACGGCTGCGCCGCCGCTATCGGCGGGCGGACCGATGCCGGGGCCCCCTGCTCTTCGCCCGCCCTGCCCCGCGCGGCACGCAACACATGACGTAGGCGCACGGTCCACGCCACCTTGCCGAAGTCCCACTGGCCGAGTGCCGGCTCGTGTTCCGGCTCGCGTTCGATTCGCACGGTGAGACTCTGTTCGTGATCGAGGTCGGCAAGCTGAAGGGCAGCCGCCGAAGCGTTAACCGAGGCCATAACGGCGACAGCGGATGCGGCGGTATCGCGCAGGATGCGCATGATGGCGTGGGTCGGCACCAGATTGTCGAGCGCCAACTCCGGGTCGAGGACCAGCTGGACGGCCGATCCGGATGCGGACCCCGCGACAGCCAGATGATCGAGATCCCATATCGATTCCTTGCCACCCGGATCAACCACGAAGACCGTGGTCGCCAACAGCTCGGTTGGCGCCAGGGCCTTAACGCGCTCCCGAGCGGTTCCCTCGGCGAGCTCTCGAAGTCGATCCAGCTGGGAGCGCTGCGTTAGGCAGCCGTGTTCATCAATGTCTTGCATGTTGTGCCTGCCCTTCTGAACGTGGGATGCTGCGGCCACGCAGCGCTGCAAACAATTCTAATCAGCGTGTGGTCGTGACGCAACAGATTTTTTCGCGCTTATCCCCACGAGCTCCGTTTCCTGAGCGAGTTCTCATAAACGCTTCGTGGCAGCCATAAGTTACGCCGCTTTTCAACAGGTCGCGGTTTCGTACCAATCTCTGCCGTCGCCGCGTTGTGAGGGCAGCGATGAAGATCACAAGGATCGGAGCGATCATCAGCGGCATCGCCCTCGGCACCGCAACTGGTGCGGCGCTTCAGCTCAACGCGGTCAGCGCGTCGGGCGCGAGCCACAACCTGCCGCTGGTGGCCCCGACCGCGATCGGGAGTCCCGCCCCCAGCCCTTCTCATAGCCCCGGATGCCCGGCAATCAAGCTCGCCCTTGCTTTCACCAGCAATGTGGTCGATACCTCCACGCTCGATCTACATCTTCCGTGGGGTCAGCCGGGCGATCCAGAGGGACAAATGGTTGAGGATTACGGCGCCTACAACGGCACTACGATCCGAAAGCACCTGCCGGTGCACGACGTGACGACAGGGTCGCTAGTGGAGCTGTCCGGTCACAACGCCATCGACATCGTGCTCGACAGTGGGACGCCGCTGCATGCCGTGACCTCGGGGACCGCATACCGGATTACGAACTGGACGATTCCGGGCTTTCCGCAGGGTTGGGCATCCGTAGTGGTGTCTGATGTCCTCAAGGACGACCAGGGCGATCCGATTGCGTTCCTGTACGGCCACGTCCGCGAGTTTGATGCTCAGAATGGGCAGCACGTCGAAGCGGGCGCCTTGCTTGCCAAGAGCGGCGGGGACCCGGATGATCCGGGCGCCGGCTTCAGTGACATGGCGAACGTCCATTTTGAGGTGGTCGAGTCCCAGCATCCGTTAGCGGCCCACGCGGGTACGGTCAATCCACATCAGTTCCTCGTGAACCTCTACGACCACGCCGCGCACGCGCCGCTGGGTTGCGCGCCCACGCAATAGCCGACTAAACGACGCCCTGAGCCGGCGCCAAAAACGGCTGTGGTGGCAAAAGGTTACGGATAACTTCTCCTAACGAGGGCGCGTTCCTTCTATGTAGTCGACCAATCGTACGCAGGAAGGGAGCGCGATGACCAAGCGAACCATGATCCGGGTTGGATCAACGGTCAGTGTCTTTATTCTCTTCGGACTCATCGGGGGCATTTTTCTCAACACGCTGTTGACCAGCGCGGCCAACTCACCGATGGTGGCTCCAGTTTCGACTCCGAGCACCGACGCGACCTCTGAGCCGACAACAACCCCGGTCGCAGACCCGACACCATCCGAGGCCGCGACGCTAACACCCACGGTCCCCCCGGTCGTGGCGACGCCCACACCGGCGCCGACCCCTGCCGCTCAGGGCAAGCTAATCGTGGTTACCCTGGCGACGCAGAGCCTGACGGCCTACGAGAACGGCAAGGTCGTCGCGACAACCGTGGTGGCAACCGGTAGGCCGGCTCTGCCAACGCTCACCGGTACCTTCCACATCAAGGCCAAATACACGCCTTATCAGTTCATCTCGCCCTGGCCGAAGAGCAGCCCCTACTGGTATGCCAGCGCCTGGGTGAAATACGCGATGCTCTACCAGGACGGCGGATACTTCATCCACGACGCGCCCTGGCGCACGGTGTACGGTCCCGGCGCCAACCTGACGAATGGAACGCACGGGTGCGTCAACGTACCGCTCAACACCATGACCTTCCTCTACAAGTGGGCCGGAGTCGGTACGACCGTCATCGTGCAGTAACCCGTCAGGGACTCAGGCGGCGGCTTGGGTCAGGGCAGACGCCTGGCGGACTTGCCGAAGCGGTAACGCAGCCAGGCTCACAAGCCAGCCACACAGCGCGGCGAGGGTGATCAGCGGAAATATTGGGGCCACGTAAATTGGGACGTAGACCATGAACGTGATGGCGTGTTGCCATCTCGGAGGATTTGTCCGAAGGATCAGCCAGCCCGCTAACACGGGCGCCGAGAGGTCGTAGAAGTTGATGTAGGGGCTGATCAGCATGCTGGCCACCAGCCCAACGGCGATCGGAATTGACGAATCTCCCGGGCGGGCGCGCCTGATCACCCAAACCGAGACGGCGAGGACGAGGAGGATGCCGATCACCGCGGCTGGCAATGGCAGCTGACGTCCAAATGAAATCTGGACGGGCCCGGGAATGCCTTGAACGTCCGCCAGCGATTGCATGACGTTGTGGAAAACCGAGGTCCCGACCACGAGCAGGCTGACGGCGGCGAGCATGACCGTCACTCCCAGCCAGCCGACAAAGACACGCCAGTAGCCGGCAAGTAGCAGCGCGACTGGCACGAGAAAGGCCGCCTGTGGCTTTAGAAATACCGCCGCCAGGGCGATGCCGGCCAGCCAGGGACGGTCGCGCCGCATCAGCCACCATGTCACCGCCACTGCGGCCACGATGATCAGGCTCGCCTGGCCGATCATGAAGCTGACAAACACGGGTAGGAGTGTGGCGGCGGCCAGGCCGTGGGCGACCTTTAATATCCGCGCCCCGGGCGCAACGAGGTGCCAGGCAACCGCGAACGCCCCAGCCAGGATCCCACTCCAGATGACTGCGGCCACGGCGTAAGTCAGCCAGCTCAAGGGCAGCACCAGCCAGGCCAGGGCGGGCGGGTTCAGATAGGGCAAGGGACGGCCAACGGCGCTCGTCACGGCTGGCAAGAACACTGAAGGGTCATACATCGCGGCCCATCCATGGGCCTGCCCCATCTGCGCCGCGAGGTAGTAGACGAAGAAATCGGGGAGGGCGACGCGGTACCGTAGCGTGTCCAACCACTGCAGGTCGAGGAACGCGAGGACCGCGGCGGCTGCGATTGCGAATAGGAGCAGGTGGCTGCGGCTGAATGCCTTCACGCCACGCCCTCCAACGCAAAGACGCCGCCAGAATGTCGCGGCCGGATGAGGAAGAGTCCGAGTCCGGCCAGGCCGAGATTGACCGCGGTGTCGACGAGGAAGCCGGGGAGCGTTGGCGCAACCGGGGATGCGTGCCCAAAGGCCAGGATCAAGATGAAATCGTAGGCGGCGTGAATCGCGATCACCGGCCAGATGGTGTTCATTCGCAAGCGGGCCGCCGCGAACAAGACGCCGATCAACGCCGCCTCGAACATCTGATACACGACACCAAGCTCATCGGCGCCAGGCAGGAAGAGATTGTCGACATGGCTGAGCCCGAAAAGGAGCGAGCAGATCAGGACGCGCGAAAGCGCCGGGTACCGCGCAAGCGCCTCCAGGACGAGCCCGCGATAGGTTGCCTCCTCCATGAAGACGTCGACCAGCATGAAAACAATCTGGAGGGCCAGCACAAGAGCGATCGTCGGCATGAACCCACGAGCCGACAGGCCGACAATTGGTAGCGCAAGGGTGGCGACGAGCGGAACAGCCAGGTGCGGCGCACGCCAGGCGCCCGGCCAGGTGAAGCCGGCCCGTCGCCACCAACCCAGGCGTGTCAGGATGAAGGTGACGAACAGGGCTGGGACCAGCACGAGCCCAAACGGCATGATGTACTGCCACCGGCTGGAGGTGCCCGCAGCGACCAGGCCGCGGATCGCCACCAGGGTGCCGGTCTGCGCGATGAAAAGTGCGAGCGCAAAGCCGAGCCCACCGCGACGCGGTTGCCTGAAGAGGAGCACCCCGGCGGTCGCAACGATGAGACCGATGCTGATCTTGACTAGCCAGTCCAGGCCCGGAAGGAAGTGCGGCGCGACTAGGCCCATCGCCCCTATGACGGCGGCGACGACGGCTGCCTGCGATCATCAGGCGGTCGAAATGGAGACGAGACCAGGGGCGAGCGCTACTCTCGGGCCGGCTCCTTGGTCGGTTCCGGCCAGGACGGCTCTTCCACCGGCTGGGGCGCCGTCTCCGGCTCCTCGACGATCTTGACCGTACGGATTTCGCGCCCTAAGTTCATTTACGCTCCCTCCACGAAATCTCCCGCTGCGCGCATCAGGTCGGGAAGCTCCGTCAACGACACGACCGGTACCTGATATTTCTTGGCCAGGGCTTCGACGGTCGCCTCGCTGAGCACCCTTTGGCTCCTAACCTTCGTCCTGCCGAAAAAGCCGATCGAGGTTCGCTCAGGTATTTCGTCGGAGAAGGCCACGATGCGGGCAAACTGCGCCCGCCAGCCTCGCTGGTGAATCCGTACGGTTCCGCTGCCCGCCACACCTGTGAGGACGAACTGGTCATCTGGAATGGCGAAGCGGCGAGTCCATTGCAGCCTCGCAGCACGCTGCACGCTCTGCACCCTCGACACCCATTGGAGCTCGCCAAGGTCGTGGCAGGCATACAGGCCACACCCGCATCCCGCCGCGGGCGCCTCATGGACTGGATTGCCGAAACCGCTCAGAGGACCGCAGCAGACGGCGATATTCCTTCCAGGCTCCCAGAAGTATGTCCGGGGACCGAGGCCCGTCAGCGCCAGGCTGCGCCTATTACCGATGAAGTGAATCCGATTAACCCGGAAGCCGACAACCGGGCGGGTCTGTGCGGATCCGGCCGCTGCGCGCAACTCTGGAAAGACCGTCCCCCAGACGTCCGGATCGAGCTGCATCAGCCGCAACCTCCTGGATTTGCTGGCCTGGTAGGGGCGGAGAGGATCGAACTCTCGACACCCTAGTTAAAGGTAGCAGGGCTTGAGCGCTGTAGCCGGAACCTTATGGAATGAAGGAAGGGCCACACGTAAAGGCCCCGACATTGTTGAGAGTCGGTGCACCAGCCGCGACCATTCGCGCAGCTAACGAGCCGCTCTCTTCGTCCGCCTTGATAGTCAGGCTTGATGCGCCATTGCGATTCTCAGTCGATAGAGATGATCCTGATTTCGGCAGGAAGTTGAGAAAGTCCATCGAAGGGTAGCCATTTGGAGCGGCCTCCATCAGAGGATCGGGCGTGGCACTGGTGCCGTGATTTGCGAGAGGCTCTGGTTGGTGGTAGAAGGAGCGATAGGTGTCCGCTCCGTGATACGGATAGGCGTTGAGCCGCAGGAAGTAGGGCTTGCCGTTAAGGATCCCCTCCAAGAACAGCGAAGTATCGGTAAATTCCCGTTCCCGCCCCGCTCGCATGCCAACCTCTCCGGTTTGCTGGCCCCCGCTCACGGCCCCGGAAAAAACCATGGTGCCAGGTTCGACTGGGCCGGATGGGACGGTGGGGGTGGAAGTAATGGATCCACAGCCGACCAAGGCGAAGGCCGCCAGACAACAAACCAGACCCGCGCGCATCTCTGCCACTATGTAACGGGCGATCCGTCGAAGCCCCGAGTTTGGCTGGCCAAGCGAAACCGCCGCAGTTATGGTGTCCCTTCAACCGGTACTTTCAGCGATTTTCGTCGTCTCTGATGATTCCGCGTGTCTGAGTCGTTCGAAGCCGTCCAGGAGTAGATCCAGGGCGAACTCGAACTCGAACTGATCGTCGCAACCCGGACCGACGACCGACTCGCCTTCGTGGGAGGCCGCCCCGGCGATCTCCACTACGTAGGGATACTTCCCTGCCAACTCGCGGAGCATGATCGCCTGCATTTCCGGATCGACAGTTCGTGAGTCATTGAAGAGTT